>CAZOOS010000135.1:0-7000 GCA_964581475.1 uncultured Hyphomicrobium sp.
GAAACTGGATGTTCTGGGCCTCGGCGAAGTGCGTGCCGAGGTAGTGCGAGGTGCCCGCTTGCAGCGCCTTGCCGTCCTGCATCATCGCTTCGATCGAATAGGTGTTGTCGGCGCCGGGGAAACGCTCGTTGGCGGGCTTCTCGCCGGCGATGACCGGCATGGCGAGCACGCTTTCGGCGAACTCGCGATAGACCTCGAGCATCTTGCGCGTCTCGGCCATGGCTTCGTCGCGGTCGGCGTGCGCGGTGTGCCCCTCCTGCCAGAGGAATTCCGTGGTGCGCAGGAACAAGCGCGTGCGCATCTCCCAGCGCACCACGTTGGCCCACTGGTTGATGAGCAGCGGCAGATCCCGATAGCTCTTGATCCAGCGCTGGAACGCATCGCCGATGATCGTCTCCGACGTCGGCCGCACGATCAGCGGCTCCTCCAGCTTGGCGGCGGGATCGACGACCAGCTTGCCGCCTTCGTTCTTCAGGCGGTGGTGCGTGACGACCGCCATCTCCTTGGCGAAGCCCTCGACATGCTCGGCTTCCTTGGCGATGAAACTCATCGGGATGAAGAGCGGGAAATAGCAGTTCTCGTGGCCCGTTTCCTTGATGCGGGCGTCGAGCTCGGCCTGGATGCGCTCCCAAACGCCCCAGCCCCACGGCTTGATCACCATGCAGCCGCGCACGGGGCTCGTCTCGGCCATGTCGCCATCGCGCACGGCGACTTGATACCATTCAGGAAAATTCTGTTCGCGAGTGATGGTCAGCGCGCGCTTGCTCATCGGCTCACTCCCAGCGTGCCTGCAGCCAGCCGGGCTTGCCTTGGCTTGGCGGGCGGGAAACGGCGGGAAAGGCGCATGTCGGGCCGATCTTCAGGATGGCGCCGCGGGTCGCGCGCGGCGCGTGTTTTGGGCTCTCGCAGGCCCCCGAGTGCGGGGCCGGTGTGCGGGGCTGGTAGCGTTAAACCGGGCGAGTGGCAATCCCGCGCCGGCCCGGCGCTGTGCGCAGTTTTTGAGCGAAACCGCCGTCGCCCTGCCGCGCACGAAATGGCGTATGCGCCGGGTGCGCTGCACCATTGATTGCACGCGCGAATTGCAGCTCGTCGAACTCGAAAAAATTTTCGCATCAGCGCATGAAGCCGCGTGACAGAAGGCCGCGTGTCGAGTAAACGTACTCGCCATAAGGGTGGGTCATAAGCCGCAGAAACAAGTGGCAGATAGCCCAAGTCTAGGGAAGACACGGCGCGGGACGACTACCCAACGAGGTAGTCGCTAAGGTGCCAACGTGTTGAGCGCACTGCAATTCGGCGGAAGCGCTCCACGACCACAAAAATAAAAAGAAGATGCGCAAGAGCAAGGTTCAATGGACCTTGCTCTTCGCGCGTTTGCGCGGCCGCATCACCCGCTTACCAGGGAAACGTCTCCGGCGTGATGACTTTATAGACGATCGCCGCATAAACGAGCGCGAAGACGATGCTCGCCACCACGGTGTTGATGAGGAAGATGCGCACGATGCGCACCTTCGCCGGGGCGCTGCCGGGCGTGCCGGGGACGACGCTCCCCGCCTCGTCCTGGGTGTGCACGCCAAAAGGCAGCACGGCGAACAGCACGATCCACCAGATAAAGATGTAGATGGCGACGGCCATCACATTGTCCATGGACGTACTCCTTGGGCGCGGCTCAGGCCTGCTCCAGCTCAACCAGGGTACCGCAGAAATCCTTCGGGTGCAGGAACAGCACCGGCTTGCCGTGCGCGCCGATCTTGGTCTTGCCGTCGCCGAGCACGCGCGCGCCCTGCGACTGCAAACGGTCGCGGGCGGCGATGATGTCGTCGACCTCGTAGCAGACGTGGTGGATGCCGCCGTCCGGGCTCTTTTCGAGGAACTTGGCGATGGGGGAGCTGGCGCCCATCGGCTCCAGGAGCTCGATCTTGGTGTTGGGCAGGGTGATGAACACGACGGTAACGCCGTGCTCGGGCTGCGGCAGCGGCGGCGTGACTTCGGCGCCCAGTGCGTCGCGATAGACGGCGGTCGCCGCGGCGAGATCCTTCACCGCGATGGCAACGTGATTGAGACGTCCGATCATCGAAGCTTCCTTTAGTGTCCTTGCGTGCTGGGATCCCGCGCCCGCCGGCGGCTTAGTGCCCGGCGCCGGACCTCAGCCCTTAGTATCGACCACGTTCACGAGCACCTTGCAAATGGGCTTCTTGCCCCAAGCATCGTTGACGGCGGCACGCACGGAGCGACGCACGGATTCAGCCAGGCTTTCGGGATTGCGACGGTTCTTCTCGGGGATGGAGCGCAGCGTGCCGTCGACGGCGTCGAGCACGATGTCGAGCATATCCTCGCCCTCGGCGTCCTCGGCGGGAACCCCGTCGATGACGGCCTGCGGATCGCATAGCACGCTGCCTTTGCGCGACACGACGAGGCTGACGATGACGACGCCGACGACGGACAGCTTGCGCCGCTCACGCACCGGACCCTCGAGCGCGGGAACGAGCAAGCGGCCGTCGCGGAACAGGCGCCCGACCGGCGCGTCGTCAATGACGGCGGGATCGGGGGCGATGCGCAAGATCTCGCCATCGGTCAGCGTGAACGAGGTGGGAACGCCCATCTCACGCGCCAGTGTTGCCTGCGCCTTCAGATGCCGCGCCTCGCCGTGCATGGGAACGACGATCTTCGGACGCATCCAGCGGTACATCTGGCGCAGCTCGTCACGCCGCGGATGGCCGGAAACGTGCACCAGCGCCTCGTTGTCGGTGAGGATATCGCAGCCGGCGCGGGCGAGGCCATTCTGTATGCGCCCGACGGCTTTCTCGTTGCCGGGAATGGTGCGCGAGGAGAAAACGACGATATCGCCCTTGTCGAGCGAGATCTCCGGATGCTCCTCCTCGGCGATGCGGGCCAGCGCCGCGCGCGGCTCGCCCTGGCTGCCGGTGCACATGAGCACGATGTCGCTGCGGTCGAGGTAGGTGAACTGGTCCTGATCGAGATAGCGGAAGTCCTTCGGCAGGTAGCCGGTCTCGACGGCAACGTCGATGACGCGATGCAACGCGCGGCCGGCCACCACCAGCTTGCGGCCGGCGGCTTGCGCCGCCTCGGCGACGGCTTTGACGCGGGCGACGTTGGAGGAGAACGTCGTCACGGCGATGCGGCGCGGGGCCTTCTTGATGATCTCGGCGAGCGAGCGCGCAACGTCGGCCTCGGACGGCGAGATGCCCTCGCGGAAGGCGTTGGTGGAATCGATGACCAGTGCCAGCACGCCTTCGTCACCCAGCTTCTGCATGCGCCCGGCATCGACCGGCGCGCCGATGGTCGGCGTCGGGTCGAGCTTCCAGTCGCCGGTGTGGAACACGGTGCCGAGCGGCGTGCGAATGGCCAGCGCGCTCATCTCCGGGATGGAGTGGGCGAGGCTGAACAGCTCGACGTTGAACGGGCCGGCATCGAACTTGGAATCGAGCGGGATGACGTGAATGGGGATCTGCAGCGAGTTGCCGTACTCGGCGAGCTTGGCTTTCAGCATGCCGGCGGTGAACGGCGTGGCGTACACCGGCGCCCTGAGGCGCGGCCACAGCTCGATGACGGCGCCGACGTGATCTTCGTGCGCGTGCGTGATGACGATGCCGGCGAGATCGGCGCGGTTCTCCTCAATGAAGCGCACGTCGGGCAGGATGACGTCGATGCCAGGATCGAATTCGCCCTCGGGAAAGGTGATGCCGCAATCGACCATCAGCCAGCGGCGCGCATCCTCCGGCCCCAAGCCGTAGAGATAGGCGTTCATGCCGATCTCGCCGAGGCCGCCGAGCGCCAGGAACACGAGTTCATCGCCGCCGGAGCCGCGGCCTGCACTTCGCTGCTGCTGGATCATGCGCCGGTATCTTTCGCGGCGAGCGTAACGTCGCCGAAGGAGAAGCTGAGCTGGCGGCCGTCGGCGGCATCGATGAGCAGCGCGCCGCTATCGTCGAGGCCCGCGAAGGCGCCGGTGACGGGACCGCCGACGGTGTTGACGGTCAGCGCCTCGCCAAGGCGGCCGGCGCGCGCCAGCCACGCCTCACGCACAGGCGCGAAACCCTCGCCGTTGTTCCAGATACCGATCCAATCGCTCATGGTCTGCGCCAGGAAGCACAACGCCTCGCGCGGCGAAAGCGCTAATGCGTGGTTCGCGAGAAATGTCGCGGCTCTCCCCAGGTCCTCGGGCGCCGAGACGAGGTTAAGCCCGACGCCGATAACGGCAATGGGCCCCGGCCGCGGCGGCCGCGAGGTGCTTTCAACGAGGATGCCGCCCGTCTTCGCCGTGCCGATGAGAATGTCGTTCGGCCATTTGAGGCGCAGCCCGGGAACGTCTCCCGCGCGCCGGATGGCATCGATGACGGCGATACCGGCGACGAGCGAAAGCTGCCCTGCCTTGGCCGGCGGGCAGTCGAGGGCGGTGATGAAGCTGGCAAAGAGGTTGCCGGGCTGTGACGACCAGGCGCGCCCGGAGCGGCCGCGGCCCGACGTCTGCCGCTCGGCAATGATCCACATCGGACCGCGCTCGCCGTCGAGCAAGCGGCGCATCGCCTCCGCGCTGGTGCCGTCGACCTCGTCGAGTTCGACAAGTTTGCAGCCCTCCGGCACTCCCGCCGGCGCCTGCGTCATTGGACGGCAGCGGTGGTGGCGACGTGCAGCGCGCGTGCCGCGGTCATCGCCGCGTTGGCCAGCGGCGCCGGCGCCAGCACGTACAGCAGCACGAAGGCGCCGGACAGTGCCATGACGGCGCCGGTCGCACGATCGACGGGAAGGAACGCCACCTTCGCCTCGTCGAAGAACATGATCTTGACGAGCCGCAGGTAGTAGTAGGCGCCGACGACGCTCGACAGCACACCGATGACGGCAAGCGTGATGAGGTCGGCTTTGATGGCCGCGCCGAACACATACAGCTTGGCGAAGAAGCCGGCGAGCGGGGGAATGCCGGCCATGGAGAACAGCAGCATGGCCAGCACGAAGGCCATCGACAAATTCGTCTTGGCGAGGCCGGAGAGCGCATCGATGTCTTCTACCGGCCCTTCAGCCGTGCGCATCGACAGGATGCAGGCGAAGGTGCCGATGGTCATGGCGAGATAGATGGCGAGGTAGACGAGCACCGACTGCGTGCCGGCCTCGCTGTATGCGGCCAGGCCGATGAGCGCGTAGCCGATGTGGCCGATCGACGAGTAGGCCATCAGCCGCTTGATGTTGCGCTGGCCGATGGCGGCGAAGGCGCCGAGCAGCATCGAGGCGATGGAGAGGAAGACGATGATCTGCTGCCACTGCGCGGCGATGCCGGGGAAACCCTGCAGCAGCGTGCGCACGAGCAGCGCCATGGCGGCAAGCTTCGGCGCGGCGGCGAAGAAGGCCGTCACCGGGGTGGGCGCGCCCTCGTACACGTCGGGCGTCCACATGTGGAAGGGCACGGCGCCGATCTTGAAGGCGAGGCCGACGAGCAGAAACACCAGACCGATGATAAGGCCGATGTTCTGCGCCCCGGGCTGGCCCTGCGCCACGGTGGCGATGACGGCGAGGTCGATGGAGCCGGTAAAGCCGTAGATCAGCGAGGCGCCGTAGAGCAGCATGCCGGACGACAGCGAGCCGAGCACGAAGTATTTGAGGCCCGCCTCCGACGAGCGCACCTGATTGCGGTCGATGGCGGCGATGACGTAGAGCGCCAGGCTCTGCAGTTCGAGACCGAGGAACAGCGCGATGAGGTTGCCGGCCGATACCATCGCCAGCATGCCGGTGACGGCGAGCAGCGTCAGCACGCAGAACTCCGCCGTCAGCAGCTTGGCGCGGGCGAGGCTGTCGAACGACATGACCAGCACCAGCGCGGCGCCGGCGAGGATGAGCAGCTTGGAGAAACGGCTGAAGGCGTCGCTGATGAAGGCGCCCTCGAACAGCACCTCGCGTGCGTCCCCACGGTAGACGACGAGACCGGCGGCGATGACGAGCACGATCACGGCGAGCCAGCCGGAGGCGAAGTCGGCGCCGGGCGCATGCTCTTTCCTGAACACGCCGAACATGAGGATGGCCATGGCGCCGCACGCCACGGCGATCTCGGGCAGCATCGGCGCGTAGATCGACAACTCTTGCATGCGGTCGATCCTCTACTTGGGGGCTGGTGCTGGCGTCGCCGGCGCGACGGGAGCCGGTGTCGCGGGTGCCGGTGACGTTGCTGCCGGTGCTGCGCGCGGGGCCGCGGGTCGTACAGCAGCCTCGTAGCTGGCGACCAGCTTCTTCACCGACACGGCGGTGACGTCGAGGATCGGCGCCGGATAGAGGCCGAAGAAGATGGTCAGCGCGACGAGCGGGGCTAGGAAGCCGATCTCGCGATAGCTCACGTCCTGAATGTTCTTCAGTGCCGGTTTCACCAACGCCCCGTAGATGATGCGCCGGTAGACGTAGAGCGAGTACGCCGCCGACAGGATGGTGCCGGTCGTCGCCAGGAAGGCGACCCAGGTGTTGACCTTGAAGGCGGCGAGCAAGGTCAGGAACTCGCCGATGAAGCCGGACGTGCCCGGCAGGCCGACGTTGCCCAGGGTGAACACCATGAAGATCGCCGTGTAGATGGGCATGCGGTTCACCAGGCCGCCGAACACGTCGATCTCGTGCGTGTGCATGCGGTCATAGATGACACCGACGCACAGGAAGAGCCCGGCGGAGATGATGCCGTGCGACAGCATCTGGAAGATGGCGCCTTCGACGCCCTGCGTCGTGAAGGTGAAGATGCCCATCGTCACGAAGCCCATGTGCGCCACCGACGAGTAGGCGATGAGCTTCTTGAGGTCGGTCTGCGCCAGGGCGACGAGCGACGTGTAGATGATGGCGATGACCGACAGCGTGAATATCAGGGGGGCGAACTGCTCGCTGGCGATGGGGAACATGGGCAGCGAAAAGCGCAGGAAGCCGTAGCCGCCCATCTTCAATAGGATCGCCGCCAGCACCACCGAGCCGCCGGTCGGCGCTTCGACGTGCGCGTCCGGCAACCAGGTGTGCACTGGCC
>CAZOOS010000136.1:0-6992 GCA_964581475.1 uncultured Hyphomicrobium sp.
AGCGCATCGGACGCCCGGGCGAGTTTCGCGCCAACCTGCATCGCGGCGGCACCGCGGTGAAGGTCGAGCTCACCAACGAGGAGCGGCAGATCGCATCGCGTGCCGCCACCGCGCTCGGCCTCAACGTCAGCGGCGTCGATATGGTGCGCTCGAGCCACGGTCCGTTGATCATGGAGGTCAATTCCTCCCCCGGTCTGGAAGGCATCGAGGGGGCCAGCGGCATCGATATCGCCAGCCGCATCATCGATTTCCTCGAGCAGAACGCCTCCTACGGCAAGACCGAAACCAAGGGTGTAGGCTGAGTTGCCGAGCCCCCTTATTTGGGCCGCAATACAGATTGTTAGGGCTTTGAAGTGACAGGGTTTAGAAGTTCACATGGCGTCTTGATCGCGCCCTAGCCGCTCACTTATCATCGGCATGCGGTCGGACAGCGTCTTCGCGGCCCAAGAGCTTGCACTAGGGATTTCGGCGAATGACGGAGCAGCAAAAGCACTTTCCGGAGTTCTACGTCACCGCCCCCCAGCCATGCCCGTATCTGCCCGGCCGTCAGGAGCGCAAGCTCTTCACCCACCTGACGCACGAGAAGCCCTCGGGCCTCATCGACAATCTGCTGCGCGGCGGCTTCCGTCGCAGCCAGAACATCGCCTACATGCCGTACTGCGAGGGCTGCCAGGCGTGCGTGTCGGTGCGCGTCATCATCGACGAGTTCGTCATCGGCAAGAGCATGCGTCGTGCCGTGGATCAGGCCAAGGGCCTGGAAGCGCGCCGCGTGCCGCCCGAGCCGACGTCGGAGCAGTTCGCCCTCTTCCGCCGCTACATCGATGCGCGCCATTCCGACGGCGGCATGGCCGACATGACGGTGCTCGACTACGCCATGATGGTCGAGGACAGCGTCATCAACACCTTCGTCACCGAGTATCGCGAGAAGCCGGAGAACGCGCTCGATTCAAATCCCGACGACTGGCCGCTGAAAGCCGTGGCGCTGTGCGACCTGCTCTCCGACGGCATCTCGATGGTATACAGCTTCTATGACCCGGGCGCCGATCAGATGTCGCTCGGTACCTTCATGATCCTCGAGCACGTCGAATACGCACGCAAGCTCGGGCTGCCGTATCTGTATCTCGGCTATTGGATCAACGGGTCGCGCAAGATGAACTACAAGATGCGCTTCCAGCCGCAAGAGCAGCTCGGCCCCAACGGCTGGGTAAGGAAGTAGCTGAAGCGCTCCTTTGTCATCCCGGCCGAGCGAGGGATTCCGAGCGAAGAGCCGGGATCCAGCGTCAGACTCGCGAATGCACATTGAGTCTTCGACATATCATGTGCTGGGTCCCGGATAGCCATCGCTAGCGCTCTTGCTTCCGGGATGACAGGACAATTGCGCGGCTACTGAGCCAGCGCGGCGTCGAGCTTGGAGAACATGTACGTCCACTTCGCCGTCTGCGTGTCGACCAGCGTCTGCATGCGCGTCTTCAGGTCGGCGAGCAGCGCACAATCGGGCGTCGGTGCGTCGGCGCCCTCCTGCCCCAGCGTCGAGATGTCGGTCAGCAGTCGCTCCGAATCCTGGTCGTAGACGGCGATCTTGTCGTCGCGCACGAAGGGCGCCGCCTCCTTCAGGAAGGCGTCGTGGCTCCAGCCGCGCTTGTCCTTCAACTGGCGCAGCTTCTCCTGGAAGGCGGGCTTGTTCTGCAGGTTGAGATCGCGCAGCGCACCCGCCGCGTCGTCGACCACCGCCTCGAAATCGGCCTTGGCGCAGACCTGCCCGCCGGCGGTTGGATTGGCCGGCGCCACGAGATCGGGCGGCGCAAACGGCGCCACCGTCGGCGGCGGGGACGGCGGCTGCGCACCCGGCTCCTTCGGCAACGGCTGATCGCGCTTGGCGGCGCCGGCCGGGGCCGGCTGTGCCGGCGCGGCCGGCGCGACCGGATCCCAGGAGGATTGGGCCAGCGCGGCGCCTCCCGTGAGCGCCAACATGGCGCTCGCCAGCAGCGGCAGCAGTGCTGAGCGTTTGGTCCCCGTCACGTTCATCGCACCAGTCCTAGCGGGCGGCCGTGGCGCGAGCAAGCACGCGGGAGGAGAGGCGCCCGGGCGCCAGTGCCGCCGGACATTGCGGCACGCTCAATGGCCCTCGCGGACGCATTTGGCGCAATGGGCCAGGAACAGGAAGCCGACGGCGAAGAAATCGTGGGCGGCTTCCGTAAGCCGGGGCAGTAGAACGATTCCATTGGTGCCCGGACGCTCCACCAGGCCCTCCGCCGCGGCGTCGTTGAGGAGCTTGATGACGTGCGTGCGCGAAGTGCCGATTCGCCGCGCGAGCGCCAAAATCGAAACGCGCGCGTACCTGCGTTGCAGCATGCCGCCCTGCTCCGCGGCAGCCATCAGCGCGAGCACAACGAAAATCCCGCCCGTGCGCTCTCCGAACAAGCGCAGCGCCGGCACCACATCGAACAGGCGAAAGCCGGCGTAGTAGTGGGCGCACAGTTGGCGGACCATGCCCGCAACGAAGGGCGGGCTGTCGAGCGCAGCGAGCGCCGGCTCCGATTCGGGAAGCAGGTGCGCCGTTGCTTCGAACTGGCAGCGCCAACGCTCGCGCTGAGCGCTAATGAGCCGTTCGGTCGGAACGAGCTCGCGACGGCGGCGGTCTCCGGCGGACGGTTGCGCACGCACGAACTCACCCAAACGCATGAGCGCAAGCAGCGCACTGGCGCGCGTCGGGCTGCAGGTGCCGGTCGCCTCGCAGAGCTGGCGCAAGCGTCCGGGCGTGAGGCCGACCCCGGTCGCGTCGCGATGGAAGTGCAGATCGAGCGCGATCAACCCGACGACAAAGCGGCCGCGATCGTTGACGATCAGATTGAGCAGGCGGTTGCCGTGGTGAAGATCGAGCATGCCGCTCGCGGCCCTGCGCACGGCGGCGGGGAAGTCAGCCTGCGAGCGCAGCGCCGCGCGCGCCGCCGGTGACAACGGACCGTGCGCCGCGGTCAGCACCGCCGGAGCTTCGCGCTCCGGCCGGCGCAAGCGGCTGCGATGCGACTGGATTTCTACAGTTGAACTCACCTGCATTCCCGGGCGACGATCGGCCGGCAACAGGATGCCGACGGGCCATTATCATGTCGAGCCGTGCGGCTCGATTTGGGCAGCGCGGCCATTTGAGGAAGATCAACGAGCGCCAGGGGGAAACGATGAGCGAACCGCGTGACGTCGACAGGCGCACTGCCCTGAAACTCGGTCTCGCCGGGGCGGCCGGCATTGCCGGCCTCGATGCCCCAATTCCCGGCCGGGCCGCCGCCGATGAGGCGCCCACCGTGTCGCCGCGCCGGCCCAACATCCTCTTCCTCCTGGTCGACGAGCAGCGTCATCCGACCGTCTACGAGAGCGAGGCGCTGAAGCAGTTTCGCGCAACCTATCTGCCGGCACAGGGCAAGCTCGCGCAAAGAGGCATCACCTTCGATCGCCACTACGCAGCCTCCGTGGCCTGCGTGCCGAGCCGCACCTCGCTCTATACGGGCCACTATCCCTCGCTGCACGGCGTCGCCAGCACCGACGGCGCCGCCAAGGCGGCCGAGGATCCGGAGATGCATTGGCTGACCCCGGGCTCGGTGCCGACCATCGGCCACTACCTGCGCGCCGCCGACTACCGCACCTACTGGAAAGGCAAGTGGCACGTAACGGAAGCCGACCTCAAGGTGCCCGGCACCAGCCAGGTCATCACCAGTTACGACGCCAGCGGCTTCACCGATCCGGCGAAGGAAGCAACCTATCTCGAGGCCGACACGCTGGACCCCTTCGGTTTCGAGGGATGGGTCGGCCCGGAGCCGCACGGCTCTGACCCATTACGCTCCGGCTCCTCGGCGCCGCAGGGAAAGCAGGGGCGCGATCCGGCCGTCTCCGCACAGGTAGTCAAACTGCTGCAGGACCTGCAATCGGGCGACGACAAGCGCCCGTGGTTCGTGATGGCCTCGTTCACCAACCCGCATGACATCGCGCTGTGGGGCTTTTTCTCCAACCTCACGGCCCGCGCGCAGGAGCGCTACGACTTCAGCGTGCCGGACTACGTGCCGGACGAGCCCTTCGACCGCGATCTCTTCGCCCGCACGCGGCTCGAGAAGCTCGACGGCAAGCCGTCGTGCCAACGCTCCTATCGCGACGCCTACAGCGCATTCATGCAGCCGAGCTTCGCGTCGAAGGCCTATTACCGCCTGTACTACAAGCTGCACGCCGACGTCGATCGCCACCTCGGCGAGGTCATCGGCGCGCTTGAGGCTTCACCGTTTCTCGACAACACGGTGATCATCTTCACCTCCGACCACGGCGACCTGCTCGGCTCGCACGGCGGCCTCCACCAGAAATGGTACATGGCCTACGAGGAGGCCCTGCGGGTGCCCCTCGTCATCGTGCCGCCGGGAAATGGAGCCGCACGAACGATCCCAATCCCGACCAGCCACATCGATCTCGCGCCGACCATTCTCGGTCTTGCCGGCGTCGACGCCGAGGCGGTTCGCAAGGAGATCGCGCCGGGTTTCACCGACGCCCTGCCGCTCGTCGGCCGCGACCTCTCGTCCGTCATTCGCGGCGAGCGCGACGCGCGCCAGGCTGCCGAGCCCATCTACTTCATGACCGACGACGATCCGAGCCGCGGCCTCGACCAGAAGAACTTCATTGGCATCACCTATGATTCGGTCACGCAGCCGAACCACGTGGAATCGATCGTCGCCGAGATCGACGGCGCCGTCTGGAAGTATTCGCGCTACTTCGATCACCCGCGTTATTGGAGCGAGCCCGGCACGCCGGGAGACGACGGCGTGCGCGACCTCGTGATCAAGCCGCTGCGGCGGGACTCTTCCGACGACGGGACCAACAATCGGCTCTACGAGCAGCGCGTCAAAACCGCCCCCGTACCCGACGAGGTGGAAATGTACAATGTCTCCTCCGACCCCATGGAGCTGGAGAATCTGGCAGGCAACCCGGCCTGGCAAGATCGCGAAGCGAGTTTGCGCCAGATGCTCGAGGAACAATGCGCGCGCAAGCGGCTCACGCCGAACAGCGGCACGGTGCCGGGCGAGATTGGCTGCCGCAAGACGTAAGTCGCCTGACTACCCGACCCGATGCCGTTGAATTCAGGCAAATACGGAATGCTATATTTGACGCCCCAGGCTTAAGTCGGGACCAATGATTTCCGCCATACGCTTGGCGTCCGGTGCGCAAGAGCCGCGCCATCGAACGGCTGCCGTGCTAAATTCGAGCGGTCGAACATCGACGGCGGCCGGGAAGGTTCTCCGATGGACATCACCTCACTGATCATCCAGCTCATCAGCGGCGCGGTCGGCGGCAACGCCGCCAACTCCGCGAAGGACACCGGGCTCGGCACCTTGGGCAACACGATCGCCGGGGCACTGGGCGGCGGCGTCGGCGGCCAGATCCTCAATGCCGTGCTCGGCCTCGGCGGCACGGCCGCAGCGTCCGGGCTCGACATCGGCACGATCGTTTCGGCCTTTCTGACGGGCGGCGTGTCCGGCGGTCTCACCGCGCTGGTGATCGGCTTGCTGAAGGCCAAGCTCGCGGGCTAGCCCTTTGCGCACCGCTTAACCACTCTTCGGCCGACCGCTGCGGGAACGATCGCCGTCGTGCGGCGTTCGTGCCCACGCAAATAACACCCGCAGCCGTTCTCACTGCGCCCATCGCCTTCAACGAGGCCTGGGCAGCCCTCCCCTTCAACATCAAGCTCATGCTCATGCACCTGTGGCGCACCGAGCAGGATGCCGCGGGGGCTTATGCGAGCGCCGATGTCAGGCACGCAACCGCCCGCGTCGCACCGCCGTTGCCGGCGGCGCATCGCCAGGTGTCTTAAGTTCCGATGGCGGCGCGCACGATCATGTGAAGCGGCCGTGCTGAAATCCACGTCAACGTGATTGGTACGTGTTCGCGCGCATCGCCACATCTCCACCAGGGCAAGGCGCAACGTCGCTGAGCCATCTCAAATGGAGGAACATCATGCGCACTTGGAGCAAACCGCAGGTTCGCGAGCAGGAAGTCGGCCTCGAGGTCACGAGCTACATGCCGGCCGAGATCGACATTATCTAACAAGCTGCTTTGCAATCGTACGGGCGGCGATCCCTCGCCGCCCGCTCACTTTCTTTTCTCGTGCGCCGATCAGCGCGCGCGCCAGCCACATACCCAACGACACCCCCCGAGGAGAATTGAACATGACCCGTACCATCGCCATTGCCGCTGCCCTGGCTGCTTGCCTCGCCCTGCCCGCGCTGGCCGAGACACCGGCCACGAACGCCGGCACGACCGCCGAGACCGGCACCGCCGCAAAGGGCAATCTGTTCACCGAGCAGCAGGCCCGCACCCACCTTCTGCGCCTCGGCTACGCCGACGTGTCCGGTCTGACCAAGGACGAGAACGGCGTCTGGCACGGCACGGCCACCAAGGACGGCCAGCAGCGCAACGTTGCCGTCGACGTCAAGGGCGGAGTCACGAAGTAATCTCGCACCCGATCACATGCATGCCAACGGCGCCCGTGACCACTACGGGCGCCGTTTTGCATGCGGACGCTTGCATGTCGCAGCATGGCACCCAATCTAGGTCGCGACTTGGCCGCGATTGGGCCAATGGTGATCAGCAGCGGGGCGCGGGAGGAGGCCTTTATTCCGACAGGCCGGAACTGCGCCGAGGTACACGACAAGGTATACTTAATGGCCGGCCAGCTATTGACCGCGCTTAGGCGTGGCCCGAAAGGTGTCTATTATCCTTCAGTAAGACCCTGAAGTAGCATCCCGCGAGTCAGCCGGAGAGTGGAATGTCGTGCGCAGAAAACCAACAACCGGTGGATGCTGCGCGGCCCCGGCCGGGACTCCACTCCATGCTGTCGACGGCGGAGTTGAACCGGCGCCCGACGCGGCCCGCTGACCACGCGGCCGAAAACCGCGCCTTGATCGCTTTGGCGCGCGAGCTGGCGAGCTCTCCCGATACCATTCTGCAGAAGCTCGCGGACA
>CAZOOS010000137.1:0-2171 GCA_964581475.1 uncultured Hyphomicrobium sp.
AAGGTCATCGAAGGCATGATCGACGAGCTTGCCGCAGCCGATGGTGCGGCTTGATCGGCGGCAATCGGCGGCCATAAAGGGGCGGTCTTTTCGGCACGGCGGTATCCGTGCGATCGGGCCGGGCCGGCCGCCGCCGCCTTTGCTCGCGCTTCAGAATCTTGGGTTAGTGTCAAGACTTGCAAGTGGGGTTCGGCCCGTATGGGGGCTTTTCCTTAAGCGGCTTTAAGGTTAGAAGCGCCCGCCATTTGCTGCAGTGCAGCCAACTCAATATGAGGTCCCGGCGTGCCCCAAGCGCAGTTGGTGACGAAGGGCGCGGACCACTCGCCCGACGGGATTCCCGCCAAGCATTTCTGGACGCTGGTCGTCGGCTGCATCGGCGTCGTCTATGGCGACATCGGCACCAGTCCCCTCTACGCCTTCAAAGAGGCGATCAATGCCGCCAAGTCCACGAGCTTCGCCGGCCGCGAAGCCGTGTTCGGCGTGCTGTCGCTGATCACGTGGGCGCTCCTGCTGATCGTCACGCTCAAGTACGTCCTCATCCTGCTGCGGGCCGACAACCGTGGCGAGGGCGGCATCTTCGCGCTCATGGCGCTGGCGCAAACCGTGGCCAAGCGCAGCGCGCCCCTAATCATGGGGCTCGGCATTGCCGGCGCCGCGTTCTTCTACGGTGATGCTGTCATCACGCCGGCCATCTCCGTCCTTTCGGCGGTCGAGGGCTTGAAGCTCGTCTCCCCCGCGTTCGGGGATTTGGTGCTGCCGCTCGCCATCCTCATCTTGATCGCGCTGTTCGCTGCGCAGTCGCGCGGCACGGCCAAGGTGGCCTTCTTCTTCGGGCCGATTACCGTCGTCTGGTTCATCGCCCTGTTCCTCGGCGGGCTCGTGCAGATCATCGCCAACCCGGACGTCCTGGTGGCGCTCAATCCCTGGTACGGCGTGAGGTTTCTCTTCAAGCACGGCTTGGTCGGCCTCACCGTCCTCGGTCTGGTCTTTCTTGCCGTGACGGGTGCCGAAGCGCTTTACGCTGATCTTGGACACTTCGGCCGCAGGCCGATTCAGATCGCGTGGCTTGGGTTCGTCCTGCCGGCACTGACCGTCAACTACTTTGGCCAGGGTGCGCTGGTGCTGACGCGACCGGAGGCGCTCGAGAACCCGTTCTATCTGCTTTATCCGAATTGGGCGCTCATCCCGATGGTCATCCTGGCCACGGCTGCCACCATCATCGCCAGCCAGGCGGTGATAACGGGCGCCTTCTCGATTACCCGGCAGGCCATACAGCTCGGCCTCTTGCCGCGCTTGGGCATCACGCACACTTCGGAGGCGATGTCGGGTCAGATCTACATGCCCCGCGTCAACTGGCTGCTGCTCATCGCGGTCATCTTTATGGTGCTGCTCTTCAAGACCTCGAGCAATCTCGCGGCAGCCTACGGTGTCGCCGTGACTGCGGAAATGATTCTCACCTCACTGATCGCGTTCTTCGTCATCTGGCGGATGTGGGGCTGGAGCCTGTGGATGGTGGCGCTGTTGATCGTACCTATTCTCTTCATCGAGCAGGCGTTCTTCGCCGCCAACATGCTGAAGCTGCTCGAAGGGGCATGGGTCCCGCTGCTGATGGCGGCCTGCGTGGGGCTCGTGATGGTGACCTGGGTCCGGGGTGCACGACTTCTCGCCAAACAGACGCGCAAGAACGAGGCGGACCTCGACTGGTTGCTGCGCAAGCTGGAGGCCAAGCCGCCGCATCGCGTGCCAGGCACGGCGGTGTTCTTCACCGCCGATCCGACCGCGGCGCCGACCGCGCTCATGCACAACCTCAAGCACAACCGCATCCTGCACGAGCGCAACATCATCCTGTCGATCCGCACCGAGGATGTGCCACGCGTGCCGCGTTACGAGCGCGTCACGGTCGACCGGGTGACGGATTCGTTCATCCGCGTCGTGGCGCGCTACGGCTTCATGGAGACGCCGAGCGTGCCGAAGATTCTTGATGTTTGCCGGCGCAAGGAACTCAACATCGACATCGGCGCCACCTCGTTCTTCCTGTCGCGCCGCAATCTCAAGTCGACGCCGAAATCGGAAATGCCGGCCTGGCAGGACAAGCTGTTCGTGGCGCTGGCGCGCAGCGCCCAGGACGCGACGACCTATTTCCAGATACCGACCGATCGCGTGGTCGAGGT
>CAZOOS010000137.1:2271-6969 GCA_964581475.1 uncultured Hyphomicrobium sp.
GCGCCCAGGACGCGACGACCTATTTCCAGATACCGACCGATCGCGTGGTCGAGGTGGGTACCCAGGTCGCCGTTTGACGTCACCCGCGCCTTGCCGTTGCGCCGTGCCGTCCCGATATCGGTCAGCATGACCAACGAGGAAAACCGCTTTTCGGCGCGCGCCGCGCGCTACGTGAGGGTCGGCGCCAACGTCGGCGCCGTTGCCGCGCGTGCCGCCGGCGAGCGCCTGTTCGGCGGCGAGCATGATCGTGCCCGCGGCGCCGCGGATCTGGCGGCGGCGCTCGGCGGCCTCAAGGGCCCGCTGATGAAGGTGGCGCAGCTTCTTTCCACCATTCCCGAGGCGCTGCCAGCCGAGTACGCGCACGAGCTCTCGCAACTGCAGTCGGCAGCGCCTCCGATGGGACCGGCATTCGCCAAGCGCCGCATGCAGGCCGAGCTCGGCTCCGATTGGGCCTCGCGCTTTGCCGCTTTCGATACGGCAGCCGCCGCATCCGCGTCGCTCGGCCAGGTGCACCGCGCCACGGCGCACGATAAACGCGCGCTCGCCGTCAAGCTGCAGTACCCGGACATGCACTCGGCCGTGGAAGCCGACCTCGTCCAGCTCAGGGCCGTATTCTCCATTCACGCGCGCATGAACCCTGCCATCGAGACGGGCGAGATCCTCAAGGAGATCGCGGCGCGGCTGCGTGAGGAGCTCGACTACGAGCTGGAGGCGCGCCACACCAAGCTGTACGCCAACATCTTTGCGGCCGAGCCACGCATCCGCGTGCCGGAAATCCTGCCCGAGCTGTCGACGAAGCGCCTGCTCACGATGACCTGGCTGCAAGGCAACAAGCTGCTCGACTACAAGCCGGCGCCGCTAGAAGATCGCAATGCCATAGCGCAAGCCATGTTCCGCGCCTGGTGGTTCCCCTTCAGCCATTACGGCGTCATTCACGGCGATCCGCACCTCGGCAACTACACGGTATTCGAAGAGGGCGGACACCCGGCCGGCATCAACCTGCTCGACTACGGCTGCATCCGCAGCTTCGCGCCGCGCTTCGTCGGCGGCGTCATCGACCTCTACCTGGGGCTGCTCACCGACGACCGCGATCGACGCGTGCACGCCTTCGAGACGTGGGGCTTCCGCGGCCTATCGGCCGATCTCATCGAAGCGTTGACCATCTGGGCGCGGTTCATCTACGGCCCGCTGCTCGATGACCGCGAGCGCGTCATCGCCGAAGGCACGAGCCCCGGGGAGTACGGCCGCAGGGAGGCGTTCAGCGTGCACCGCATCCTGCGCGAGAAGGGCCCCGTGGCGGTGCCGCGCGAGTTCGTCTTCATGGATCGCGCCGCCATCGGTCTCGGCGGGGTCTTCCTGCACCTCGGCGCCAAGCAGAACTGGTACCGGCTCTACAACGAGCTGATCGAGGACTTCGACCTCGCTACCGTCGCCGACCGCCAGGCCCGCGCCTTCGCCGCCGCCGGCGTGCCGATGCCGGAGTAGGCGATGCGGCCGACGCCGACGCGCTAGATCCACCAAGTCACCGCCAGTCCGACAGCGCCGGCCAGCAGCGTGACGGCGAGCACCGGCGCCAGCAGGCCGGCAAAGCGGCGTCCGCCGGTCAACGAGGCCAGCGCCAACTTGGAAATGCTGTTTGCGGCGACGGCGATGAGGATGGCCGCGGCGGCGGTTGTCGCATCGAGAGGGATGGGTGTGAGCCGCGCCATCGACAAGCTTATGGCATCGACGTCCACTGCGCCTGAGATGGCAGCGAGGGCGAAGGTTCCGGCCGAGCCGGCCCACGCGGCCATGCCATTGGCGAGCGCCATGATCAGCGCCAGCAGCGCACCGAACTGAAGCACAGCCGCGAGATCGAGCGGATTGGTGAGCGTGAGCGGGGGCGTGTCCTGACCCTTGCCGCCGGCGTGTCTGGCAACGGCGGCGCCAAAGCCCCATTGCGCTAGGGCGCCGAGAACGAGCGGCAGCGCGAGGCGGGGCAGCAAGGCGAAGTTGACGGCGGCGACGACCACCAGCACGCGCAGCATCATCATCGCGCCGGCCAGCATGGTCGCGGCGGCGAAGGTCTTGGCATGGTCCGGATGCTCGCGCGCCAAGTGCGCCATGTTCAAGGTGACGGCCGTCGACGATACGAGACCGCCGACCAGTCCCGAAAGTAGGACGCCCAGGCGCATACCCGCCACGCGGATTACGACGTAGCCTGCAAACGACAGCGCGGCGATCATGATGGTCATGAGCCACACTTCGCGCGGGTTGACTGGAAACCAGGGGCTGAGCTCGCGGTCGGGAAGCACCGGCAGCAGGATCAGTGTCATGGCCAGGAGGACGAGCCCCGAGCGCAGCTCCTCCCAGGTCAGCCGTTCGAGCCAGGCATGCAACGCCGACTTGAGTGCCAGCAGCATGGTCGCGGCGACCGCTGCCGCTGCCGCCACGCGCGGATCGCCCAAGACCGCCAGCGCTCCCAGGGCGAAGGCGATCATGGCAGCGACGACTGTCGTGGCCCCGAAGCCGCCTTCGCGCAGCATCTCCCGATAGCGGTATGTGGCGATCACGCCGGTGAAGGCGGCGAACGCCAGCCCGAGACCCACCGGTCCCCAGGTGCCGGCGTTGAGGGTCAGGGCGCCCCAGATCCCGCCGAGGAGGCCGGCGAGGGCATGCGTGCGCAGGCCCGCCGTGCGCTCACCCTCCGGCTCCGAGCGCTGCTTCCAGCCGCGCTCGATGCCGATGATGAGGCCGATGGCGAGCGCGGCGGCCAGTCTTTGCAGGAGCTGAAATGTGTCCATGGGACGGGGGGCCGCGTTGTCGATCCGGGTAGGCTAGCAGGCTGCGACCGCACCGCTCTCATGGGTTATCCCTTCGGCCAACCCCGCTTGATAGCCGGCCAGGGTTGAGGTACGAGGGGAACCAAGGACCAATAAACCCGAGGGAGGGGCACGGTGGCGATCGATTTGTCTGGCGGCAATCCGGAAATGGACTACGCCCAAGCCGAACAAACCTACAAGAGCTTTATTCTCTTCACCAAGGTGTCGATCGCCTTTCTCGTCGTGCTGCTCGCCGGCATGGCCTACTTCCTGGTCTAAGGCCACCTCCCGCGCGCTGGGGAACTGAGCGCCGGTGACGGCGCGCTCGGGCCCGGCGGCGTGAGAAACCTCCACGCGATCGGACGAGTGCATGGTCACCATTGCCGTTACGGCCGAAGCTGCGGACGAGCCACGCGTTGCGGTCTCGCCCGAGACGGTCAAGAAGCTCGTGGCCCTCGGCGCCAAGGTGAAGGTCGAGGCGGGCGCCGGCGCCCGCTCGCGCTTCTCCGACGAGGCGCTGCGCGCGCAAGGGGCCGAGATCGCGCCAACCGCGGCGGAAGCCGTGCGTGACGCCGACATCCTGTTAAAGGTGCGCCGTCCTGCCGCCGCCGAGCTCGCGGGGCTGAAGCCGGGCGCCCTCGTCATCGCCATGCTCGATCCCTACGGCGACCGCGCGGCGCTTGAGGCGCTGGCGGGGAGCAATGCTTCCCTGTTCACCATGGAGTTCATGCCGCGCATAACCCGCGCGCAATCGATGGACGTGCTGTCGAGCCAGGCGAACCTCGCCGGCTACAAGGCGGTCGTCGACGCCGCGGCGATGTTCCAGCAGGCGATGCCGATGATGATGACGGCCGCCGGCACGGTTCCCGCCGCCAGGGTGTTCGTCATGGGTGCCGGTGTCGCCGGACTACAGGCGATCGCCACGGCGCGCCGCCTCGGGGCGCAGGTCTCGGCCACCGACGTGCGGCCGGCGTCGAAGGAGCAGGTCGCCTCGCTTGGCGGCAAGTTCATCGCCGTCGAGGACGAGGAGTTCAAGCAGGCACAGACCGCGGCCGGCTACGCCAAGCCGATGTCGGCCGAGTACCAGGCCAAGCAGGCCGAGCTCGTCGCCGCGCACATCAAGAACCAAGACATCGTCATCACCACCGCGCTCATCCCCGGGCGCCCGGCGCCGCGCCTCATCACCTGCGCCATGGTCGAGAGCATGAAGCCCGGCTCGGTCATCGTCGACCTCGCCGCCGAGCGCGGCGGCAACTGTGAGCTGACGCAGCCGGGACAGATCGTCGACCATAACGGCGTGCGCATCTTCGGGCCGCTCAATCTCGCCGGCGCCATCTCCGTCAACGCCTCGAGCCTCTACGCCAAGAATCTCTATGCCTTCCTCGAGACGCTGATCGACAAGAAAGAGAAGACGCTGGCGGTCAACTGGGACGATGAGATCGTCAAGGGCACGCTCGTCGCGCGCGATGGCAAGATCGTGCACCCGAGCCTGCAGGGAGCGGCATGATGAAACACGCGTTCCTGAAATCCGCAGCGGTCGCCATGCTGATGCTGACGGCAAATGGCGATCCCGCCGCGGCGTCGGTCGGCGGTGCCATCGATCCGGTCGTCTACGAGCTGATGGTGTTCGTGATGTCCATCTTCGTCGGCTACTACGTCGTGTGGAGCGTCACGCCCGCCCTGCACACGCCGCTGATGGCGGTGACCAACGCCATCTCCTCGGTGATCGTCGTCGGCGCGCTGCTGGCCGTCGCCGTCGAGCACGGCGCCGTCGACGGCTTCATGAGCGGCAATACGCTCGCCTCCAAGACATTCGGCGTGCTGGCGCTGGCGATGGCCGCCGTGAACATCTTCGGCGGCTTCCTCGTCACGCAGCGCATGCTCGCCATGTACAAGA
>CAZOOS010000138.1:0-6912 GCA_964581475.1 uncultured Hyphomicrobium sp.
CTGTGGGCCAGCGGGATGTGGATCAAGCCGTTTGTCCTCTTGCCCTGCTTCTTGTGCTGGCTAGTGAGTGTGGCGCTGGCCCGCCGCCATGGCCAGGCTCCCTGGCGGCTGCTGTATCTCGACGGCGCGGGCATGCTGATCGGCGGACTCCTGGTCGGCACCGCGGGAGTCGCCTGGCTCTTGGCCACCGGGGCATGGCCGTCGCCTGCCGCGAAGAAGGTGGCGCCGGATGAAAGCGGCGCCCGCTGGCTGAATGCGAAGGGTCCGAAGGACGAGCCGCTGCGCATCGTCGAGGTGATCGACACCCTTGGGCACGAGCCGGGTAAGCCGAGCTTCTCGGTGGTCGTCGCCGGCCCGCAGGACTGGCTCGACCATCTCGTCGCCAACTTTCGCTATCGGCTGACCACCGCCTTGGCGCTGGCGGGCCTCGGCCTCGTCGCCGTGACGCTGTTCCAGGTGCGCTTCGGCCTGTTGCCGCTGCGGCAGATCGAGCGCGGTCTCGCCGGCATCCGCTCGGGCACGTCGACCACCCTCGAGGGCGATCTCCCGGCCGAGATCGAGCCGCTGCAGGCGGAGCTCAACGCGCTGATCCGCTCCAACCAGGCGATCGTCGACCGCGCGCGCACGCAGGTCGGCAACCTGGCGCACGCCTTGAAGACGCCGCTCGCCGTTATCAGCAACGAGGCGCGCGGCGACAAGAGCGGGCTCGGCGACAAGGTGATCGAGCAGGCCGAGATCATGCGCCAGTCGATGTCGCGCTATCTCGATCGGGCGCGCATGGCGGCGCGTGTCGGCGTCATCGGCCGGGTGACGCCGGTCGCGCCGGTCATCGAGCCCTTGGTGCGCACGCTGCAGCGCATCCACCAGGACAAAGGCGTCGTCATCACCGTCGAGTGCCTGGCGGATGCGCGCTTCTCCGGCGAGAAGCAGGACCTGGAGGAAATGCTCGGCAACCTGCTCGACAATGCCTGCAAGTGGGCGCGGCGCGAGGTGACGCTGACCGTCGAGGTGCCGCCGTCGACCAGCCGCGCGCGCAACCGCCGCCTGTCGATCACGGTGGCCGACGATGGGCCGGGGCTGAACGACGAGCAGCGTGCCCGCATCGGCAAGCGTGGATTGCGTCTCGACGAGACAAAGCCCGGCTCCGGGCTCGGCCTGTCGATCGTCATGGAGCTGGTGCACTCCTACGGCGGCACCTGCGAATTGGCGCACGCCAAGGAGGGCGGCCTGGCGGTTCATTTGAACCTGCCGGCAGGGTAACATCCGTCCAATGCGATTCGCCGTAAAGCGGCCCGCATTCCGTCACGCCGGGCGCACATTCGTTGGCTAGTCGGTTACACTGTGTGTTCGAAAGTCACATGCGGGCGCGGCCGGCCGTCTCGCAGTGGCGACGGACCGTCTTCGGGGAGACACTCGCCATGCGCAAAGCGCAGCTCTTGGCCATCGCGCTCATTCCTGCGCTGCTGCCTGCCTGCAGCGGTGACACCGCCAATCAGGACACCGGCCTCATCGTCGGCGCCGCCGCCGGCGGCATCCTCGGTAACCAGGTGGGCAAAGGTTCCGGCAACGTGCTGGCGACGGTGGCCGGCGCCGTGGTCGGCGGCATTGTCGGCAGCGAGATCGGCCGCTCCATGGACGAGCAGGACCGGCGTTATGCCGAGCGCGCCGAGTACGCCGCGCTCGAGGAGGGCGAAACCGATCGCCCGCGCCGCTGGCGCAACCCGGACAACGGCCGCTATGGCGATGTTGTCCCGGGGCGCCCGTACAAGCGCAGCAACGTCGATTGCCGCGACTACACGCACACCGTCTATATCGATGGCCGCCCGCGGACGATGCGCGGCACCGCCTGCCGCAATCCCGACGGGACTTGGCGGAACATGGCCTGACGGCATCGGTAAGGTCGCTGATATTGGGCAGGACGCTGCCACAAGTGTCATCCTCGGCTTTATGCCGAGGACCCAGCTCTCCATGAGCTCCGGCCCTAGCTGGGTAGCCATCGACGCCGGCGATTGCTGAACCCTGGGTCCTCGGGACAAGCCCGAGGATGACAGTGGAGTCGGGCGCCGCAGACCGCGCGCCCATCTTAACCTGTCTGTCTTCTTGCGCTGCGGCAGAAACCTTGCCGCGGGCTGCAAGGCTTGTCAGCAGAGCAAGCGAGCCCTATTCCAGCCCCTCGGTGCGTTTTGGATAGCGGCATGCTTTTGTGGATCGGTTTTGCAGTGTTGGCGGCGGCCGTCGTGTGGGCGGTGACGCGCCCATTGCTGGCGACGGACGATAGCGGCGCGGCTGCAAGCAACGATTCCGAACTCGCGGTCTACCGCGATCAGCTCGCCGAGATCGAGGCCGAACGCGCACAGGGCTTGCTGGGCGGCAACGAGGCCGAAGGCGCGCGCGTCGAGCTCGCCCGCCGGCTCATTCAGCGCACGGAAGCCAAGCAGCGCAGCGGTGAAACGTCTCTCCGCTCCGGCGTCGCACGGGCGCGCCAGGCCGCCATGTATGCGGCCGCGGCGCTGCCGGTCATCGGCATAGCGCTGTATCTCACCGTCGGCTCGCCGCAACTTCCTTCCCGCCCCTACGCCACCCGCCTCGATACGCCGACCGACCAGGCGACCGCCGCCGATCTGGTGGCGCGCGTCGAGGCGCACCTGCGCGCCAATCCCGAGGACGGCCGCGGCTGGGACGTGCTGGCGCCGGTCTATCTGCGCACGGGCGACTACACGCAGGCGGCGGACGCCTTCCAGAAGGCGGCGCGGCTGCTGGGCGAATCTCCCAGGCGCCTCGGCGGCTACGCCCGCGCGCTGATCATGCTGCAGAACGGCATCGTCAACGAGCCGGCGCGGCAGGCGTATGCCCGCTTGCAGAGCCTGGAGCCGCAATCGCTCGAGCCCAAGGTTTGGCTCGCCATCGCGCGCGAGCAGGACGGCGACCTCAAGGGCGCGCAAGCCGAGTACCGCACGCTGCTGGCCGGCGCCGAGGCACCGTGGAAGGGATTGCTGGAAGCGCGCTTGCAGGCGGTGACGGAACGGCTGGGTGGGCCTGCCGTGCCGCCACAAGGCGCGCCGAAGGATTCACCCGCGGCTGCCGCGGGCGATCTGGGGCAAATGTCGCCGGCCGATCGCGACAAGTTCATCAGTCAGATGGTCGAGGGGCTGGCCGCCCGCCTCAAGGAGAACGGCAAGGACCTGGAAGGCTGGATGCGCCTCATGCGCTCCTACATGGTGCTCGGCCGCCGCGATGAGGCCGTTGCCGCGCTTTCCAGCGCGCGCGGTCAATTCACGGGCGATGAGAAATCGCTGGCCGAGCTGAACGTCTTGGCGGAAAGCTTGGGGCTCGGCTCATGAGGCGGCGCGCAAAGGAAGCGGGATGACGCGAAAGCAGAGGCGTGGCGTTCTGATTGGTGTCGGCGTGGCGGTGCTCACCTTGGCCGCCGGCTTGGTGCTGTTCGCCCTGCGCGATTCAATCGTCTTCTTCCACACGCCGAGCGATCTTGCCGAAAAGCCCATTGCCAGCGGCCAGCGCTTTCGCCTCGGCGGTCTCGTCGCCGAAGGCTCGGTGAAGCGCGGCGGCGGCACCAAGGTCGAGTTCGCCGTGACCGATACGCTGAAGACGGTGCCGGTCTCCTACGAGGGCGTGCTGCCCGACCTGTTCAAGGAAGGCCAGGGCGTCGTCGCCGAGGGCAAGCTCACGCCCGAGGGCACGTTCATCGCCGACAGCGTGCTCGCCAAGCACGATGAGAATTATATGCCGCCGGAGGTGGCGAAGGCCCTCGAAGCGAAGGGCGTCAAGCTCGGCAAGGGCGCGCCCACGACGCATCCGGAGGGCGCTACCCAGTGATCGTCGAGCTTGGGCATTTCGCGCTGATCCTGGCGCTCCTCGTCGCCGTCTTCCAGATGATCGTGCCGGCGTGGGGTGCGCAGGTGCGCGATGAACGCATGATGGCCGTGGCCGATCCCGCCGCGCTCTGTCAGTTCGGGCTCATCGGACTTTCGTTCCTGGCGTTGACGCACGCCTATGTGACGTCCGACTTCACCGTCGCCAACGTCGTCGCCAACTCGCATTCGACCAAGCCGCTGCTCTATCGCATCTCCGGCGTGTGGGGGAACCACGAAGGCTCGATGGTGCTGTGGGTGATGATTCTGGCGCTGTTCGGCGCTGCTGTCGCCGCCTTCGGCCGCAACCTGCCGCTCACTCTCAAGGCCAACGTGCTCGCCGTGCAGTCGTCGATCGCCGTCGCCTTCCTGCTGTTCATCCTGCTCACCTCCAATCCGTTCCTGCGCATGAACCCGTCGCCCGCCGACGGCAGCGGTCTCAATCCGATCCTGCAGGATCCGGCCCTCGCCTTTCATCCGCCGTTTCTCTACACGGGCTACGTCGGCTTCTCGATCGCCTTCTCGTTCGCCATCGCCGCGCTGATCGAAGGGCGCATCGATGCCGCCTGGGCGCGCTGGGTGCGTCCGTGGACGCTCGCCGCCTGGATGTGCCTCACCATCGGCATCGCCATGGGCTCGTGGTGGGCCTACTACGAGCTCGGCTGGGGCGGCTGGTGGTTCTGGGATCCGGTCGAGAACGCCTCGTTCATGCCCTGGCTGGCCGGCACGGCGCTGCTGCATTCCGCGCTGGTCATGGAGAAGCGCGACGCCTTGAAGGTGTGGACGGTGCTGCTCGCCATCCTCACCTTCTCGCTGTCGCTGATGGGCACCTTCCTCGTGCGCTCGGGCGTGCTCACCTCGGTGCACGCGTTCGCCGTCGACCCGCAGCGCGGCATTTTCATTCTCGCCATTATGACGCTGTTCACCGGCGGCGGCCTCGCACTGTTCGCCTGGCGCGCGCGCGACCTGCGCCAGGGCGGCATCTTCGCCCCCATCAGCCGCGAGGGCGCTCTCGTCCTCAACAACATCCTGCTGACGACGGCGTGCGCCACCGTGCTGGTCGGCACGCTCTATCCGCTGCTGCTGGAATCGCTCACCGGCGACAAGATTTCCGTCGGCCCGCCGTACTTCGATTGGACGTTCGGGCCGCTGATGGTGCCGCTGCTGCTGGCGCTGCCGTTCGGGCCGTTCCTCGCCTGGAAACGCGGTGACGTGCTGGGCGCGGGCCAGCGGCTGATGTTCGCCGCCATGCTGGCCATCGGCGTCATGGTTCTGACGCTGGCCGTGTATCAGCGCGGCCCTTGGCTGGCGCCGTTCGGCATCGCGCTCGGTGTCTTCGTCATGGCCGGCGCCGTGTCCGATCTCGCCTGGCGCATTCGCCTCGGCAGCGTGCCGCCGGGAGAGGCGTGGCGGCGTTTCGTCAATCTGCCGCGCTCGGCCATCGGCTCGCCGCTGGCGCATTTCGGCGTCGGCATGCTGGTCGTCGGCGTCGTCGCCACCAGCGCCTACCGCGAGGAACGCATCGTCGTCATGAAGCCGGGCGAGCAACTGTCTTTGGCCGGCTATGACCTCACCTTCAACGGCGTGGCGCCGGCGACGGGCCCCAACTACCGCGAGGAGGTTGCCGTGTTCGACGTGACGCGCGGCGGTGGTCCTATTGCCCGTCTCGAGCCGTCGCGGCGCCTCTACGACATGCCGCCGGAGCCGACCACCGAGGCCGGCATCCATGTCGCCTGGCGCGGCGATCTCTACGTGGTGCTGGGCGACAAGCAGACCGCCGGCGGCTACGCGGTGCGCGCCTACTTCAATCCGCTGGTGCGCTTCATCTGGCTCGGCGCCGTGGTCATGTTCCTTGCCGGCGCGGTATCGCTGTCGGATCGCCGCCTGCGCGTCGGCGCCCCGGGACGCGCCCGCCGCATCGCCGCGGCCCCCGCCGAGTGATCCGCGTATTTGGCAATTGGGCTAGGCGCCCCATTTCGTCATCCCGGCGCAGGCCGGGATCCACGCAAGTTTCCACCTCCTCGACGCCAGGAGCGAAGTTGGACTCGCTGCAACGACACGCTTCAACATCTCCAAAAGCGCTTGCTGAAGCTGGCGTGGATCCCGGCCTGCGCCGGGATGACGGTGGAGGGTGGCCGCGTGGTAGAGCGTTGATTGCCTGCGTTGCGGCGCTACTGACCGCAGGGGCGGTGCTGGCGGTGGAGCCGGACGAGATCCTGCCCGACCCCGCGCTGGAGGCGCGCGCGCGCTCCATCTCGGCCGGACTGCGCTGCCTCGTTTGCCAGAACCAATCGATCGACGACAGCAACGCGCCGTTGGCGCGCGACCTTCGCTTGCTGGTGCGCGAGCGGTTGAAGGCCGGCGACAGCGACGCGCAGGTGATGCGCTTTGTCGAGGATCGCTACGGCGAGTTCGTGCTGCTCAACCCGCCGCTCTCGTGGCGCACGCTCCTATTGTGGTTGGCTCCGCTGGTGGCATTGCTGGCCGCGGTATGGACGACGGCGCGCGCCTGGCGCCGGCGGCAGCCGCTGGCCGCGGGCGCCAGCGTCACGCCGCTGTCGGCGGACGAGGAAGACAGGCTGCGCGCCATCCTCGCCGAGAACGAAGGCGAGCCGCCGGTGCGCGACTAGCGGCACAACGATCAGCGTCTCGATCCCGAGGTCGGAACGCCGCGCGCTTCGATCTTGCCGGTGACGATCTGGCTCTCGCCGGTGAGCGTCTGCAGCAGCAGGCGCGTCGCTAGTCCGGATGCGGGCATGCGCGAGGCGCGCTCGAAGCCTTCGATGGCGACCTTCAAGCCGGGACCGTAGCGCCCGTCGCGCGGCCCGGCGTAGAGACCGCGCGCCGCCAGCGCGTCCTGCAGCCGGCGGACATCCTTGCGGCTCATCAGCGTCTCGGCTTTGAGGAAGGCTTCGAGCGCGGGGGCGAAGGCGAGGGCATTGACGCCGGTGTTGGCGACGTCATCCGACTTGAAGCGATGCAGCACCTCGCCGTTGAGCATGATCACCTTCGACTGCACGTAGGTGCCGACGTTGATGCCGAC
>CAZOOS010000139.1:0-6777 GCA_964581475.1 uncultured Hyphomicrobium sp.
GGCGGCACGACCGGCAACATCGTATCTCTGGCGCGGGTGCCAAGGGCGTCCGGGCCGCTCGCGATCAGCGCGTGCAGCACGTTGGAGCGGTGCGAATAGAGCACGCCCTTCGGATCGCCTGTGGTGCCCGACGTGTAGCACATCGCGGCGGCGGTATTTTCGTCGAAGGTCTTCCATTGGAAATCGCCATCGGCCTCGTTCAGCCACTCCTCATAGGCGACGGCGTTCTTCAGTGTCGTCTGCGGCATGTGCGCGCCGTCGGTCAGGATGATGAAGCGCTCGACGCTCGGCAGCTTGTCGGCGAGCTTTTCCAGGATCGGCACGAACGTGAGGTCCGTGATCATCACCTTGTCCTGCGCGTGGTTGACGATCCATGCGATCTGTTCCGGGAACAGGCGCGGATTGACCGTGTGGCAGATGGCGCCGATGCCCATGATGCCGTACCAGCATTCGAGATGGCGCGCGGTGTTCCACGCGATGGTGGCGACGCGGTCGCCGATCTTGACGCCGGCCTTATCGAGTTGCCGGCTGACCTTCAGCGCGCGTTTGTGAATCTGCGCGTAAGTGGTCCGGACGATCGGGCCTTCGACGGAGCGGCTGACGATTTCCTGGTTACCGTGGACCTGTGCGGCGTGTTCAATGATCCGGTGGCAAAGCAAAGGCCAGTCTTGCATCAAGCCGAGCATCGAGAATTTCCCCATTAAGTATTCTAAGTCCGGGCGTTTGGGCGCCGGTGTCCAGCATGAAATTTAGCGTGCGGATGGCCCGCCGCAAATGGCATTATAGGCGAATTGCCTGCGGCAAACTGACGATGGTGACAGCGATTGCGCTTGTTTTATGGGCATCGCCTGTGCCGGCGGAGACGCGCAGCAACAATCCGTTCGGCAATCTGTTTCAGGATTTCGGTGCACCGCGTCTCCAAGGCCAAACCGTTGGCCGGT
The DNA here is from genome assembly GCA_964581475.1 of uncultured Hyphomicrobium sp. Classification (GTDB taxonomy): domain Bacteria; phylum Pseudomonadota; class Alphaproteobacteria; order Rhizobiales; family Hyphomicrobiaceae; genus Hyphomicrobium_A. Next base: position 942 of record CAZOOS010000139.1, read on the forward strand.
ATTTGCCGAAGCCGCGCCCGGGGCATCCGGTGGTCCCGGATCGAGTGTTGCCGCGCGCATGGCCGTGGAAGCCTTCGGCGGCGAAGTGATCGGCCGGTGTCGAGCTCGGGCGCTTCGACCGAAGCAGAAAAGATATTTGGCAATATCCGGCGTGAGCAGTTTCGGGAGGGACCGGGATACCGCCCCCGCTTCACAACCAAATTGATTGCATCAGGATTAATTTCTCACATATTATGCGGCTATGAACAACCAACAAGCAAACCGTCGGCGGCTCGCTTCCGGGCTGCTACAAGCGGGCCGGCAATGGCGGCGGCTGGCGGAAGCCGCGCTCGCGGCCGACCATATTTCCGAAGCCTGCGCCTCTCCTCTTATCTGGCTGAGGCGGCTGGGCGGCGGCGTGCGGCAGGTGACCCTGGCGGCGCACGTGGGCATCGAAGGCACCTCCCTCGTCCGTTTGCTGGACCAGCTCTGCGAAGCCGGGCTCGTGGTGCGCCGGGACGATTTGGAGGACCGCCGCGCCAAGACCCTGTGGCTCACCGAGGCGGGAGAGCAGCTCACGGAGCGCATCGAGCGCACCATCGCTAAGCTGCAGTCGCGTGTCTTGGCGGAGGTCAGTGAGGCGGACGTCGAGGCAACCCTGCGGGTGCTGGACACCATCGAGCGGGCCCACACCCGCCTGCAGCAGGGTCCCTCCCTCCTCGAAGCTTTCCCGGAGGCGGGCCGGTGAAACTTCCCTCGGCGCGCGACTGGCTATTCTCCACCAAGGCCTTCACCGCCGCCATGCTGGCGCTCTACGTGGCCCTGGCCATGGACCTGCCGCGCCCCTATTGGGCCATGACCACGGTCTATGTGGTGTCCCACCCGCTCACCGGCGCCACTACCTCCAAGGCGCTCTATCGCATGCTCGGTACCCTCATCGGCGCCACCGGCGCGGTGGTGCTCGTGCCGACGTTCGTGAGCGCCCCCGAGCTTCTGAGCATCGCCGTCGCCGCCTGGATCGGGGGGCTCCTCTACCTTGCCCTACTCGATCGCACGCCCCGCAGCTACGTGTTCATGCTGGCGGCCTACACTCTGCCCATCATCGCTTTGCCGACGGTCACCGCGCCGGAGACCATCTTCGACGTGGCTCTCGCTCGCAGCGAAGAGATCATCCTCGGGATCCTGTGCGCGAGCCTTGTAGGCGCGGTCGTGTTCCCGGTGAGCGTCGGGCCGGCCTTCTCCGCCCGCATCGGCGGCTGGCTGCGCGATGCCGGCGCCTGGGCCGGCGAGGTGCTGCGTGGCGAGGTGACGGATGAGGCCGTGCCCCTGGTCCGACAGAAGCTCGCCGCGGACGTCGCGGCGCTCGACGCGCTCATCACGCAACTGGCACACGATCCCGAGGCGCGCGCCTTCGCCCGCGAAGCCGGAGAGCTCCGCGGACGCCTGCTGCTGCTCCTGCCCGTACTGTCCTCCCTCAACGACCGGATGCGCGCGATCACCCGCGAGGTGGCGATGGGCAGCGCGCAGGACGATCTTGTCGCCCTCGCCCGCGAAATCGCGGACTGGATCGGGGGCGCTCCCGACACGCCGGAGCGGTTGCGCGCACGGATCGCTGAGCTAACCCCGGATCCCGGCGCCCTCAATGACTGGCCCAGCCTCCTTTATGCGAACCTCTGCGCCCGCCTCAAGGAGTTTGTCGATCTCTGGCAGGACTGCCTCGCGTTACGGCGGCAGATGGCTGGAGACCCTGCTGCGGGACACTGGCTGCCGGTGCTGCACCACCGCCCCGTTATCGGCACCGCGCGCCACCATGATCACGGCCTGCTGCTATTCTCCACCGCTTCCGCCGCGCTCGCGACCCTGACGGCGAGCCTAATCTGGATCGCGAGCGGATGGCCCGGCGGCGCCAATTTCGTGGCCATGGCGGCCGTCGCCTGCTGCTTCTTCGGCGCCCAGGACCGGCCAGCCCCGTTCCTCTGGATGATGGTGGTCTGGGGCACCACGGCCCAGCTGATCGCCGGGGTCCTTCTGTTCACGGTGGTGCCCCGGGTCCACGATTTCGCGATGCTCGTGCTGGTGCTCGCGCTGCCGTTCCTGCTGGTTGGGGCGCTCATTCCCCGCCCGGAACTTGGCCTCGTCACCCTCCTGCTCGCCGCGGCCGGAGCAGGCTCCCTCTCGGTCCAGAGCCACTACAATGCGGATTTCACCGTTTATGTGAATGAAAGCCTGGCGGTGATCGGCGGCTTCCTGTTCGCCTGGATCTGGGCGTTGGCGACCAAACCCTTCGGCGCCGAGATCACCGCCCGCCGCCTCGTGCGCTCCGGCTGGGCGGACCTTGCCGCCTGCGCCGCCGGCAGCCGCCTACAGGACCACCGTGTGCTCGTAAGCCGCATCTTCGACCATCTCGGTCAGCTGGTGCCCCGCCTTGCGGCCGGCGCCATCGACAATGACCTCGCCACGGATGGGCTGAGGGACCTGCGCACCGGCTACAATATCCTCGATCTTCAGCGTGACCGCCGGGCGCTGGGTGGTGCCGCGAAGGACACCATCAATGCCGTCCTCACCGGAGTGGCGGGGCATTTCCGGGCGCAGGCCAAGGCCGGCGCCGCCTTGCCCCCGCCTGTCCCGCTGCTGGATCAGGTGGACCACGCCATCGCCGCCGTGCTGGCGCGTCGCGAGGGGCTGGCCGCGGACAATGCCCTGCAGGCGCTGGTGGGTCTCAGGCAAGCCCTGTTCCCCCGTGCGGCAGCGCCCATCCTCCCGCCGGTGGCAGCCGTCGGCGCCCCGCCCTTGCGCGCGGCCGAATGAGAGGCCCGAGGAGACCCCAGATGCCTGCGGAAATCGACATTTTCGGCGTCTACTTGCCGACTTTTCTCCTCCTCGCGCTCGCCGCCATGGCGGTCACGCGGCTCATTTCCCGTGTCATCACACGCGCCGGGCTCGGCCGGCTCATCTGGCACCGGGCGCTGTTCGACCTCGCCCTGTTCGTCCTCGTGACCGGCGCGGGCTATTTCCTTCTTGAACGGATCACATGATGAAGATCGACGTCGCGAAATGGAGCCGCGCCTGCGTGACCCTCGGCGTGCTGGCGGGTGCGCTGCTCGTGGGCCGCGCGCTCTGGGACACCTACATGAACGCCCCCTGGACGCGGGATGCGCGCGTGCGCGCCGACGTGGTCGGCATCGCCCCAGATGTATCGGGGCTGGTGAGCGAAGTCCTGGTGCGTGACAACGCTACCGTGAAGAAGGGCGACGTCCTGTTCCGGGTAGATCGCGAGCGCTTCGCTCTAGCCCTGAAGCAGGCGGAGGCTGCGGTCGAGGGCCGTGCCGCGACACTAGAGCAGGCGAAGCGCGACCTCGCGCGCTACGTCCAGCTGCGCGAGCGGCAGGTGGTCTCGCCGCAAAATGCCGAGCAGGCCCAGACCAGCCAGACCCAGGCCGACGCCGCCTGGCGGCAGGCGGTGAATGAGCGCGACCTCGCCCACCTCAACCTCGAGCGCTCGGAAATCAAGGCGCCGGCCAACGGCATCGTCACGAATCTGGAGCTGCGGCGGGGCAATTATGTCTCCACCGGCAAGGCTGTCGTGGCGCTGGTGGACACGGATTCGCTCCGGGTCGAGGGTTATTTCGAGGAAACCAAGCTACCGCGCATCCATGTAGGGGATCCCGTCACGATCAGGCTGATGGGGGAGCCGACCCTGCTTCGCGGTCGCGTGCAGAGCGTCGCGGCCGCCATCGAGGATCGCGAGCGCGTCGCCGGCACCGGCCTCCTCGCCAACATCAACCCCACCTTCAACTGGGTGCGCCTTGCCCAGCGCGTGCCCGTGCGCATCGCCCTGGAGGAGGTGCCGCCCGACATCCGTCTCGTGGCCGGGCTCACCGCCACCGTGAAGATTCAGCCCGTCTCCCCTGCGGCCGGAAAGACCGCGCGCCCGGACGAGCCGGATGCCCGGACGCCGCAACGTTGATGGGTGTTGGCAGGCGTCAAGATCCGCCCGGTAACACATGAAGGCGCTAAGACCGATGCGACATTCGCAACATACCGACAGCTATATTCTGTACCTTGTGTACGAAGCCGATGCGAGTATCTTCATTGCCAAAATTTGCAGCACAGCTCACATATCGCTGCGTACTTTTTGCAGGTGGCGCAAGCGTTGGGCGGTGGCAGCGGTCAGATTGCGGATGCCCCCCGCATGCTCGCCGGCGAAAACTTCCGAGCCGATGCGCGGCGCGTCAACGGGCCCCTTCGCTTTCGTTCACGGCACGCGTTAGAGCGTTTTCCGCTCAACTTGGTTCATATCCTGCGACGGCGAAGTAGTTCGCCGCGTGTGTCGGCGTGACGACCGGGAGCGGCGCTCCGATCTTCGTCCATAGCCCCTCCTGTGTTCGCTCAGCGGCTTTGCGCAGGTGGGCTTTCAATTGGGAGAAGGCCTTTTCGATAGGGTTGAAGTCGGGACTGTAGGGCGGCAGATAGCGCAGCTCAGCGCCGACCTCCTCGATGGCCGTTCGCACGGCGGCGCCCTTGTGGGAGCCGAGATTATCCATCACCACGATGTCTCCTGTTCGCAGCGTCGGCACGAGGACCTGTTCGATATACGCCTCGAACGCTTCACCGTTGATGGGGCCATCAAGCACGAGCGGCGCGACGATGCCCGCCCTACGCAGGCCCGCGACGAAGGTCGTCGTTTTCCAGTGCCCGTGCGGCACGCCCATGCGCAATCGCTCGCCCCGCGCGCAGCGGCCTCGGCGACGCGCCATGTTGGTCGAGGTCCAGGTCTCGTCGATGAAGACGAGGCGTTCGGGGTCGAGATCGAGTTGCGTATCGAACCAGTCCTGTCGGCGCTTCAGAACGTCTGGCCGATCCTGCTCTGTGGCGTGCGCAGTCTTTTTTTCCATGTAATCCCGTGCCGGGCGAAGAACCGCCACAGCGTACCGATGGCGAACCGGTGACCGCGCGCGGCAAGTTCGCCCTGCAATTCGACGAGGGTAATGTCGCGTGTCTCGGCGACGATCCCCAGAATGAGATCGCGCTCGGCCTCGATGCGCTGCGAACGGCGGTCGCCGCCCTGCGGCTTGGCGCGTGGCGTCCCCGTATGGCGGGCGAGCGAGCACCAGCGAATGGCGCTCGCGCCACTCCGACGCCGAACCGTTCGGCTGCCTGCCGGCGCGACAGGCCGCCCTCGACGGCCGCCACGACGCGCTTACGAAGGTCGAGAGAGAGGGGCTTGGTCATCGAGAGACTGGCCTCCTTCCGCCAGCCTCCATGTTGAATCAGGCGAACGCCGATTCGGGAATCCCCAGACGATTCAATCCGAAGGGAAACCGCTCTAGCCGCCAATAGGCCCGCAGAATCTTCAGAAGCTGTGGCGAGAGCATGACGTAACGGTCCCTGCCGCCTTTGCCTTGCTCGACCCGGATTACCATCCGCTGGCTGTCGATATCCGCGACCTTGAGGAAAACCACCTCCGACACGCGCAATCCGGTGGCATAGACTGTCGTCAACGCTATGCGGCTCTTTAGGCTCGGAATCGCCTCCAGAAAGCTCACCACCTCGTCGGCACCCAGCACGACCGGCAGCTTGCGTGGCTCCCGCGCATAGGCGATGCGCTCCGGTATCGTGCTGTGACCGAGCGTCACGCCGTAGAAAAAGCGCAACGCACAGACGATCTGGTTGAGGGCCGGCCATGAGATCCCCGTCGCCACCAGATGAACCTGGAATGCGTGGACATCCTCCAAGCCCAGATGGTCGGGCGATCGGCCAAAATATCGGCTGAACTTCGATACCGCGTTGAGATATGATCGCTGCGTCGCCGGCGACAAATTGCGGACCGTCATGTCCTCGATCATGCGGCGGCGAA
>CAZOOS010000140.1:0-6725 GCA_964581475.1 uncultured Hyphomicrobium sp.
TGGTCGGAGCGGGGAGATTCGAACTCCCGACCCCTTGCTCCCGAAGCAAGTGCGCTACCAGGCTGCGCTACGCTCCGCCCGACCGTCAGTCCTTTGAGGGACAACGCCGCAGCGTCCTGTGGAGGATGCATGCGGCGAGGGCGGCTTTATAGCGGCCATGCGGCAGACCCGCAAGCGAAGGGTTCGGCCCCCATCCCCAGGGCATTGGAAGAGGGTCGCGGTGTGCAATTGCAGGGCGCCCGGCGCCATGGGTGGGGCAACCTAGTGGGAACGGGCTCGAAGCTCCCCGAGCGCGCGGGCGAGATGCGAGGCGGCGCGATCGCAGAGGTAGGCGCCGGCCATGGCGCCGGCGATCAATGCGAGCAGCGACACGATGCTTTCCTGAAGCCCCAGCCAATCGACGACGAAATAGGTGATCGCGGCTCCGGCGAGGCCGCCGGCGGCGCCTATGAGTGTCGACAAGAGGCCGCCGCGCGAAAGCCCCAGTAGTGCGCCGACGATGAGGCCCGGGTACATCGACGGCCAGAAGTGATCGCCCATGGTGCTTCTCCGTTAGACGCCGGGTGCGTGGCGGGCGGCGCTGGTGTCAAAGTAGGCGTCGAAGCACGCCGCGATCGTACGCACGAACGGCCGTCCACGATCGGTGACCCTAAAAGTCTCCCCATCGCGCTCGATCAGTCGATCCTGATCCGCCTCGAGTAGCGCCTGCGCCTCACGCAGGATCTCCTCCGACTGGCTTCCGTAGCGCAGACGCAGCTCGCGCTCTGGAAATGCGAAGTCGCACATCAGCCGCTCGATGACGAAGGCACGCATGCGGTCACCGTCGGTCAGGGCGATGCCGCGGGCCGTCGCCAAGCCCGTTTCGCCGATGCGGCGCGCGTACTCGGCCGTCGAGGCGTGGTTCTGCACATAACCCTGCGGCAGCCGCCCAATCGAGGAGGCGCCGAGGCCGATCAGGGCGTCGGCCGTGTCGGTCGTATAACCCTGGAAGTTGCGCGTAAGCGCACTGGCTGCCAGCGGATCGGCGGGCAGCGCGTAATGGTCGATGCCGATACGGACATAGCCGGCGCCTACGAGCAGGCGCGAAAGTCGGCTCGCTTGCGCAAAGCGCTCCACCGGCCCCGGCAGCGCCGCGGTGTCGATCAGCGCCTGGTGCTTCAGCCGCGATGGAAGGTGCGCGTAGCCGAAGGCGGCGATGCGGCTCGGCCGCAGCTCGATGACCTTGCCGACCGTATCTTCCAGGGTGGAGCGTGTCTGATGTGGCAGGCCGTACACCAGGTCGATGTTGAGCGCGTCGATGCCGTGACTTCTGAACGTTCGCGCCGCCCAAGCTGTCTCCTCGAACGACTGGCGGCGGTTGATCGCCGCCTGCACTTTCGGGTCGAAGTCCTGCACGCCGAGGGATACGCGCGTCACCCCGGCCCGCGCGAACGCTGCGATGCGCTGCTCATCGAGCCCGCGCGGGTCGATCTCGATGGCGAACTCGGCGTCCTCGCGCGTGCGGAAGTGGCGTCGGTGGGCGTCCGCCAGAGCGCCGATGTCGTCGCAGGAGAGAATGTTGGGGGAGCCGCCGCCCCAGTGGATATGGGTGACATCGTGCGCGGCGGGCAGGCGCTGCGCGATGCTGGCGATCTCGGCATGTAGTGAGCGCAGGTAGTCGGCCACGGGATCATAGCGGCGCACCGCCTTGGTGCAGCACCCGCAGTACCAGCAGAGGGAGACGCAGAACGGGATGTGAAGATAGAGGGACAATCGCGAGCCGGGAGGTAGCGCGGCGAGCCACGCCGCGTACGTGTCCGACCCCACGTCGGCCGAGAAATGTGGCGCCGTCGGGTAGCTTGTGTAGCGTGGTACCGGCGCCGAATAGCGCTTCACGAGTTCGGGGCTCATGGGTTTGGCCTATTGCCTGAGACGACCGGCACGGGACCGAACGCTAGAGCGCGTGCCGCGAAAGAGGTTTGACCGCGATCAACTCGTCCGAGCGGCCGTTGGCCGCAACGCGCTATGGCGGCGTGCCGGTCAGGCAGAGCAACGCCGCGGCCGGATGCGCGAGAAACACAGTCGCCACGCCGAATAGCGCGATGGCAAAGCCGGCGGCGACGCGGCCGATGCCGCCCCGCGCCGCGGCCGTCAAGCGATGGAAGCCGAAGGTTGCCGCGATGAGCCCCGGCAGGGTGCCGATGCCGAAGGACGCCATGCTCACAGCCCCGCCGCTGCCCGAGCCCGTGAGCATGGCGGTGAACAGCGCGGCGTAGACCATGGCGCAGGGCATAAAGCCCCAGGCCATGCCGGCGACGAGCGGTAAGGCGTGGCGCGGCGTGCCGCCAATACGCATCCGCCCGACGCCGCCTGCGACGACGGCGAAGCTGCGGTCGAGGATGGTCAGCGATGGCAGCACCCCCGCCGTCGACATCCCGATCCAGATGAGAGACGCGGCAGCCGCCCATTGCAGCAGTCGAAAGGCAGCCTCGCGGTCGAGCCAGCCGATGGCCGGGGCGCCGATGGTGCCGATCAAGGCCCCGGCTGTCGCATAAGCCATGATGCGGCCGAGGTGCGTGAGCGCAAATGCGGCTTGCGGACTACGCACCCCGTTGCGCTCCTGCGCCAGCAGAAGGCTGCATGAAATGGCCCCGCACATGCCGGCGCAATGCAGCGTGCTCGCCAGGCCGAGCGCCAGGCCGTTGAGGGCAACGAGTACGATGCTGTCCACCAGTGCCCCGCTATTGCGACGTCAATTCAGGCGCCCGCCGCCGAGTCGAAACGATCGCCGGCTGGGAGACTTGAGCAAATTTAGCGGAAAGCGCGGGCTCGGGCGCCGCGATGCCCACGCGCAGCACAGCGATACCTCCGCCGCCGTGAACGAAGCCGGCAGCCAATCGAGCAGCTCGGCATCGACGAGCAGGTGGAGCCGGCGCAGCTCGAGCGTGGTTCTGAGGAGGGCATCGAGCCCGGCAGTGTCGTCCGGCTGGTCCTGCAGGACCCCGTTGAGCCGGCTTCCGACCTCGGCGTGCCGCTCAGCCAGCCCGGCGTGTTCCGATCGCAGCCGATCGATCATGGGGGCCACTTGGCGAGTGTGGCGTCCGAAGATGATGGGGAATACGACCTCGTCCTGGAAGCTGACGTGCTCGGCCCAGCTCGCTTCCAAAGTCCGATTCAAAATGCGCACCACGCGGGGGTCGCAGCCCCGCGACAAGTTGTCGGCGACCGCCTGCAGCGCGCGGTTGATCTCGGCCTGCAGCAGCGAGTCGGCGGCGATCTGCGCGCGAATGTCGGTTCTATCGTTCATCCACCGCAACGTAGGACGCCGCGTGGTTGGCGCTTTGATCGAGATCATTCGCGGTTGGTGGTTGGCGTGCCCGGAACCGTTACATTCTCTTACAATTCGTCACGCGGGCGGCATACGCGCGCGGCACACGGCCTGTTTACTCCGGTTCAAAGACACCGAGACTGGGGAGAGGCTAATGCTAGCGACGCAGCCGGTTCAGACAGGTCAATCCGCGGGACGGACGCTCGGCTCCATAACAGTTTCGCTTGACGAGCGACTGGCGCAGGCGGCGGTCCGCCGGCTCGCGGCGAAGGAGCATGTCTTCTGCGAGGGTGATGCGCGCGATTACGTGTTTCGCATCGAGGACGGTGTCATTGCCATCTACAAGACCCTGCCGGATGGCAGGCGGCAGATCATTGATTTCGCCTATCCCGGTGATCTCATCGGCCTCGGCGTGCTCGACGAGCACTTGCTCAGCGCACAAGCGACGACGGCGGCCAAGGTGCGCTGTCTGTCCGCCTCGTCGCTGGAGCGCATGGCCGAGAGCGACGCCGGCTTGGCGCTTAAGCTCTACAAATCCGTCTGCCACGAGCTCGCCGCCACCCGCAGCCTATTGGTGACGGTCGGCCAGCGCAGCGCCATCGAGCGTCTGGCTGCGTTCCTCGTAGCCTTGTACCGACGCACCGCTGTTGGGGACTCGTCGACCGTCACGCTCGCCATGCGCCGGAGCGACATCGGCGATCTGCTTGGCCTCACCATCGAGACGGTCAGCCGAACGCTCACCAAACTGCGCACGATGGGCATCATCGACATTGAGCAGGGCGGCACGCGCGTGCATCTGTGCGACCTGCCCCGTCTCACCGAACTCGCCAACGAATAGACGAGTAGTTGCCGCCTTAGTGCAATCCGGCGGCACTGGCCGGCCTCGCATTGGCTCCCTTACTCCGCTGACGCCGAGTGGCGCGAGCTGGGGGCCGGCGAGGCCGGCCCCACCCCTTCGCGAACCGGTCAGGGGAGGCGAAAAGCGCCAGGCGGCACCAGGCCGGGCGTGACGTACGCGTGATGCAGCGCGTCGAGCTGCGCCCACAGCGTATTGCATTTGAAGCGAACGGCGGAGACGCAAGCCTCCTGCTCACGCCGGGTGATCGCATGCTTCTTGACATAGTCGAGTGCGAAGTCGGCATCGCGCGGCGCTTGGCTTAGGCGGCGCTTGAAGTATGCCATTACATCATCGTTCACGAACGAATAGTTTTCGAGCATACCGGCGATGCGCTCGCGGTGAATGGATGGTGCGAACAATTCGGTCAACGAGGAGGCGATGGCCACCGTGAGCGGCTGCTCGACGACGAACCGTACGTACGCCTCGACCGCAAATCGCGTGGCGGGCAGCGCGCCCTCCATGCTGGTCACGTAGTCGCGGTCGAGCCCAAGCGCGTCCGTGAGGACGAGCCAGCGTTCGATGCCGCCCTCCTCAGCGCCGTGGCCGTCGTGATCGTGAATGCGATGGATCCACTCGCGCCGCAATTCGCGGTCGTGCACGCGACTCATCAACGCCGCGTCCTTGCGCGGCACGCCCGCCTGGTAGCAGTAGCGGTTGAGAGCCCAGGCCTGGACCTGACCTTTGCTGAGCTTGCCGCCGTGCAAGAGCTTATGGAATGGATGTTTGTCGTGATACCGCTCGACGCCCACGGTTCGAATGGCGAGCTCCAACTCCGTCGGCGTCATCGGCTCGTCGGCCGCCAAAACGCCTCGTGCCATCTCATTCATCGCTTCCTCCATGATGGTTCAAGGCAGCTTGAGAGCCAGCCCGTCGCCACGGATTGATCGCGGTCAAGCGGCCGGTCACGTCTCGGTGCGCGGCGCGTGAGGAGCGCATGGCACTTTCGTCGCAGGTTTGATTCCCATCAAAGGATCGAGGCCGATCGCGCCGCATCTTTCCGTTAACCGGATGCGAGACGAGGGCTCAGATGAAGGCAACTAGCGAAGAGGTCATTGCGCTTTCCGGCGTTGTGGCGGTAACGACGGCCGTGGCTGCAGCCGGGCTCGGCCTCGCGCTGACGCTTTTCGGCGCCGACGACACCATGCGTCTGCATGGCTTCCTGTTCCTTGCCGCCTCGCTCGTCTCGGCCATCGTCGTGATGAGCAACCCGCGCGCCGGCGGGATTGCCGAGCAGCAGGAGTATATGGACGGCCCGATCAAGGTGGCGACCATTGCCGCCGTGATTTGGGGCGTTGTCGGCTTTCTGGTCGGCGATATCATCGCCTGGCAGCTGGCCTTTCCCGCCCTCAACTTCGACCTGCCGTGGACCAACTTCGGCCGTCTGCGCCCGCTGCACACTTCCGCGGTGATCTTTGCATTTGGCGGCAACGTTCTTCTCGCCACGTCGCTTTATGTCGTGCAGCGCACGAGCCGCGCACGGCTCGCCGGCTACTGGGCGCCGTGGTTCGTCGTATGGGGCTATCAGCTCTTTATCGTGCTCGCCGCCACCGGTTACGTGCTCGGCACGACGCAGGGCAAGGAGTATGCCGAGCCCGAATGGCATGTCGATTTGTGGCTTACGGCAGTGTGGGTGACCTACCTGCTCGTCTTTCTCGGTACGCTCGCCAAGCGCAAGGAGCCGCACATCTACGTGGCGAATTGGTTCTACCTCGCCTTCATCGTCACCATCGCGCTGCTTCACGTCGTCAACAATCTGTCGGTGCCGGTTTCTCTGCTCGGGTCGAAGAGCTACTCGCTGTTCTCCGGCGTGCAGGATGCGATGACGCAATGGTGGTACGGACACAACGCCGTCGGCTTCTTCCTCACCGCCGGCTTTCTCGGCATCATGTACTACTTCATTCCCAAGCGCGTTGAGCGGCCGGTCTACTCATACCGGCTGTCGATCATCCACTTCTGGAGCCTGATCTTCCTCTACATCTGGGCGGGCCCCCACCACCTGCACTACACGGCGCTGCCCGACTGGGCGCAGACGCTCGGTATGACGTTCTCCATCATGCTGTGGATGCCGTCGTGGGGCGGCATGATCAACGGTCTGATGACGCTCTCCGGCGCCTGGGACCGGCTGCGTACCGACCCTGTGGTGCGCCTGCTCGTTGTGTCGGTCGCGTTCTACGGCATGTCGACCTTCGAAGGCCCTCTCATGTCGATCAAGGCGGTCAACTCGCTCTCTCACTACACCGACTGGACGATCGGCCATGTGCACTCCGGCGCGCTGGGCTGGGTCGGCATGGTCTCGTTCGGCGCCATCTATTGCATGGTGCCGTGGCTGTGGAAGCGCGAGGGCCTCTACTCCCTGCGCCTCGTCGAGTGGCACTTCTGGATCGCGATGATCGGCATCGTTCTCTACATCTCGTCGATGTGGGTGTCGGGCGTCATGCAGGGCCTGATGTGGCGCGCCTACGATCACCTCGGCTTCCTCACCTACTCGTTCGTCGAGACGGTCGAGGCCATGCACTGGCC
>CAZOOS010000141.1:0-6706 GCA_964581475.1 uncultured Hyphomicrobium sp.
ACCGCCGAGAAGAAGTCGGCCACTTCGGCCGCGTGAAGACCATGCCTAGCCTCGAGAACGATCGCCATTGCGTCGTGATCAGGCTCTTGTATGGACGGTTTGTCTTGCCAGACGTTTGCCATCGTCGTGAATCCCAGTGTTCTTAAGTCCGGCACGCGGAGCAAGAAGTGCGCCATGCGCTGGTGCCCCAAAATGAAACTGGGCGCCGCAGCATGCGTTCGTGCTAGCCTCGGGCAGCCGTGTGGAGGAGGACTTTGCAATGACCCCACGATCGCGGTTAACACTGGCTTGCGCCGCAATGCTGGCGGGACTGCCGCTGGCCACCCCGGCCTTCTCACAGGCCGGTTCCGGCGCCGTTGGCGCCGGCGCCCCGCAAGCGCCCACGGCGGGCAATTCCGAGACCGAGGCGGCTCAGCCGCCGCCCAACCAACGCCAGCCGACAGCGCCGAGCGGGTGCCCGTACCAAGACGGGAAGCTCGAGCTTATCGTTTAGGTATAGACGGGGAAAAGGCAGCCTGGGGCGCGCTACTGCGGCGCGAACGAGGCGGCGGCGGGTGGTGGCATCGTGCCGCGCAGTTGCACGGTCGGCGAGGTTGAGCCCGTCGTCTGCGGAACATCGACCGTCACGGTGCTGGGCTTCTCGGCGGCTTCGGCCGCGGCGGGCGTCATCTTCTTCTTGCCGGGCGCCTTCGCCACGGCCTTCTTCTTGGCCTTGGACTTGGCGACGCGCGCCTTGCGCTCGTTGCAGCCCCATGAGGTTACGTCGCTGCGCACGCTCCTTACTGCGGCGGCAGTCGCCATCGGCATGTTGTCGATCGTGGTCGAGTTGAAGAGCTGCTTCCAGCCGGTTTGCTGGAAACCGAACTCGAGCAGGCTGGCGGCACGCACGTTGCGTTCGCCGCTGCTGGTATCGCCAAGCACGACGGCGATGATGCGGCGCCCGTCACGGCTGGCCGTGGCGACCACATTGAAGCCCGAGTCGCAGGTGAAGCCGGTCTTCATGCCGTCGGCGCCCTCGAAGGAGCGCAACAGGCCGTTGTGCGTCACCATGCGTTGCTTGCCGAGGCGCATCTCGGGTTTCGACCAGAGATACTCATACTCGGGGAAATCCTTGAGGACGGCACGGGCCAGCTTGGCGAGGTCGCGCGCCGTGGTCACCTGATCCGGCGCCGGCAGGCCGTTCGGGTTCACGAAGTTCGTGCGTTCCATCCCGAGCCTTTTGGCGGTGGCGTTCATCCGCGCGACGAACTCGGCCTCGCTGCCGGCAACCGCTTCGGCCAGCATTACCGCAGCGTCGTTCGCCGACTTGATGATGAGCGCATTCAAGGCGACGTTGACGGTGAGTTCGTTGCCGATCGCAACGCCGATTTTGCTTGGGGGCTGCGCGTTGGCGGCGGCGGAACAGGGAATTTTCGCTTTGAGGTCGAGCTTGCCGGTCTTGATCGCCTCGAACACGAGGTAGGCGGTCATGATCTTGGTGAGCGAGGCCGGGTGCCACAGATTATCGGCGTCCTCGGCGTGCAGCACCTTGCTGTTGGAGACCTCGATAACCAATGCAGGGCCGGCCGTGGCGACACGCGGGGCGAAGCCTGCGAGCAGCAGTAGGGCGACGAATGCGGTGCCGCAACGCATGCAATTCCCCCGACAGTCTCTGACCCCGCGGGATAACACGTTCTTCGCCGCCGCTGCAACGCAGCGTAGACCCCTTTGAGTGGATGGTGTGACCATCGGCGCACAGTGACGGACGGCCACAATTGCGGCCGTCCGGCGCGCTTTGCCGGCGCTTTCTAGCTGTTAAGCGTACGGTAGGCGTGGGCGAATGCCAGCATCGTAATCGGCACAGTGACGAAGATACCGATGATGAGCGCGAGGATGCCGAGCAGGTTGATGCCGAGCAGCGCGAGGAAGAGGAGCAACAACTGCCACTTGTGGCCCTTGGTGATGCGCCAGCTTTCCTTGATCGCCTCGATCGGGCCGAGGCCGCGGTCGACGACGAGGTAGGGCACGAAGGCGAGACCCATCGCCAGGATGATGCCGGGGACGATCAACGCTAAGAAGCCGAGGGCGATGGCAATGACCGTAAGAATGTGGGCACCCAGGAAGCGCCAGAAGGGTCCTGGATTCCACAGGTCGGCAATTTGTACGCCGTTGATGTTGTCGTGCGCGCGCAGCGAGAAGGTCGTCAGGCCCAGGCCGACGAACACGGACACGACAATGCTGACGAGAGCGACGATGGCGCCGTAGGCAGAGGCCGGCGGCGGGATGATCTGCCCGTCCGGGCCGATTGTCGGTTGAGGTCCGAATGCACTGGGCAGGCCGGCGATGACCATCGCCAGAACGAAGGCTCCGATGAGAATCCAAGGCCGCTGCTTGAACGTCTCCCATCCGAACCGGATGCAGTCGCCGATCGACAATGTGTGCATGGCGCACCCCCCTTTGAAACGAGCTGGCGAAATACGCTGGTATGAAAATCGGCCGGCGCCGCAGGCGGCGTACCGTCCGGACGCTGCGCCAAGCTTACATCGAAGTGTGAAACAAAGGGAGTGTTCCTGGGGACGCGCGCAAGTCGAGGGGTCAGCGCAGGAATTTGCCGAAGGCGCGGGGGCCGTCGCCGACTTCGGCTTTGCCAGTCAGAGTGAGAGTCGCTGCGTCGATGCGAACGAGAGTGTTGTCCGACCAGCAGGCAACATAGACGGCCGAGCCGTCGGCCGTTGCGGCAATGCCTTCCGGGTAATCGCCGACGCGAATGGTGGCGAAGGGGCTGAGGCCGGCGACGGCGAAGACGCTGACCGAGCCGGAGCCTTGATTGGCGACGAATACCTTGCCGCCGGCGAAGGCGACGCCATACGGGCGGGTGCCCACGGGTAGCGTCGCAGTCACCTCGCGCGTTGCCAGGTCGACGATCGTTACGTCGTTGCTAATCACATTGGCGATGAAGGCGCGCCGGCCGTCGGGCTCGATGGCGAGCCCAAACGGATGCGTGCCGACCTTCACCTCGCCTACGCGCTGCATCGCCTTGTGATAAGGCTGACGGCGTCGCTCTCGCGATCGGCTGAGATGAGCAGGCCCCCGTCGGGTGTTACAGCCAGGCCCGACGGGGCGCGGCCGACCTTCACGCGCGCGATGATGGCCTTGCGCTGCGGGTCGACGGCGACGATCTCATCGCCGTACCAGTTGGCGATGTAGATGACGCCCGTCAACGGATTGACGGCGATGCCGAGCGGCCCCTCGCCGACATTGAGCCGCCAGGCGATGGTACGCGTCGCAGCATCGATGGCGATCAGCTCTCCGCCGTCCGGGGCGGTGATGTAGGCGAAATCGCCGGCGGGCGACATGGCAACGCCGGCGGGAGCGCCGCTGACGACGATCTCGGCGACCTGCTTCAGCGCCGCAAGGTCGACGACCCCGATGGTGTTCGACAATTGATTGGTGACGAACGCTTCGCGTGCGTGATTGCCACCGGCGGCTGGAGCGAGGGCGCCGATGAGAACGGCAACCGCAAGCAACGCGCTCCTGACAGCCCGGCGCCGCACGCTGCTCACTTGCCGCCTTCAAGCTTCGTCTTCAAGGCGTCGAGCCCTTCCTTCTGAAAGGCAACGACCGCCTCTAAGGACGGTGAAGGCGAGAATCCGGTGCAATGGCAGCCCCTGGAATTGGAGGTTTGGCGGTGCGTCGTTATGGCTGCCGTGCAGGAGATACGGCAGCGCGCGGCAGCTAGCATCGGCCAGCGCAGCGGATCAATCGGACAGGCGGGCGTCGGGAAGTAATCTGCCGGCGGCTTCCGATTTGTGTATCGTGGCCCTGGCTGTAGCTAGAATGGGGCGTCGGACGGACGAGAACCGCCGCACGCCGGGCGCGCGTTCACGCCGAATTCGAAAGGCAGGCAGACTGGCGGGTTTCGTGGTAGGTCTCCGACGGGTGCACCCTTAAGGGTGCCCGAGCGAGGGATGGCGGGGGCCGACCTCACGACAATTGCACGCGGGACACAGCGCGCCCGCGATGCCGGGCCCCACCCAACGGAAAGCCGAAGCGCATGCCCGCACGCGCCCTGCGCGGCTCGTCGCTTGGACACTCGCAACAAGTTAAGGAAGATGTCGACTTGAGCATTGATCATATAGGCGCTGAAACCAAGAGCGCGCGCGAGTGGGCATCTCTCCTGGGCCGCTATCGCGATCCGAGTGCTACCCGCAGCACCTTTGAGCTCGCCGTCACGTTCGCAGCCTTTTGTCTCGTCTGGGCCCTGATGTGGGCGACGCTCGGGCTCGGCTATGTCGTCACGCTGCTCCTCGCCGTTCCGGCCGCCGGTTTGCTCGTGCGCCTGTTCGTGCTGCAGCACGACTGCGGCCACGGATCCTTTTATCGTACGCGCCCCATGAACGATTGGGTCGGGCGGTTGATCGGAACGGTGACGTTGACTCCCTACGACGCGTGGCGACGCAGCCACAACGCGCACCACGCCAGCTCGGGCAATCTCGATGAGCGCGGCATCGGCGACATCGACACGCTGACGGTGCGTGAATATCTGGCGCTGCCGCGCTTGCGCCGGCTTCGCTACCGAGCCTATCGCCACCCGTTGGTGATGTTCGGCATCGGGCCGGCGTATCTATTCCTCGTTCGCCATCGCCTGCCCGTCGGCTATATGCGCAAGGGCTGGGAGCCGTGGATCAGCACGATGGCCACCAACCTCGCCACCGCATTGCTGGTCGCGGCCATGATCTGGCTGGTGGGCCTCGGGCCCTTCTTGCTCGTGCACCTGCCGATCACGCTGCTCGCCGCGTCCATGGGCGTATGGCTGTTCTATGTGCAGCATCAGTTCGAGGAGACGTCCTGGGCGCCGGACACCGACTGGAACCTGCACGAAGCGGCGTTGCACGGCAGCTCGCACTACGACCTTCCGCCGCTGCTGCGCTGGTTTACGGCCAACATCGGCGTGCATCACGTGCATCACCTTTGCAGCCGCATCCCGTTTTACCGGTTGCCCGAAGTGCTGCGCGATCACCCGCAGCTAACCGAGACGAGCAGGCTCACGATCGCAGAGAGCTTGAACTCCGTGCGGCTCGTTCTGTGGGACGAGGAGCGGCGGCAGCTGATCTCGTTCAAGGATCTCCGCCGCCTCCACACCAACGCGGTTACTTCTTGACGACCTCGGTCATCAAGCGGCCGAGCTCCTGTGCCTGCTGCGCATAGGTCTGCATCTGGCTCTGGGCGTACTGCGTCTGCAGGGAGATGACATCCTGGATGTCCTTGGCGTTGGCAAGCGATGTCGCCAAGGCAAATCCCGCGTCGGCGTTTTGCTTGGCAAAGCGCACGGCGCGGTCCTGGACGGTCTTGAACCCGGAAGTCATCTCGTTCGGCGGCAGCGCACCCCACCACATGCTCATGGCTTGCGTCATCGCATTCATGAACTGACCGTAGGCCGCGCTCGCCTGCTCGACGTTCTTTTCGGCCATGTCGCGGAATTGCTGCGGGATTTCGAAGGGCTGATTGTTGGCCATGGGCTCCACTTGCTGAGCTTTGTCGCTGTGCGTCGTCGTCGGCGCCGGCAGCGAGCACCTGGGGGAGAACGCGTATCTGCGTCCGGGGGCCCTATCGATACCAGTAAAGGGCGCCCTGTGACAGCCGTGTGCGCGCGGCCCGGCCATCCACGTCTCTTTGAGGGAAGCGGACGGCGCCGTGGCGCCGGGGCCAGCGTGCGCCCCCACGCCGCGACCCTATCGGCCCAGGGATGTCTTCCGTGTGCCCCTCGCATGCCCTAAGGGTGCCGCCGAAACTCGTCCCAGGGCCCGTGCGCATATGATTCGTCTCGACAATATCGGCAAGCAGAACGGCCATCAGATCCTCTTCATCGAGGCCTCGGCAGCGCTCAACCGGGGCGAGAAGGTCGGCCTCGTCGGACCCAACGGCGCCGGCAAGACGACGCTGTTCCGTATGATCAAGGGGGAAGAGCAGCCCGACGAAGGCCAGGTCGCTGTCGATCGCGGTGTCACCATCGGCTACTTCAGCCAGGACGTGGGCGAGATGTCGGGGCGCAGCGCCGTCGCCGAGGTGATGGACGGTGCCGGTCCGGTGAGCGCTGTCGCCGCCGAGCTGAAAGAGCTCGAAGCCGCCATGGCCGATCCGGCCCGCGCCGATGAGATGGAAGACATCATCGAGCGTTACGGCGAGGTACAGGGGCGCTTCGAGGAGCTCGGCGGCTATGCCCTCGAAGGCAAAGCGCGCGAGGTGCTGGCGGGACTGAGCTTCAGCCAGGAGATGATGGACGGGGACGTCGGCGTCCTCTCCGGCGGTTGGAAGATGCGCGTGGCGCTGGCCCGCATCCTGCTCATGCGCCCCGACGCCATGTTGCTCGACGAGCCGAGCAACCACCTCGATCTGGAAAGCCTCATCTGGCTCGAGAACTTTCTCCGCGGCTATGAGGGTGTGCTGTTGATGACCTCGCACGACCGCGAGTTCATGAACCGCATCGTCAGCAAGATCGTCGAGATCGACGGCGGCGCGCTGACGACGTACTCGGGCAATCATGCCTTCTACGAGCAGCAGCGGGCGCTGAACGAAAGGCAGCAGCAGGCCCAGTTCGACCGCCAGCAGGCGATGCTGGCCAAGGAGATCAGCTTCATCGAGCGCTTCAAGGCGCGCGCCTCGCACGCCGCCCAGGTGCAGAGCCGGGTCAAGAAGCTCGACAAGATCGAGCGCGTCGAGCCGCCGA
>CAZOOS010000142.1:0-6662 GCA_964581475.1 uncultured Hyphomicrobium sp.
TTGACCGGGCCGCGCATCTTCTCGACCGCCTGCTCCAGCGTCAGGCCGACTATCTGCTCGCCGTCGAGATGGGTGATGAGGTCGTTGGCCTGCAGGCCGGCCTTGGAAGCGGGCGTGTCGTCGATGGGCGAGACCACCTTCACGACGCCGTTCTCCATGGTGACCTCGATGCCGAGGCCGCCGAACTCGCCGCGCGTCTGCACCTGCATGTCGCGGTAGTTCTTCGGGCTGAGATACGAGGAGTGCGGGTCGAGCGCCGAGAGCATTCCGTTGATGGCCGACTCGATCAGCATCGCGTCGTCCGGCTTCTCGACGTAGTCGGAGCGGACGCGGTCGAGAACGTCGCCGAACAGGTCGAGCTGACGGTACATCTCGGAATTATCCGAGGTGGCCGAATACGTGCGCGAGACGTTCAGCAGCGTGGTGGCGCCGGCGAGGCCGGTCATCAAGAGGAACGTCCAGAATGCGAATTCCGTCTTGCGCATTATCCTTGCACCTTTCGATGACCCGCCACCCACCATGGGTCGGGGTCTATAGGCTTCCCATCCTTGCGAAATTCGACGTAGAGGACGGGCGCATTGTTAGAAGCCGCGGGTTGGGCCTGTTGCGCCCAGCCGCTCATGGTTCCGACCGGTTCGGCAGCGAGGACGAATTGACCGGGTTGAACGTCGATCTGCGACAGGCCTGCGAGTAGCACATGATAACCGCCGCCAGCATTGATTATCAAGAGTTGGCCATAGCTACGAAATTCACCAGCGTAAACGATCCAACCATCGCAAGGTGACGTGACTTGGGCACCTTGGCGGGTTTCGAGCACAATCCCCTTGGACTGTCCGCCGAACTGCGTTTTCTCAGCAAAGCCCAAAACCTGGCGCCCCTGCGCCGGCATAGGTAAGCGGCCATTTGCCTCGGAAAAAGGGATTTCCGGCTTGATGCGGCCGGGATTGCCGAGGGCGGCGCCCGGCGACAACTCGACCACGTCCAAACGCTTGGAGCCGGCCGGGAGCGCGACGGCAGGCGCATCTTTGGGGGGCGCCTTGGAAATCGCCGGCAGCGCGGCGGGAGAGTTCGGCGCGATCGGCGGAGATGAATTCGGCGTAATGTTCGGTGCGTCGGCCGCCGCCTGCTTGCGTTGCTCGTCGTAGGCGCCGAGGCCCGTGTTGTCCTTCACCGCCTGGTCGAGCTTCGAGATCAGCTCGTTGAGATCGTTGACATTGCGCGAGATGTCGGCGGCGGCAGTGCGCATGCTTTTCAGCTCCGACTGCCGCTGGTCGAGCGTAACCCGCTTTTCCTCCATGAGGCCTGCAAGGCGCGTGCGCGCGTCGGTGAGGCGCGTCATCTCGGCACGCAACTGATCGCGCTGCGTGCGGATCTCGGTCATCACGCGCACGAGCTCGGTGAGGCGCGCAGTGAGCGCCTTGGCCTGCGAGCCAAGCTCGGGGAACGCCGCCGACAGCAGCATGGCGCTGCGCACCATCTCGAGCGCATCTTCGCGCTGCGTTATCAGCACCGGGGGCGGATTGCGGCCCATGCGCTGCAGCGCCGACAGCAACTTGGCGATCTGGTCGTTGCGCTGGTTGAGCGAGCCTTTGAGGATGCGCTGCTGCTCGTCGAGTTCGCCGAGGCGGGTCTCGATCGCCGTCAGCTGACCTTCGCTCTTCTTGATGAGATCGGCCGTTTCGACCAGCCGGGAGTTGAGTCGCTCGCGCTCGGCGGCCAGACCCTTCACATCGCTCTCCAGCGACTGGGCGCGCTTTTGCACGTCCT
The DNA here is from genome assembly GCA_964581475.1 of uncultured Hyphomicrobium sp. Classification (GTDB taxonomy): domain Bacteria; phylum Pseudomonadota; class Alphaproteobacteria; order Rhizobiales; family Hyphomicrobiaceae; genus Hyphomicrobium_A. The sequence continues at coordinate 1,768 of CAZOOS010000142.1, forward strand.
GCAGCTCGTTGCGCTTGCCCTCGAGTTTTTTCCTGGCGTCCTCGTCTTTCGACGGGCTCTGCGCCAGGGCGGGGCTCACCGGCATGGCTAGGAGCATGGCAACGCCGGCGAAAGCGCCGGCGCACGTGCAAACCCTTGCCAATGCTGTCATTCGAGCCCGACGCAACGGCCTATGTCCCCCTCTGGTCCCGCCGCTGAGAACCAGAGGCTGGAATTGCGGCAATAATGGGCGCCAGGGATTGCCAATGCGTTGCCCCGGTTGGTGAACGCGTCAGAGCCCAGATACGATTTGAGATACGATTTGCGGGCATCACCCCGAGGCTCTAAGGAGTTGCCGAGAACGGAGATCGAACGCCCATGGAGACTGTGCTCTATTACCTGACCACTGTCGCGGTCATCGCGGTGGTTATGGTGCTTTTCGCCGGGCTGTGGAACCTGTCGCGTGGCAAGAGCCCCAACACCAGCCAGAAGCTGATGCGCTGGCGCGTTGGCCTGCAGGCGCTCGCCATCGTCATCATCCTGCTCTTCGTGTTCGTCCATAACTATAGCTGAGCTATGCTGCAGCGAGCCTCTAGAGGACGCGGCCATGGTCGTTCTGAGCAAGATCTACACACGCACCGGCGATAAGGGCACGACGGCGCTGGGCAGCGGCGAGCGGGTGCCCAAGCACGCGTTGCGCATCGCCGCCTATGGCACCGTCGACGAAACCAACGCCAGCATCGGCATGGTGCGCGTGCACCTGGGCGATACCGACCCGAAGCTCGATGCCATGCTGGTGCGCATCCAGAACGATCTGTTCGATCTCGGTGCCGACCTATGCGTACCCGATCGCGGCGAGAAGCTCGAGTACGAGCCGCTGCGGGTGACGGACGGGCAGGTCAAGCGCCTCGAGCACGAGATCGACGAGATGAATGCGGAGCTGAAGCCGTTGCGGTCGTTCGTGCTGCCCGGCGGCGCGCCGGCGGCGGCGGCGCTGCACATGGCGCGCACCATCTCGCGGCGTGCCGAACGGCTGATGGTCGAGCTCGCGGCGGATGCGAGCGAGCCTGTCGGCGCCGCGGCGCTGAAATACATCAATCGCCTCTCGGATTTCCTTTTTGTCGCCAGCCGCTACGTCAATCATCACGCTTCGGGCGACGTCCTCTGGGTCCCCGGTCAGAACCGCTAGCCGCTTTCCTCGAGCTCGACAGGCACATCCTTGTTCATTCCGCTGCGCGATGAGAACTCACTGAAATCGATACCGTTTCAGTACATCACCGTGGGGCTCATCGCCGTCAACGTGCTCGTCTACTTCATGGAGGTGAGCAGCCTCAGCGAGGCGGCCGTGGCGGGCTTCGGGGTAACACCGCGCGAGTTGTTCGGCAGCGACTTCCTGGCGCCGCAGGACCGGGTGACGGTGGACGGCCTCGACATCGGCGAGCCGACGACGCTGCTCACCTACATGTTCTTCCACGCCGACGCCTTTCATCTGCTAGGCAACATGCTTTTCCTTTGGGTGTTCGGCGACAATGTCGAGGACGCCATGGGGCACGTGCGCTTCCTCTTCTTCTATCTGGCGTGCGGGGTGTTCGCCGGCCTGTTTCACGCGTGGATCATGCCGGATAGTGACCTGCCGCTCATCGGCGCCAGCGGCGCCGTCGCCGGCGTGATCTCCGCCTATCTCATGCTGCACCCGCGGGTGAACGTCTGGGTGTTGGTCTTCAAGGTCATTCCGCTGCGCATCACCGCCGGGCTGGTTCTGGGTCTATGGGCTGTCCTGCAGGTCGTCATGGTGGCCATGCCGGACTTGGGTCCCGTCGCCTGGTGGGCGCATATCGGCGGTCTCATTGCCGGTGCGGTGCTCATCGTCTTTATGCGCCGGCCGGGCGTGCCGCTGTTCGACGCGGGCGCGCGGACCACCTAAATGCGAGAACGGTGTTTTCGCTCGCGGGGCGAAGCAATTTCGCGCCGGGACGGTTAATTGGCGGCCGATTGACTTGCATTCGCGGCACTCGTAGGTTCATCTCGCACTTGCGAATAACCAGAGAAGGCCTGCGACCGGGGACTTTCTCGCGCGGTTCGGCGAGTCTTCGTCGCGCTGCACAACTACCCCGCAACGTCAGCAGAGCTCAGCTAACGCTTGGAGAGCCGACGGCATGAAGATTCTGGTGCCGGTCAAAAGAGTCGTCGATTTCAACGTCAAAATTCGCGTCAAGCCGGATGGCTCGGGCATCGACCTTGCCAACGTAAAGATGTCGATGAACCCCTTTTGCGAGATCGCTGTAGAAGAAGCGGTGCGCATCAAGGAGAAGGGCGGCGGCGCGGAGGTTGTCGTCGTGTCGATCGGACCGGCGAAGTCGCAAGAGACCATCCGTACCGCCCTCGCCATCGGCGCCGACCGCGGTATCCTCGTCGAGACGGCCGACGCGCCGATCGAGCCGCTCGCCGTCGCAAAGATACTCAAGGGCATCGTCGAGGCGGAAAAGCCGGACCTCGTCATCCTCGGCAAGCAGGCGATCGACGACGACTGCAATCAGACCGGACAGATGCTCGCAGCGCTGCTGGGTTGGCCGCAGGGCACCTTCGCCTCCAAGCTGCAAATCGACAACGGCAGCGCCGTGGTGACGCGTGAGGTGGACGGCGGCCTCGAGACCGTGCGCCTCAAGATGCCGGCGGTCGTTACCACCGACCTGCGCCTCAACGAGCCGCGCTATGCCTCGCTGCCCAACATCATGAAGGCAAAGAAGAAGCCGCTCGACGTCAAGAAGCCCGACGAATTCGGCGTCGACGTGACGCCACGCCTCAAGGTGCTGAAGATCTCCGAGCCCGCCAGCCGCAAGGCCGGCGTCAGGGTCGGCAGCGTTGCCGAACTCGTGCAGAAGCTCAAAGCCGAAGCCGGAGTGCTCTGATGGCTATTCTTCTATTGGCCGAGCACACCAATAGTGCGCTGCAGGCGGCGACCGGCAAGGCTGTGGCCGCTGCCAAGCAACTGGGCGGCGACATTCACGTGCTCGTCGCCGGGCACAACGCCAAGCCGGCGGCGGAAGCGGCTGCCAAGCTCGCCGGCGTGAGCAAGGTGCTGCACGCCGATGCCCCGCATCTTGAGCATCAGCTCGCCGAGGAGGCCGCCGCGGTCATCGCCTCGCTGATCGGCAACTACGACGTGTTCGTCGCGCCGGCGACGACGACGGGCAAGAACATCGCTCCGCGCGTTGCCGCCGCACTCGACGTCATGCAGATCTCCGACATCACCAAGGTAGTTTCGGCCGATACTTACGAGCGGCCGATCTATGCGGGCAATGCCATCCAGACCGTGCAGTCGCCGGAAGCCAAGAAGGTCATCACGGTGCGCATCTCGGCGTTCCCGCCGGTGGCCGAGGATGGATCCGCCGCCATCGAGAGCGTCGCGGCGCCGGCCGCCGTCGGCCAGTCGAGCTTCGAGAGGGCCGAGCTGACGAAGTCGGATCGCCCCGAGCTAGCCTCGGCGCGCATCATCATCTCCGGCGGTCGCGGCCTGCAATCGGGCGAGAACTTCAAGAAGCTGCTCGAGCCGGTGGCCGACGCCATGGGCGCCGCGCTCGGCGCCTCGCGCGCTGCCGTGGATGCCGGCTACGTGCCCAACGATATGCAAGTGGGCCAGACCGGCAAGGTCGTGGCGCCCGATCTTTACATGGCGGTCGGCATCTCCGGCGCGATCCAGCATCTCGCCGGCATGAAGGATTCCAAGATCATCGTGGCGATCAACAAGGACGGCGAGGCGCCCATCTTCCAGGTGGCCGACTATGGCCTCGTCGCCGATCTGTTTCAGGCCCTGCCGGAGCTTGAGGCGGAACTGAAGAAGGCCGGCCAATAGTTCGAAACAACCAAGGACTCGGGGAAAGAAGGACTTGCGGACATGAACGTGGCGGTCAAATCGGCTGATAAGCCGAAAGGCGAGCACAAGATTCCCCAGACCATCAAGAAGGTCGGCGTCATCGGCGCCGGGCAGATGGGCACCGGCATCGCCCACGTCATCGCGCTCGGCGGCTACTCCGTCGCCCTCAACGATCTCAAGAAGGAGACCGTCGAGGAGTCGGTGCACACCATCGAGAAATACATGAAGCGCCAGGCCGAGAAGGGCATCATCGCGGAAGGCGAGGTGAAGCCGGCGCTGAAGCGCATCAGCTACGCGCCGAACTTCGAGGCCTTCGCCGATTGCGACCTCATAATCGAGGCGGCCACCGAGGACGAGACGCTAAAACGCAGGATCTTCACCGACCTGTGCAAGAATCTCAAAGCCGGGACGCTGCTGGCGACCAACACGTCGTCGATCTCGATCACGCGCCTTGCCTCGACCACCGACCGGCCCGAGCACTTCATCGGCATGCATTTCATGAATCCGGTGCCGCTGATGGAGCTGGTCGAGCTCATTCGCGGCATTGCCACCGACGACGACATGTTCGCGCACACGCGCAAGTTCGTCGAGAGTCTCAACAAGAAGGTGGCGGTCAGCGAGGACTTCCCCGCCTTCATCGTCAACCGCATCCTGCTGCCGATGATCAACGAGGCCGTCTACACGCTGTATGAAGGCGTCGGCACGGTGGAGGCGATCGACAAGGCGATGAAGCTCGGCGCGCATCACCCGATGGGTCCGCTCGAGCTGGCCGACTTCATCGGCCTCGACACCTGTCTGTCGGTGATGCAGGTGCTGTACGAGGGGCTATCGGATTCCAAGTACCGGCCGTGTCCGCTGCTGGTGAAGTACGTCGAGGCTGGATGGCTGGGCCGCAAGACGCACCGCGGCTTTTACGACTACCGCGGCGAGAAGCCCGTCCCGACGCGCTGATGCGGCTGCGGCACTGACAGGGCCGAGACCGGCCAGGCGGGTGGTGGCAAACGACCCGCCCGGCCGGCCCGTTCCTACGCTCTTCCACACA
>CAZOOS010000143.1:0-6636 GCA_964581475.1 uncultured Hyphomicrobium sp.
CGCTGGTCGGCGGCCATCCGCGAGGTCGGCGGCATCGGCTATTATCCGACGTCGGGTATCCCCTTCGTGCACGTCGACACCGGCCCGGTGCGCGCCTGGCCGCGGCTGCCGCGAAGCGAGCTGGCTCTGCTGTTCCCCAATGGCAAGACCAAGCATCATCCTGCCGACGGCGGGGAGCTCACGCGCGACGACGTGCGCCGGGCCCGCGCCAACACGGACGTCGCCAAGCAGGTCGCCGCTTACTTCGATCTGCGCAATCGCCCCAAGTCGCCGATCCAGATCGCCCAGGCCGAGGCCGGCATCGCGCCGCCGGCGCCGATACTGAAGTCGCCACCGATGCAGGTCGCGCGTCCGGCGCCGGAAGCGCGCGTCGCCGCCTTCGAGACGGAAGTGTTTGAGGCGACGCCGATCGAGGCGCCGGCGCCCAAGCTCGTGCAAGCGCCGCGACCGGCAACGCCGCCGCCCTCCGATGCCGAGCGCGGCCGTCTCAATCAGCTCGTCACGCTTGCGTCGCTGAACCCGACCGACGTTCCCGCGCAGCGCCTGCAGACCGCCGATGCCGATCGCTACCTGCTTGACCGGCTCATCGACACGGCTTCCTTCGAGGCCCCGGCGCCGCGCGCGCAGGCTGCGGCGACCCACCCGAGGAAGGAAACTCAGGTCGCCTCGCTTGACCCCGCCGCAGGGCTCGACCCGCGTCCGGCGGCAAGTGCGTCCGAGGGCTGGGCGCCGGCGCCCGAATTCGACGACGATCACCCGGAGGAGCTGTCGTATCGGCCGTTCCCGGTGGCACCGCTGCTGACCCAGTCGGCATCGGCGGACGATGAGGCGCTGGTGAAGATCGTGCATCCCAACCTCGAGCGCACCCTTGATCTGCTCGACGACAAGCAGATCGTCCTACCGATGCGGCTGCGGCCCGGCGATCAGATCTCCGAGGTACTGTGGGCGCAGCAGTTCCAGGGCAGCGCCGTCGATTTCCGCGCGCACGAGACCGATCCTGCGCGTGCGGCGGCCAGCGGCCTCACCTCGCGCCCAGTCAAGACGACGGGGCGTTGAGCGGCCGCGTGTGCTTCGGATTCCTGCGGCCCGGTGGCACGCAGCCCTTCGACCAGGCAACCTTGATGAGACGCCCCAGCTCGCGGAAATCGTTGGCGCGCGGCGACGTTGCGCGCCAGGCAAGGCCCACGGTGCGGTAGGGCTCCGGCTCGACGAAGCGCGTGACGCCGATGTCGCGGCCGCGAATCTCGACGTTGAGGCACATCTCCGGCAGCAGCGTGATGCCATAACCTGCCGCCACCATCTCGACGATGGTCGACAGGCTGGAAACGCCGAACGTGTTGACGGTCGAGACCTGCTGCAGGCTGCAATAGGTGAGCGCCTGCTCGCGCAGGCAGTGGCCTTCTTCGAGCAGCAACAAGCGCTCGTGCTCGATGAGATCCTTGGTGGCGCGCACGCGGCTCGACAGCCGGCGCGACTGCGGCAATGCCAAGAGGAAGCGATCGTCGAACAGCGGCATCGTCTCGAACTCGGCCTGCAGCATCGGCAGGGCGAGCAGCAGCACGTCGAGCTTGCCGTCGATGAGCTCCTGGGTGAGCGGCAGCGTCTGCGTTTCGCGCACATGCAGCTCCAGTTGCGGATAGCCCTCGCGAATGAGCGGCAGCAGTGGCGGCAGCATGTACGGCGCGATGGAAGGGATGACGCCGAGGCGCAGCGAGCCCGACAGCACGTTTTTGCAATGCTGCGCGAACTCGACCATTTCGTGGACGTCGCCGAGGATGCGGGCGGCGCGAGCGGCAATCTCACGGCCCTTGTCGGAAAGCAGCACGCCCGCACGCGTGCGTTCCACCAGCATGAGGCCGAGTTGCTCCTCAAGCTCGTGAATTTGCATGGAAAGGGCGGGCTGGGTGACGGCGCAGGATTCCGCGGCGCGGCCGAAATGCTGCTCGCGGGCCAGCGCGTCGAAGTAGCGGAGCTGTTTGAGCGTCACATGCGGGGGCATAAGAAACTCTGATCCAACAGCGAACAATATACGATTAGAGCTTATGCCTCCGGCTGTCTATACAGGTGCGAGGATTTTTGGCGCGCCGCTCCCAGGTATGGCTGCGCCAGCAAGGACCGGCGGGGCGGGGGCAACCCTTCCCCTCAGCCGTGGGCGCCTCGGCCGAGCGCCGAATCGGACCGAGGCGCTCTCTTCATCACTTCGAGCCCTGCGTGGCCGTGCGCGCTGTCCCCGTCGGGCGGCGCGCACGCTATACTCATTCGGCGGCAATCATCGCGTCTACGGCGGCATCGCGCGAGCTGCCGTTGAGTTGATCGAGCATACCGAGCGCATGCAGATAGACTTCGAGGACCGCGTCCTCTTCCTGCCGTTCAGTGGCGCTCTTCTTACGCAGCCGCACGACCTGGCGCAGAACCTTGACGTCGAAGCCGAGGCCCTTGGCCTCCAGGAACTTGTCGCGGATGTCGCCAGCGAGCGCCTTCTTTTCTTCCTCGAGCCTTTCGATCTGCTCGACGAGCTGACGCAGCTGTTTTTGCGCCGAAACCTGTAGCGTCGTCATCGCTCTCTTCTCCCCGCCGTCATGATGAGAGGAGACGCTATCGGCGCCGCCTTGCCGCTTCAAGGCGAGGACGAGAACCATCCAGAGGAAATTTAGTTGGAACCTGGGGCACGCGCGTCACAGCCGTCGTAAGCGCCTGTTGCTTATGGCTTATGGCCGCGGGAGCCGGATTTGGCGAAAGCTGCCTGCGCCGCCGGCGAGGCGTCCGTCTGGTAGCGCTGCTGCCACTCCTTGTACGGCATGCCGTAGACGATCTGGCGCGCCGCGTCCTTGCCGAGATCGATCCCGCGCTCGGCCGCCGCCTCCTGATACCAGTTGGACAGACAGTTGCGACAGAAGCCGGCGAGATTCATCAAGTCGATGTTCTGCACGTCGGTGCGTTCGCGCAAATGCGCAACGAGGCGGCGAAAGGCGGCGGCCTCGAGCTCAGTTGCGGTCTCCCGATCGATGCCGGTCATGCAGGGTTCCTTTCCGCGGCGCTCATGAACGGTGGCGTTCCTTCGGTATCGGTGTGCGAGCCGAAGTACTGCACGCGATGCATCGCATCGCGAATGTCGTCGCGTGCGAACACCGTCTGTACGGCCGCTGCCAGGCGCTCGCCCCACGCGCGCTGCCCTTCCGGCGAGCGAATGAGATCCTGGCGCACCTCCACGATGGTATGCGCGAGGCCGCGACGCGTGCCGTGCTGCCACATGCAGTCGCCGGCCAGCTTGCCGTCGTAGGGCTCGTTCTCGCCGACGACGATACCGGCTTCAGCGCGCAACGCTTCGAGCAGCGGCACGGAAAAGCGATAATCGCGATCCCAGAGGATCGCCACATGCCACGGCCGCGGCGCGCCTTTCCAACTTTCGGTAAAGCTGTGCACCGAGAGCAGCACCGGCGGCACACCGGCGGCGACGCATTCCTCGATAAGGCTGTCGATGCGCAGGTGGTAGGGCTCGTAGAACTGCCGCACGCGCCGGTCGCGCTCCGCATCGTCGATGTTGCGATTGCCGGGCACGACCGCGCCATCGGAGATGCGCATGATGAGCGTCGGATCGTCGAGGCCGCGGTTGGGATCGATCAGCAGGCGCGAGAAGCGTGTGCTGATGGCCGGCGCGCTCAGTTTCTGCGCCAGGATGCGTGTGACGGACTCGGCACCGATGTCGTAGGCGATGTGGCGTTCCAACTGGTCGGCCGGCAGCCCCAGCGCGCCGTACGCGTCCGGGAGGGTGTTGCGGGCGTGATCGCACAGCAGCAGCAGGCCGGCGTTGCGCCGGCCGGGGATCACTTCGTAGCTATCGGTAACAAGGGGGTCGACGAGCGAGAATGCCTCGCTCCCGTTGGAATCTGGCATACCGCTGATATAGCTTTTCGACCCAGCCAAGACTACCCGCGTCGGCGAACCGCTTGACGCCCCCAACGCGATTGCGCAAACCACCCCCCTGGGGGGGAGCCGGAACGAGCAATGGCCGTACTCGATGCTTCGGCGAATCGAGCTGACACCGAGGGAAACTGCCGAAGCAATGCCACGCCCTGTTCATTCCTCTGGCCCGCCTCGGCTCATCCGCAATGCCGCCAAGTTCCTGGAAAACAACACTCGCGCCCGCTTTTTTCGGGCGAACGGCGATCGTGCACGCGCGCTCCCTTCGGTTACACGAGGCTATCCGACGCCCGCTCAATGGCGGAGGCAAGCCGGCGCTGCGGCCGTTCCCCCGTGGTCCCCGGAACGGTTCGAATTGCATAGGGGACGGGAGCGAACCGGCGTGTTGGCGCAGCGAGCAGAATGGTTTTGGCAGAAGGCGCGGCAGCATGTCGCCGCTGCGCTGATGCTTCCCATTTTCGCCATTCCCGGGAGCAGCGCCCACGCCGACCTGAAGTTATGCAATTCGACGTCGAGCCGCGTCGGCGTGGCCGTGGGCTACCAGGACGCCACCGGCTGGGCCACCGAGGGTTGGTGGAACATCGCTTCGCAGACTTGCGAGACGCTGCTCAAGGGGGCCGTCCCCAGCCGCTTTATTTACATTCACGCCCTAGACTATGACCGCGGCGGCGAATGGGTCGGCACCAACTTCATGTGTACCGACGAGAAGTCGTTCGCTATCCGCGGAGTACAGGATTGTCAGCAGCGCGGCTTCAAACGCACCGGCTTCTTTGAAGTAGACACCGGCGAGTCGCAGGAGTGGACCGTCCGCCTCACCGACCCCGAGGCGAGTGAAAAATGAGACGCCAACGAAGGGTTAAGGTCGTCGCGACCTTGGGCCCTGCCTCGTCCGCAACGGAAATGATCGAGCGCCTGTTCCTGGCGGGCGTCGACGTGTTCCGCATCAACATGAGCCACTCCTCGCACGAGACGGCGCGCGCGCTGCAGAACTCGGTGCGTTGGGTTGCCAAGCGCCACCGCCATCCCATCGGCATCCTGGCCGACCTGCAGGGTCCGAAGTTCCGCGTCGGCGAGTTCGCCGGCGGTCGCGTGTTCGTCAACGACGGCGCCATATTCCGCTTCGACCGCAGCGAGAAGCCCGGCTCCTCGGAGGCCGTGTCCCTGCCGCATCCGCAGATCTTCGCCGCCGTAGAGCCAGGGCACATGCTGCTGCTCGACGACGGCAAGCTGCGCATGCGCGTTATCGAGAAGAAGAACAATTCCATCGCCGCCGAGGTTCTGGTCGGCGGCGCCCTGTCGAGCCGCAAGGGCATCAGCCTGCCCGATACCGTGCTGCCCATTGGCCCGCTGACCGAAAAGGACCGCGCCGACCTCGCCCACATCCTGAAGATCGGTGTCGACTGGATCGCGCTGTCATTCATTCAGCGCGCCGAGGACGTCCACGACGTACGCAAGCTCGTTGGCGACCGCGCGGCGATTCTTGCCAAGATCGAGAAGCCGTCGGCCATCGGCGATCTCGACGCCATCATCGTAGCGGCCGACGGCCTCATGGTCGCGCGCGGCGATCTCGGCGTCGAAATGCCGGTCGAGCGCGTGCCCGGCCTGCAGAAGCAGATCACGCGCAAGTCGCGCGCTGCCGGCAAGCCCGTCGTCGTCGCCACGCAGATGCTGGAAAGCATGATCTCCTCGCCGGTGCCGACCCGGGCCGAAGTCTCCGACGTGGCGACCGCCGTGTTCGACGGTGCCGACGCGGTGATGCTGTCGGCCGAATCCGCGATCGGGCAGTTCCCCGTCGAGGCCATCCAGATGATGGACCGCATTGCCATCGAGGTCGAAGCCGATCCGAGCTACGACGCCATCATCCACGCCACGCGTATTATGCCCCAGGCGACGGGCGCTGACGCCATTGCCTCGGCCGCGCATGCCATCGCCGATACGGTGAAGCTTGCCGCCATCGTCTGCTACACGGCCACCGGCTCGACCGCGCTGCGCGTCACGCGTGAGCGGCCGGGGCTACCCATCATGGGCCTGACGCCAGTGGAAGCGACGGCGCGGCGCCTGTCGCTGGTGTGGGGGATCCAGTCGGTGCTGACCGGCGATCCGGCGACCCTGACCGACATGGTGAGCAAGGCTTGCCGCATCGCCTTCGACGAAGGCTTCGTGAAGCCGAACGACGGCATCCTGATCACCGCCGGCGTGCCGTTCGGCTCGCCGGGCGCGACCAACATGATCCGCATCGCCTTCGTCGACGAGAACGGCGCCCCGGTCGCGGAAGTGCGCTAGCGCGTAGCGCCTGCCCTAGATGCCCTGGCCTTCGACTTCGACCGACAGTTCCTCGACCGCTTCCTTGGCGCCTTCCTGGAAGGGATTGATCTTGAGGATCTGCTTGTAGGCCTGCAGCGCGCTTTTCTTCTGACCGGTGTCACGCAGGATGCGGGCCAGCCCCTCCAGCGCCTTGAAGTGGTTGGGCTCGAGCGCCAGCGCCCGGCGCAGGTCGCCGACGGCGCCCTCGAAATTGTTCTGCAGGAAGTAGACGTAGGCGCGCCGGTTCCAGCCCTCGGCGTAGGCCGGCGCCAGCTCGACCACGGCGTCCAGTAGCTGCAGCGCGAGGTCGTTCTTCTGCTCGTTGATGGCCTTGGCGGAGCGGCCCATCAACAGACCGATGGTGTCGCTGCCCGACTGCAGCCACAGGCCCTCGATCGTCTCGGCGATGGG
>CAZOOS010000144.1:0-6608 GCA_964581475.1 uncultured Hyphomicrobium sp.
GCCACGAGGGCGGTGCAGGCTTCTTGTTGGATGGATAGATACCACGCCCAACGGCAGCGTCACGCATCGCCCAGCCCGGACGATGACCGGCGGCGCCCGCGCGCAGGCGGCCCGCATCGCGGACCTCACGGCGGCCGCTTGCTAGGCCGACTGGAATTACGCTTGCGGAAAGCGCTGCTGTCGAACCGGCGATGGCACCGGGAACCCGATGACCGGGCTACCGTCAGCCGCTACCAAAAGAACGGCTTCCCTTGAGGTCCGCGCTTCTGCTTATAGCTGGGTTGCCGCTTCTGACTCGGCTGGTCCCAGAAATTGAAGAAGCCGGGCTGCCACTGATTGCCGCTTGCCGGGAACATACCCCAAGGATCGACCGGAGGCGTCGGCTTGCGCGTCTTGAAGCCGCCCTGCGGCTGATTGCTCAGCACCGCAACAAACTCGGTCCGGTAGTTGGTCTCCTTGCTCAGCGGCTCGTCCGAGACGATGATCGAGGATCGCGGCAGCGCGGTCGGCGCGATGCGGTCGAGGACGTCCTTGGGGATGCTGACCCGGTCGAGCGCGTTCTTGGCATCGTCCCCGCTGTCGATCGTGGTCGCACTCCAGCGCAGGCCTGCCTCGCCCGGCGCCATCGCCGTGAAGATATGCGTGCCGATGGGCCTCTCAGGGTCGCGGATGGTGACCGGAACCTCGATGGTCGCATCGAAGACCTCGCCGCCGTCCGGCCACGGCTTGCCCGTGCTCCGCCGCACGTAGAGCTTCTGCGTCGCGCGGCTGATGTAGATCGAGACCGGAACGAGCGCGAGTTTGGCATCGTCCGCAGCTTTGGCCGTCTCGGCCTTCCGGGTTACGGCCGTTTTGGCGGCCTCCGCCGCTTTGGCCGCGGCATCGATCTTCGGCGTCGCCTCGGCTTTGACCGTGTCGAGCCTGGCAGCGGCCTCGGTGGCCTTGGCAGCAGCCTTGAGCCGCCGTTCCTCGGCCTTGACCACGTTCGACTGGGCGGCGGCGAGTGCCTTTTCGGCGGAAGAGAGATCGGCGTCGGCAGAGGATTTCTGCCGTTCCATTTTGGCGGCATTGGCCGGCTTGGCAGCGGCCTCGACCGGCGCGTCCGTGGCGGCCTTGCCACTGTCGAGCTTGGCAGCGGCCTCGGTGGCCTTGGCGGCGGCCTTGAGCCGGCGTTCCTCGGCCTTGGCCACGTTCGACTGCGCGGCGGCGAGTGCCTTTTCGGCGGAAGCGAGGTCGGCGTCGGCGGAGGATTTCTGCCGTTCTGCCTTGCGCAGCGTTGCTTTGGCGGAATCGGCATCGCGCGCCGCCGTCTTGGCGAACTTCTTCGTCTCGTCGACCGCTTTGGCGGCCTCGGCTGACTCGCGCACGAGCGTCTCGGCACGTTGCGGAGCGGCAGCGACGGCCTCCGCGTCCGGAACCAGGAGCGCGGCGTGAGAAAACGCGACGGGCGTGGCGTCGTCCGGGGAAATGATCACCCGCATGCCGATGCGCGTCTTGTCGAACAGCTCCGAGGCAAATCCGTACGGCATCCGCACGCAGCCGTGCGAGGCGGCATACCCCGGCAGCGGGCCGCCATGCATGGCTATGCCGTTCCATGTCAGGCGCTGCATGTGCGGCATGTGGGCGTCGTCATAGAGATTGGAGCGGTGGTCGATGTTCTTCTGCAGAACGGCAAACACGCCGGCCGGCGTTTCGCGTCCCTTGACGCCGGTCGACACGGGCGCTCTTAGAATCCAGCCGTCGGCGTCATAGAAGGTGACGTGCTGCGACTTGATCGACACGATCGCCATGATCGGCTCGCCGGCATCTCGCGCCGCCGCCTCTGCGGAAGAGCCCGGCTCTCTCGCTCCGGCGTCGGCGGTGACCGCCGACAGCGCGGCCATAGCCACGACCGTTGCGATGGCGGGAAGTCCCAAGCGTCGAACTGTTGATTGCATCATCGATACAGACTGCCACCCGTGCCCATGCCTACCTGGGTTGATGCCAGTCGGCGCTGGCCTCGATCAAGCGTCAAATCTCGTTAACTTGATGGCCGGCCGGGCGCAGCCTCCGATTGTGCTCTCGGGGCCACTCGGTGGCTGGCCGAGGCGTGGGCCGTTCGTCAAAACGCAGCGTCGCCGGCAGCTCGTTATCGGGCCGGCGTTCTGAAAAGGGGTGTGGGATTGGGGCCTTCGCAGGCGCTGTCGCGTGACCGCCGATGGGCCGCCTGATAGAATAGAGCCAAGCAGCGCCGAAGCAAAACGGCGCCAACCGTCGTCATCGAGGTACGGCGCCATGCCGTCATGCACGACATCATGCGCCGCGGTAACACTCGTTGGCGCGGCAATCCTCCTGCCGGCAACGGCGCTGGGCGACAGTTGCGATCAACTGTGGCGGGCGCGCAATGCCATCTTTGCCGAGGCCGGGCACTGCTTCAAATCCGCCCGCGCGATCGCGGTGTTCGGACCGCGCTGCTATCCCCCCTACGGCCGTCTGCGGGCGGCGCAGGAGGCGCGCGTCAATGCCATCATCGCCGAAGAAAGCCGGCTCGGCTGTAGCGGCGGGTCGGACTCCTCAGGATCCGATGTCCCATTGCCGCCGGACACCAATCAAGGGGGGAACGCCGGCGATAGCCAATTGAACGAGGCGGCGTCGGTCTGGGCGGCCACAAAGGATTCAAACAGCCCCGCGGTCCTCGAAGCCTACATCACCCGTTTTGGCGGCACGCCTTTCGGTGACCTCGCCCGCGCGCGCCTGGATGAAGTGAAGAAGGCCGCCGCCGAGGCTGCGCCGCCGAAGCCGACGCCGCCCAGTGAGCCAAAGAAAGCGCCGACGCCGTCGGCCGACGCCGAAATGTGTCCCAAGTATTTGCCGAGCGTCGGCCGCACCGTGGAAGCGCCGTGCGAGCAGTAGGTGTGCAGCGTAGCGTGAGTGTGCGTGGCGCGCCGCAGAGCTCGGCTACCAACGGCGAAAAATCCATTCCGCCTCGCGGACCGTCTCCTCGACCGCCAGCAAGTCGGCCGTGAGCAGCACGGCGGCAAGCGCCAGCGCCACCGACAGCACCAGACCGTCCTCCTGAAGGTAGGCGAGCGACATAAGCCCGATCAGCAGTGCCGGGATGATGTTGCTCAGCGGTAGCGGGGTGAACGTGACGGTGATGTCCAGCAGCACGACGACAATGCCCACCAGGCGCTTGGTCGCCTGGTGCGGAATGGGCCAGCGCGGATAGACGAACTTCTCGAGATTCTGCAGCGCCGGCACGGCACGCTGCACCAGGGCGGTGAGCTGCGGCGTCGGCAACGGGCGTGCGGCAATCGATTGGGGGAAAATGGGAGCGGGGTGCCCGAGGATCATCTGCAACGCCGGGATGAACAAGAGCAGGCCGGCGAGGATCGAGACGCCCGGGGCGATGGCAACGACGGCGAGCAGCAGCATGATGATGCCGAAGGACCGCTTGCCGAGTTTGCCCAACAGCCAGCCGAGGGTGAAGTGGTCCGGGGGCACCTCTTCGATGAGCCGGCGAAAAACCATCGAGGTAGGGATCGGCGTTCGCGCATCGGAATCCGGCGTTGGTTTCAGGTCGGAACTCCTCATGCTTGGTCGCTCTGCCTTCAGCGCTTGCCGCGCCGGTAGACTCTACCGCGACGGCCCGATGCCGCTCGACCGCGGCGCCCGACAGCTCGAAGGATTACGGCGCATCGCGGGAACGGCATCCAACTTTGCTAACGGCTGCCGTAGAAAAAGCGGTGGCGCGTCGGGGTGCACGACCGATTCTGCAGACTCGCGGGCAGTGGGGCTGTTGGAGCAAATGCCTTCACTTGTCCGGAATGACGATCTTCTTGTCGGCCGTGTCGACCACGAAGATGGCGAGAAGCTTGGCCGGCTCCGTATCGGAAGCATTGTGGCTCATCTGGTGATGACATGCGCTGGAAGTGTCCGCTGGCCTTCGACGACCCGGCGTACGAGCCCGCCGAGGTTCCGACGATCATGTCGGCCAGTGACGGCGCGTCGATGCCGTGTTCGAAGAGCCCATGGAAGAAGCCGCAGTACCAGGCGAGATAGTAGGTGCCGCCGCCGCCAAGAACGAGCGTGCGGTCGAGCCCGTCGGCGAGCGGTGACGGCGTCGCGCCCGTGGGAAGCGGAACGGCGAGACCGTCCGACGAAAAAAGCGTGGCGTCCAATTTGTCGGCGAGGTCGGCGGGCGGTTGCGCATCGTCCGCGCCCAGTCCGGGCACCGCGCCGATGGCGACGGCGGCTGGTGCGAGTGCGGTGGCTTTCAGGAAGCTTCGGCGTTGCATCGCGGGATCGATCCTCGTGGTTGGATCGACAGTTGCCCGACTTCGCTTAACATCTGGGAAAAGCGGCATCCGACAATGCCGGAGTCGCGGCCTCCGGAAGTGTAGCGGCATCGAATTCAGCGCACGCCGCTCACGGCCAGCGGGAGAAACATTGAACGAAGTAGGTGCAGGCCGCGAAGAAGCAGGAGCCGTTGGCCACGCCGACACCGATGTGGGTCATTTCTCGTCCCACCAGATGTTTGCGGTGACCGGAAGAGTCGAGCCACATTCTGAGCGCGCTCTCGGGTGTGGTGCCGTTGCCTCGGGCGATGTTCTCCGTCACGCGGATCACGCGCTGACCGGAGGTGTTGCGGCGTTTGTAGCGGCTGGTCGGTGAGCTGCCGCCGGGTCCGAAGTGATCGAAATAGCTTCGCCGCGCCATGTCCTGCGCGTGATCGAAGGCCGCCGCTGCACAGACCGGATCCTCTGCGAACGCCGGAAGGCCGTTGCGGCGGCGGAAGTCGTTGGTGATCTTGATCGTCTCCGCGGCCTGCCGTTCGAAGACGGTCAGTTGCCGCGGTGGAGGGACGGCAACGGCCGGAACGAGGGGTGGGGGAGCGGCAGTATGCGGGATCGTTTCCGTTTGCCAGGCACTGGTACGCGCACCGGCGAACGCCGAGACCGGCAGCAGCAGCAGCATCAGAACGAGATGCCGGAGCACCTTGGCGACGCGATACCCGACCAAGCCGCTTCGATGTGTGTGGCCAGGCGGAAGTTCCACGACCCTTTCCCCTCGATCGAATCGGCTAGTCCCGTTCGATCATGTTGTCCCTGAATGTGCGCTGGTCTTGGCAAGAATGTCGCCGTTTAGCGGCGAGGGCCGACAGCAGGGTGCTAGCGGGCGCGGCCACGGCGCGCCGGTGCGGGCTCACCCGGGGACGATCGCAACGCGTGCTACCGGCTTCCCAGCGGCAAGACGATTTCGCACGCGAGTCCTTCCGGGCGCCAGTCGAAGCGGGCTTCGCCATCGAGCTGGCTGCGGATGAGGCTGTCGATCACGCGCATGCCGAAACCATTGCGCGTGGGGGGCCTTACCTCCGGTCCGCCGCTCTCAAGCCAGCGCATGAAAAGCTGTCCGTCCGCCGTAGGCGACCATGCGATTTCAACGCTGCCCTTGGGCACCGACAAGGCCCCATACTTGGCCGCGTTGGTGGCGAGCTCATGCAAGGTCACCGCAATCGCCTGGGCCGCGCTCGCCTCGAGCATCAAGCTTGGGCCGTCAAATTGCGCGCGCTCCTCTCCGTCTTGGCAGTAGGGCGAGAGCTCTTGGGTGATGAGATTACGTAGCTCGGCGCCGGTCCAGCGCGATTGCACGAACAGCCGATGCACGTTGGTGAGTGCCTGGATGCGTCCGGTGATCGCATCCTTGAGGCCCTCCGACGTGTCAGAGTGCGACAGGCGCACGGTCGCCTGCACCGTCGCCAACACGTTCTTTGCCCGATGCTCGGCTTCGCGCGCGAGGATAGCGATTTGCTCCTCGGTCCGCCGGCGCTCGGTGATGTCGCGGGCGATCTTTGAAGCGCCAATGATTTTGCCTTGAGCATTCTTGACCGGAGAGACGGTCAAAGACACGTGGATCAAGTTGCCATACTTGTTGCAGCGAACGGTTTCATAGTGTTCGACGCGCTCGCCGCGCCGGATGCGTGCGATGATGTCGACTTCTTCATGCTGGAGCTCCGGCGGAATAAGGATCGTGATGGGCTTGCCGATGATCTCTTCGGGGGCGTAGCCGAAGGTTTGCTCCGCCCCCTTATTCCACGACATGATTATGCCGCTGAGATCTTTGCTGACGATGGCATCGTCGGAAGAGTCGACGATGGCGGCAATGCGTTGCGTTGCGTTGACGGATAGCCACGCTTGATACGCCGCGGCCGTAAAGGCGCCGAGGTTGGTCATCACGCGCAAGTCTTCCGCATCGAAGCGGCGACTTGCATCATGGGCAACGACCCAGATGGTGCCGATGGCTTCGCCCTGGATATGAAAGGGTATCAACAGCGCTTCCTCGAGAACCGGCTTGACGTCGGCCCAGTAAGGAAAGTCGCGCTCGGGATGCGAACAGAGAAGCGCAACGTTGCGGTCAACGACCGTTCCGCACGGACCGAAGTCGCGCGGCGTTCCGCCGTTTACGTGCGGCGCCCAAGCGCCGGCGATGGCGCGCCAGTGAAAGTTCTGCCTTCGGTCGCCGTCTTCCAGAATGCTGAGACCGGCCGAGTGCGCGTTGCACAGTGCCAATGCCGTGTCCGCGAGCTTCTGCAGAATGGTATCGGGAGAGCTCGCCAGCTCGCGCGCCAA
>CAZOOS010000145.1:0-6578 GCA_964581475.1 uncultured Hyphomicrobium sp.
GATGATCAACCCGAGGATGATCGACTTTGTTGCCGCCGCACCGACATAGCCGAGCACGATCTCGATCGGTGAAATGGGCGCCGACAGGAGCTCGTAGATCGTCCCGGTGAAGCGCGGGAAGTAGATGCCGAACGAGGCATTGGCGATGCTCTGCGTGAGGAGTTGCAGCATGATCAGCCCCGGCACGATGAAGGCGCCGTAGCTCACGCCGTCGATGTGGGCGATGCGCGAGCCGATGGCGGCGCCGAAAACGACGAAGTACAGCGACGTCGACAGCACCGGCGAGATGATGCTCTGCATCACCGTGCGGAAGGCACGCGACATCTCGAACACATAGATGGCCTTGACCGCTTGCAGGTTCATGTGGCGCTCCGCACGAGATCGACGAAGATATCCTCGAGCGAGGACTGCGTCGTGTTCAGATCGACAAAGCCGATGCCGGAGGTGCGCATGTCGTTGAGCAGCGCCGTGATGCCGGTACGTCCGCCGCGCGTGTCGTAGGTGAATGTCAATTCGCTACCGTCCGGCGACAGCTCCAGCGCGTGCCCGGCAAGCTCGGGCGGTACGGCGGTGATGGGCGCGTTCAGCTGCAGCACGAGTTGCTTCTTGCCGAGCTTGCGCATGAGCTCGGCCTTCTCCTCGACGAGGATCAATTCCCCCTTGGCGATGACGCCGACGCGGTCGGCCATCTCCTCGGCCTCCTCGATGTAGTGGGTCGTCAAGATGACGGTGACGCCGCCGGCGCGCAGGTCGCGCACCACCTGCCACATGTCCTTGCGCAACTCGACATCGACGCCGGCCGTCGGCTCGTCGAGGAAGAGGATCGTCGGCTCGTGCGACAGAGCCTTGGCGATCAGCAGCCGGCGCTTCATGCCGCCCGACAGCGTCATGATCTTGCTGTCTTTTTTGTCCCACAGGGACAGCGACTTGAGCACCTTCTCGATGTATGCAGGGTTGGGCGCCCGGCCGAAAAGACCGCGGCTGAAGGATACTGCATTCCACACCGTCTCGAAGGCGTCGGTGGTCAGTTCCTGCGGTACGAGGCCGATCATCTCGCGCACCCGGCGGTAGTCGCGCTTGATGTCGCCACCGTCGACCGTGACGCTCCCCTGCGTCGCGTTGACGATGCCGCAGACGATGGAGATCAACGTCGTCTTGCCGGCGCCGTTGGGCCCCAGCAGGGCGAATATCTCGCCGCGGCGGATATCGAGGTTGATGTTCTTCAACGCCTGGAAGCCGGTCGCGTAGGTCTTCGACAGGTCTTTGATCGCGATGATTGCTGTCATGGGTGGGGGGAATAGGGTGTCGCGGGTGAAGCTGCAAGGCGGAAGGGTGGTGCGGCAGATGTGTCAGGCCCGCGAGGACTAGCGGTTTTCCAACCCGTTCTTGGTGCGACTGGCTTTGATGCGGTCGGCTTCGGCAAGCATCTTCGTCTTCATCGCAATCAAACCGTCGCGAACATCGGTATGTATCTTGGCGAACTCGGTGGGCGAGGTAAACGTATCGGGATTCGCCGTGTCGTAGGCCAAGACGGCGTCGACCGTTTGCGCCAAGTTTGGAAGATCGCCGAAGGCGTATTGGTTGATCGGTTTGCCGACAACCTCCGAGAGCGCGGTGAAGATGGCCGGATCGCCGGACGGATCGCCACCGGGCTTGGCCAGCAGGTGGGTACGGAAGCGCAACTGCCCGAGGTAGAAGATGAAGACGGCGTCTTCCTTCTTGCCCTCTTTGAACAGCTCGCTGGCGCGTTTGTAGTACTCGGCGGGATGCTCGCCGGCGAGCTCCTGCGCTGCGGGTGGGACGGCGACGGGGCCTTGCGCCAACACGGCGCTGCTCCCGGGCGTCGGCACCATTGCGATGACTAACAATGCGAGTACGCGGCCGAGGTTCATCGCTTACTCCAAGTCGTTATACCGAGGGCGCGATTTGAGCGCCGCGGAGCGCCCAATGACGCACGATCGGCTTGCACTTATTCCTTGTCGCCGCGTCCGGCGAGCCACTTCTTGAGGTTCTCGGCCAGCGCCCCTGCACGCTTGGATACGCGCTCCCCCGCCGGATGCGGGTTGCGGGGCGCGCGCTCGGGCTTCGGCTGCGGCGGGGGCTCGCGCTCCTCGGAAGGATCGTCCCCGCGCGTCTTGAGCGCAACCTGCGAAAGGAAGCGGGCGCTGTCACCTTTGGCAAGAAATGGTGCCGCCTCAGCCATGGCGTCGAGGAGCGGATCGAGCCAGGCGTACTCAACCTTGGCGAAGTCGCGCAGCACGTAGTAGGCCACCGCATCCTTGGCGCCGGGATGGCCGACGCCGATGCGCACGCGATGATAGTCGTTGCCCATGTGCGCGGTGACTGAGCGCAGCCCGTTATGGCCGGCATTGCCGCCGCCGGCCTTCACCTTCAGCTTGCCGGGAGCCAAGTCGATTTCGTCGTGAAAGACGTAGATGTCAGCGTTATCGATCTTGAGGAAGCGCGCGGCCTCTCCCACCGAGCGGCCGCTATCGTTCATGTAGGTCGTGGGCTTCAGCAGCACGACACGTTCGCCGCCGAGCGTGCCTTCGGCCGTCTCGCCCTGGAAGCGCTTGCGCCAGGAGCCGAGGTTGTGCGCGTCGACGATCTTGTCGAGCGCAACGAAGCCGACGTTGTGACGGTGACGGGCGTACTGCGCGCCCGGGTTTCCCAGTCCGACGAACAGCTTCATGGGCATGCCCCGGCGAGAAGGAAACAGGCGGGCGCGCGATGCTGGCGCCCGCCTGCGGTATTACTTCTTCTTGGCGGCGGGCGCTGCCGCTGCCTTGGCGGCCGCAGGAGCTGCGCCCTTCGCAGGGGCCGCACCGGGCTTGGCCGGAGCGGCACCGGCCTTGGCGGCATCGCCAGCGGCAGCCGCGGCACCTTCCGCAGGCGCAGCCGCGGCAGCAACCGGAGCTTCCTCCTCCTGCTTCACGGCGCCGGCGATGGTGGCGATGGTGAAGTCGCGATCCTTGATGGTCAGCGTGGCATCCTTGGGGAGTTGCACCGCCGAGATGTGGATCGAGCGGCCGATCTCGAGACCGGTGAGGTCGACCTCGAAGTAGGGCGGGATGTGGTCATACGGGCAGATGACCTCGACGTCGTGGCGCACGATGTTGAGGACGCCGCCGCGCTTGAGACCAGGCGAAAGCGCCTCGTTGACGAAGCGCACCGGAACTTCGACGCGGATGCGGCCATCTTTGCCGATACGCATGAAGTCGACGTGGATCGGCTGATCCTTGATCGGATCGAGCTGCACTTCGCGCGGGATGACGCGGCTCTTGGAGCCGTCGACGCTCACCTCGAACACGGTGGAGGTGAAGTGGCCCTTGAGGAACTGCTTCCACAGATCGCCGAAGTCGAGGGCTACGGTCTCCGGCGGCCGGCCGTCACCGTAAATGACGCCCGGAACTTTTCCTTCACGACGAGCTTGGCGTGCGGCCCCCTTGCCGGCACGTGGGCGCGCCGTGGCCTTCAGCTCGATGAGTTGCTGAGCCATGGACGTGTCTCCAAAAAATAGAGGGCCTTGCGGCCCATCGATCGACGCGGCCTCCAAGGGTGCCGGGCGCCGTCTCATGCTGATGTGCTTGAGATGGCGTGGTTATAGCGGCCGATCCGGAGCTTGGCAATCAGGCCAAGAGGCCGCGAAAGCACCCCCCGCATTAACCCCCTGGGGAGGCGCCAGCCAATTGATTTTGCGACACTTCTTTATGCCGCCGAGCCTGCTATAACTGAGCGGTCAACGCACAGCGCAAGGCTCCACACAGTGGCCAAGATCAGCAAACGCCGCCCTGCACCCGAGCAGGACAAGATGATCGCCGAGGCATTGCGCGGCGTTGGACGGCCGGTCAGCGCCTACGAGCTGATCGAAGAGCTGCGTGACAAGGCGAGCCTGGCGCCGCAGACGGTCTATCGCTCGCTCGATCGCCTCATCGCCGAAGGTCAGGCGCATCGCCTGGAGTCGCTGAACGCCTTCGTCGCCTGCTGTCATCCCAGTCACGAGAGCACGGCCGTGTTCGCCATCTGCAACGATTGCGGCACGGTGACGGAGTTCGACGAGCCGGCCGCGGTGGAACGCCTCGCCACCTGGGCGCGCAAGGCAAAGTTCGCCGTCGAGCGCATGACGCTCGAGCTGCGCGGACGCTGTCGCGACTGCATCGCGCGCGCGCCGCGCTAACTGGAGCCGAGTTGCACGATGACCGCGCAAGGTTCGCGCGGCGCACGTTGCGCCGGCCGCCTGAGGCACGGGACACACCATCGATCGCTTATCCCCCAAAGGCGCCGTGGTCGCTCCCGCATTGACTCCGGATAGTATCCGGATATTATCACATCAGTAAGAGTACTTCGGGGGCGTACAGTGAGAGTTGGCGTAGGCGTATGCGTCGCTGCGGCGGCGTTGATGGCGAGCGCGCGGGTCGAGGCGCAGTCGGCGGATCCGGCGCCGGCAACGGTCGAGCTTCCGGCGGTCGTGGTGACGACGCCAAGCCCCGTGGCCAAGCCGAAGAAGGCCAAACGTTCTGCCCCGCCGGCAACGGCGCCCGCGTCGGGTGAGACCGCCGCCGCACCACCGGTGCCGACGCCCGTACCCGATCTGCAACCGCTGCCCGGCGCCATCGTCGACGACCAGGCATTCGTAGCGGTCACCGTCGCGACGCAGCGCGAGCTCGAGGCGAACGGCGGCGCCACCATCACCGACACGCTGCAACTGAAGCCCGGCATTGCCGGCACCACCTTCGCGCCCGGCGCCGACCGCCCCATCATCCGCGGCCTCGACAGCTACCGCGTGCGCACGCAGGAGAACGGCATCGGCACGCATGACGTGGCGGCGATCTCCGAGGACCATGCCATTCCCATCGATCCGCTCGCCGCCGATCGCGTCGAGGTGGTGCGCGGGCCGGCGACGCTGCGCTACGGCTCGCAAGCCATCGGCGGTGTCGTCTCGGTGGAGAACGAGCGTATCCCGACGTTCATTCCGCGCGGCGGATTTACCGACCGCATCCTCGGCGGATATTCGTCGGTCGACGACGCCGCCGACGGCGCTGTCAGCGCCACCGCCGGCTCCGGCGGCTTCGCCATCCACGCCGACACCTTCAAGCGTGATGCCGACGACTACGCCTCGCCGCGCGGCACGGTGCTCAACAGCTTCGTCGAAAGCGAGGGTGCCTCGCTCGGCGCCTCGCTCATCGGCACTGACGGCTTCCTCGGCGTGTCGTACACCCGCTTCGCCAGCCTCTATGGCATTCCCGGCGAGGAAGCGGAGGAAGGCGTCGTCCCACGCATCGACATGGTGCAGGACAAGGTGCAGGCGAAGGGCGAGTGGCGCGTGCGCGGTTCGGGCATCGACACGGTGCGCTTCTGGTTCGGCGCCTCCGACTACGAGCACGGCGAGTTCGCCATCCACGACCCCGCCACCGAGACCGAATTCGAGCTCGGCTCGCGCTTCACCAACAAGGAGCAGGAGGCGCGCGTGGAGATCCAGCACCTCCCCGTCGCCACAACGCTCGGGGCCCTGACCGGAGCCGTCGGCATCCACGTCGACAACCGCAAGACGCGCGGCGAGAGCTTCGAGGGCGATTCCCTGATGGAGCCGGCGCATACGCAAAGCGCCGCGCTGTTCTGGTTCGAGGAGCTGGCGCTGACGCAGGCGCTGCGCCTGCAGGCGGCAACACGCGTCGAGCGAACGACGGTCGACGGCTTCGGCTGGTCCGACGTCACGGATCCGGCGGCGCCCGTCGTCTTTGCCGGCGAGCGCGCGTTCGCCCCGGTCAGCGGTGGCCTCGGGCTTCTCTACGCTCTGCCTTTCGGCGTCGAGGCGCGTCTCAACGGCCAATACGTCGAGCGCGCTCCGGACGCCGCCGAGCTTTTCTCCAAGGGCATGCACGAGGCCACGGGCACGTTCGAGATCGGCAATCCCTTCCTCAATGAGGAGAAGGCTTCGACCGTCGAGATCGGCTTGAAGAAGGCCACCGGCGCCTTCCGCTTCGACGCCTCGACCTATTACACGCAATACCGCGGCTTCATCTATCGCCAGCTCACCGGCGTCACCTGCGGGACGACGCTTGCCGAATGCCCGCCGACGGTGCCGACGGACGAGGAGTTCGATCAGGTAGTGTTCCAGCAGCGCGATGCGACCTTCTACGGCGCCGAGGTCGCCGCCCAGTACGATGTGGCGCCGATCTGGAACGGCGTGTGGGGGCTCGATGCGCAGTACGATTTCGTCCGCGCCCAATTCGAGGACGGCGAGAACGTGCCCCGCATCCCTCCCCACCGCCTCGGCGGCGGCGTCTACTATCACGATGCGAACTGGCTGGCCCGCGCCGGCGCGCTGCACGCCTTCGCGCAGGACGAGTTCGGCATCGACGAAATCGCCACGCCCGGCTACACGCTCATCTCCGCCGAGTTGAGCTACACGACGTTGGTCAAGGCGCCGGACGGTACGGCCTCGCAGGTCACCGTCGGCATCAAGGGCGAGAACCTCGCCGATGACGAGGTGCTCAACCACACCTCGTTCAAGCGGCGTGAGGAGGTGCTGCAGCCGGGGGCCAGCGTGCGCGCCTTCGGCATCGTCAAGCTCAACT
>CAZOOS010000146.1:0-6560 GCA_964581475.1 uncultured Hyphomicrobium sp.
TGGCGGAGAGGGTGGGATTTGAACCCACGATACCCTTGCGAGTATGCCGCATTTCGAGTGCGGTGCTTTCAGCCACTCAGCCACCTCTCCAAACCCTTCCCACGAACGCAGAGCCGCACGGCCAAACCGGCCTTGGGCAACGTCGGGGAGTTCGGAACGGTGCTCTTAAGAGATACGCACGGACCTGACAAGCGTGAGTTACTTGTCGCTGCCGGCCGGCGCTTGCACTGCGTCTACGGGCAGCAGGTAGATCTCGCCGCCCTTGAAGGTGACCAGGAATTGGTCGGGGTCGCTAAGCACGTTCATGATATCCGCAAGCATGGGGGGTCTCCGTTGATCTGATGCCCCGACCATACCCAGCCTTGCCGCGCGCGCCTGTCCCGCAGGGAACACCCCGGCTTAACGCGGCAAGTCGGCCTTCCGGGCGGCTCTCACAATCAACGTCGCGCCAGGGGATAACGGGGATAAAACCCTCTCGCAACTGTTCGCCCGCGCTGCATGGACCGCAGAATGCCGCAATCACAGTGGGTGAGACCGTGAGTGGAGGGAACTGCGATGCTGAACGCGCAAACTCTCGAATGGCTGATGGCGTGCGAACGCCTCAAGGACGAGGTCTGTGCCGTAGAAAAACAGTGTGAGAGCATCCTCGGGAGCTTTTCGCACTTGGAGCGCGAGCCGACCGCGGCGGAGCGCGATGCGCGGCGCGAGGCATACCTCGAAAGTCAGGCGGTGCTGCGCGAGCTGAACGGGGAGATCTCCGCCATCAGCGTGCGGTTGCGCGAGTGGGCCCACTAGCCCGCTAGGCGAAATACTCGACCTCGCCGGTCGCTAGGTCATAGTGAGCGGCGAGGATTTGCAGCTTCCCGGCGCTCACCAGCCCAGCCAGCGTGGCGCTCGAGGTGAGGCGGCGGGCAGTGCGCAGCGCATTTTCCCGCACGCTGTTGTCGAGGAAATCGCCGGGCCGGCCGCGCACGGCCAAGGCAGCGGGAATGATCGGGTCGATCATCGGCCCGATCGAGCCCGGAAACGTCGCGTTGTCGGTGACGACCTTGCAGGCCGCATCGACGGCACCACAGTGACTGTGACCAAGAACGACGATCAGGGGCGAGCCCAGCACGGCGGCGCCGTACTCGAGCGTCCCCATGGTGGCCGTATCAGCCAGATTGCCGGCGTTGCGAGCCACGAACAGCTCACCCAATCCGCGCCCGCCGAACACCAGCTCCGGCGGCACGCGGCTGTCGGCACAGCTGAGGATCGTCGCCCAGGGCGCTTGATGGCCGGCAACGACGGCGCGCTGCTTGATGAGATCGAGCTCGCACAACTGCGGTTGCGACACGAAGCGCGCATTGCCCTTCTTCAAATCGAGGAGCGCATGCTCGGGCGAGCGCACCGGGGCGTCAGCGGCGGGAGCGTCGGCGGCCTGCACGTGCCTGCCGGCGAGCGCGACGGCGAGCGAGGCGGCGCCAACGGCCAGCAGACCGCGGCGGTCGAGTGCGCAATTGCACAATTTGTCGGTCATCCGGCGTTCCTCGGTTTCCCTATAAGAAATGCCGGTTGTACTAGAAAAGTGTAAGCGCGCCGATATCAGGCCATCGGCACCCCGGCCAGGCGCCAAATCTCGCCGAGAACGTTACCGAATAGAAAAGCCGTCCATAGATAGAGGCCGACGCCGGCCCACCAGTGGCGATCGCGCGAGCGCGCAACGCTTTCCACCTTGCCCATGCATGCGGCAGCGTACTCTGTGGCTACCAGCTTCAGTGTCTCGGTCATGGCACCGTCCCTCACGATGTATTGCAAAGCAGAGTCTCAGCCAGTTACGGTTAACACCTTGCAAATACGTGATTTGTTCGACAACAAAAACCGCTTTTCGGGATGCAGATACCTCCCCGCCGGAAAACACCTGTGCACAAGGGGGCCGATAATCGAGGCGCTCATGCACAGGCCGCATGTGCATAGCGTGCAAAACGCAAAGCCTGCGTTGGTCGCCCCCGGATCGCCATGTTAGCAAAATCCCGTGTCGGTTCTTCAATGTAAAGGGGTCGTGAATTGAAAGCGTTTTGTCTCGCTTTTGCATTTGCCCTGGCCGCGCTTCCGGCCAGTGCCAATGAATTGCCGCAGACAAGTAATGCGTGGCGTGCAATCGAGCCCGGTCTCGCCGATCAGGGCAACTTCAAGTGGACCGTATTGGACAATGCTGCGGGCGAAGCCGGAGCTCCGGCCGCGGCGCACGGACAAGATTTCCGAGGCAAGGACGCTCCCGCGCGCGCAGCGCTGGCGCAGATCCGTGCCGAAACCGCGCGAATCTTTGCCGAGGCGCGGCGCGCCTCCGCCAAGGTGCAGCGCATCCGTTACGACCTGCAGGTGAGCTGCCTCGTCGAAGAGGTCAGTTATCAGCCCGACCCGCTCGAAAACGTTTCGATGCCCTGGCTTTGGGACTCGATCGACGAGACGGACCGGGAGGTGACCGGCACCGTCGAGAAGTGCGAGGTCGACTATTCGCAAAAGGTGCGCTCCCGAGCGCCGCCGGAAGCCGAGGTCATCGGCGAGCCGCAGCCGAAGATGAAAGACTACAAGGTCTCATTTCCCGTTGACTGATTAGCCGCGGCCCCTTTGGTCTCTCGGGGATTGCGGATTGAGAAGCGCGCCGGGCCCGCGGGGTGTCCCGGCGCGCTGCGTTTGGGGCAATGGTCAGGGGCGAGGACGGCGGCGCGCCCAGTAGATGGCGAAAATGCCCATCCACAGGAGCAGCGCCAGGACATCGAGCAGCGTCGACAGCTCCTGCACCGCGCGCTGCCAGGGCTGGTCGGGCGCGCCCAGCCAGATAGCGGCGCTGGCGACCACGCCGGCGATGAGGCACAGCCCGGTCAAAACCCATATGAGGCGCACGCTGCGTCTGGTCATAGGCCGATCATACCCGCATGCCGCGCGCAGGGCGAGCACGCTCAGGCGTCGCGGAAAATCGCCACCTGATGCACCAACAAGCCCAACAGGGGATGCGTCAACTGCAGCGAGAAGGCGAAGGTGCCGCTGCCCTGATCGCGGTGCTCGATCTGCATGCGGCCGGGATCGAATGCGCGCGGGATCGGCAGACGCCAGCGACCGAGCTCCAGGAAATAACCGGCCGAGCGGAAGATGAGCGAGCCTCCTTCGACGGTGACGCGCAGCGACATGCCGATGCCGCAACCGACATACTCTTCTAGGCCGGTCGCGCCGCGGAAGCGCTTGGTCGAGTTGATGGCCTGCGGGAAGCGTCCGGGGCGCGTGTAGATGCGCAGCCAGCTCTGGCCGCCAAGCCGGGGATCCTCGGTGACCACCACCAGCGCCGGACCGGCGGCGCCATCGGTCAGCGGCAGCGGCGCGCCGACGGCACGGGCGAGAAAAGAGAGAACGCGTCCCGCGCGCGACAGCCGGGTGTCGACGACGCGGCCGCGATAGATCAGCGTCTCGTCGGGCGCCAGGCACTTGCAGAAGCGCCGGCGCACCGCCTCGGGCAGCTCGGCCCAGGCAGCCTCGCCGATAAGGGTGCGGAAGCGCAGATCGCCGACCGCCGCGGGTCCCAGCGGCGCGGGCTGACAGCTCGGCGGCGGCGCCTCGACCGGGCTGCGGGACTCCAGGGCAGACATGGCACGTACCCCCCGTTCACGACGAGCGCGTGGCTCGCGGTTGCTTCTTGCTCGACTTGCGTCCGGCGAAGCGCGCGATGGCGCCGCCCATGCGAATGAGGCGCATCATGGTCGGCGCCGGCAGCCGCATGATCTCTCCGAAGCTGCGGTCGACCGTTTCCGTGAAATCGAGCATGGCGGTGAGCCGCTTGCGCACGCTCGCCGGCACGGCGGCATCGCCCTTGGCCTCGGCGACGCAACTGCGCAGTACGGCCAGCGCCGGATCGATCTCGCGCGACTTGCGGCCCATGGCGATACGCCGGACCATTTCGAACATGTCGGCTTCCGCCTCGTAGAAGTCGCGCCGGTCGCCCATGGCGTGAACGCGTCGGATGAGGTTCCACGACAGCAGCTCGCGCAAGCTGGTCGACACGTTGGAGCGCGCCATGGCCAGGCGGTCGGCGATGTCCTCGGCGGTGAGCGGTTTTTCGCTGAGGTAGAGCAGGGCGTGGATCTGCGCCACCGAGCGGTTGACGCCCCAGGACGTGCCCATTTCGCCCCAGTGGAGCACGAACCGCTCGACTGGGCCCTCGAGCTGGCCGGTCTGTACAATCATTTCTGTCATGACAGAAATTTGCGGCGGAGAACCGACGCTGTCAAGCGACTCCACCACGTGCTGTGATTTTAGGCAGCGTTCAGCCGCTCACTTGTGCGGCGCTGGCGGCGATGGAGATTTCGCCGCGCCCGCAGCGGTGCTAGGGTCGGGGCTCGATGCATTGCGAATTTTTCGCGCACGACCAGTGACGTACGTCGTCACCGCGTCGCTCGGAGGAAGGAACCGCGCCGACCCGCGCGCGTTTCTGTCTGCGCCAAGAGGAATTCCACACATGCTCATCAACTACGGCTGCGAGATCGGTATCTCGGTCCCCAAAGCGACGCCGCTGATCTGCCTTCTCGACGTCCATCCCGAGCGGCGCAAGGACATCAGCTTTGAAGCGCCGTTCAACACGCTCCCCGCAACACCGTCGATGATGTATCTCGACGGCTTCGGCAATCAGAGCCGCCGGCTGATGGTCCCGCCGGGCAACATCACCCTGCGCCTCGACGGCACCATCATCGACAGCGGCAAGCCCGACGAGGTCGCGCTGGACGCGCGCGAAGTGCCGGTCGAAATGCTGCCGCACTACTTGCTCGGCTTTCTGCTCGGCAGCCGCTACTGCGAGACAGATCGGCTGAGCCAGGTCGCCTGGGACCTGTTCGGCGGGGTCAAAGCCGGGTGGACGCGCGCGCAGGCGGTTTGCGACTTCGTCCACAATCACCTCACCTTTGGCTATCCGCATGCGCGTGCGACGCGCACGGCGCTGGAAGCCTTCGACGGGAAGAAGGGCGTGTGCCGCGACTTCGCGCATCTGATGATCACACTCTGCCGCTGCCTCAATATCCCCGCCCGTTACGTCAACGGTTACCTCGGCGATATCGGCGTGCCGAAGGACCCGGCGCCCATGGACTTCAGCGCCTGGGTCGAGGTCTATCTAGAGAACCGCTGGTACACGTTCGATCCCCGGCACAACGCGCAGCGGATCGGGCGCATCGTCGTCGCCCGTGGCCGCGACGCCACCGACGTGCCGCTCATCAACAGCTTCGGTCCGCATGTCCTGACGACGTTCAAGGTGTGGACCGACGAACGGCTACAGGCGCTGCAGGCGGCCACCGGCTGAGCCGGAGGCAAGCGGCGGGATTTTTCGGAATTCCGCCGATTTGCTGACTTGTTCGCGCCACCGGCCTGGCGTTCCCTCCACCGCGATGTTGCCCGCTGCGGAGACGAGTGGTGGAAAGCCTGACCGCTGCCATAGGGCGCCTGCTCGGCAGCCCCGCCTTTAAGTTCTTCCTCATCTGCGGACTGATCCTCGTGCTCGGCATCCCGCTCCTGCTGGTGTGGGGGCTGATCGGCGAGCGCGAGCAGCGCGCCGAGGGCGTGCGTCAGCAGGTGGCCCAGGAGTGGGGCGGCGCGCAGTACATCGACGGGCCGCTGCTGATCGTCCCCTATACCGTCAAGCGGATCACCGGCGAGGGCGACAAGCGCGTCGAAGAAATCATCGAGAAGCGCGCCGTGTTTCTGCCGCAGGCATTGAAGGTCAACGGCAAGGCGACGACCAAGGTCCTGCACCGCTCGATCTACGATGTTGCCGTCTACACCAGCTTTCTCGATTTCGAGGGCAGCTTCGCCGCACCCAACATCGGCGATGTCGTTGCCGACGCCCAATCCGTGCGCTGGCGCGACGCCGTGCTGGCCGTGGCGGTGAGCGACGTGTCCGGCCTGAAGAACGCCGCCTCGCTCAGCATCGATGGCGGCGAAACCCTATCGTTCGAGCCGAGCATCGGCGTGCCGGCGATGCGCGGCGGCGGCATCCACGTGCGGCTCGCCTCGGCGTCAAAGCTCTTTGCCGCGCCGGATACCCTTCCGGGCGCACCGCCAACCGGACTGAGCGGCTTCGCTTTCAAGTTCGCGCTGACGCTCAACGGCTCATCCGAGCTCACCTTCGCTCCGGTCGCGCAGCAGACGACGGTCGCGCTCAACTCGGACTGGAGCGATCCGGGGTTCACCGGCGCCTTCCTCCCCAACGACCGCAACGTCGAGGCGAACGCGTTCTCGGCCCGCTGGCAGATCCCGCACCTGGCGCGCAGCGTGCCGCAGTCGTGGACGCTCGGCGACCAGGATCTGGAGCGCATGCAGCCCTATGCGTTCGGCGTGCGCTTCATCGTGCCGGTCGATTTCTACCAGCTCGTCAGCCGCGCCGCGAAATACGCGATGATGTTCCTCGCCACCGCGTTCATGGCGGTGTTCCTGCTGGAGATCAGCGCGGCGCGCCAGGTGCACCCCGTACAGTACCTGTTCGTCGGGTTGACGATGATCTTCTTCTACGTGCTGCTCCTGTCGCTCGCCGAGCAGATCGGCTT
>CAZOOS010000147.1:0-6539 GCA_964581475.1 uncultured Hyphomicrobium sp.
GACGACCGGCGGCTCGGCCATCAAGGCGGCGGAGGCGCTGCGCGCCGAGGGCGCCGACGTGGTCGGCGTCGTCACTTTGCTCGACCGCGAGGAGGGCGCGCAGGAGGCATTCGCCGCCGCCGGCCTCACGCTGACGCCCATCCTCACCCTCTCCGACTTCAAGTCCTGAGTGCGGAGGCGCGGCTTGTCGTGTCCTCCGGTTCGAGAAGCCTACGCGCCATCGGGGTTGCGATCACGCAGCGGTTGCACTCGATCGGCTCAGCCTGAAGAAGGCGTAGAAATAACCGAGCCAGAGGACGACGGAGAATCCGTAGAAGATGATCGTTCGCACCGACCAAAACGGCCAGGAGCCGGCGGGGCCGATGGCGATCACGTTGGGGTACCAACTGAAGAGCGTGGAGCGCCACCGATTCCACATGAGGGTCATTTCCGTGTTGCGCGACTGCGCGGTCTTGGCGTCGTTGAAGACGCGCTCGCTGTTCCGCTTCAACCACCACCAGGAATCGTCGTTGACCAGCTCGAGCCCCCTGTCGGACCGATTGCGCATGTAGATGTATTCGATGTCAGTCGTATTGCCGCGGGCGTCTGGATCGCTGCGCCGCACTTCGGTTCCTGTGATGACGCCTGTTGTCCATGCTGGACGTGCGTATTCCCACCCAAACCAGAGGGGGATACCCACCACGAGCGCAGCGATGGCCAGAACGGGGACTCCCCTCCGCCATAAGCCAAAGGCAAGCACGAAAATCGCGAGGAGGAGGATGTAACCGATCGACATCCAAGCCTGGAGCATGGCTTAAACCTCACCACAAATGAGAGTCGCAACGGTCGAGCCGTCGAACCTTTTGCTCATCTCCATCCTCCTCTTCGGCTTAACGGCCGGCTGAATGATGTTGGCATAGCCGCTCAGCTGAGGCGAAGGAAATGTCCGCTTTGGCCGTGAGCAGTCGTCGCTGCCCCACGCCCACGAGCAAATAAACTCATCGCCACCGGTTGACGATCTGCAACGCGATCCACGACCCCAGCACCGAGAGGAGCATCATGCCCGCCAACAAAACGTAAAGCAGGGGATGTCCCGAAGCCGCGAGCGACCCTTCCACAGGGAAGAGCATGAGTATCGGTTCAAAAATCAGGTTGCCGAGTTCGGCGGCCACGAAGGCGCCGACGAACGAGACGGGGATGTTGACGATCCAGCCGAGCACACCCCGCTTGTTCGACCATGCCTCGTGGATCGCAACGGCCAGCACGGCGGCGAAAAAAACTAGCGCGAGGGTCATCGGGCCGCCGACGCTCGCCTGCGGAACCGCGCCGCTAAATTGAAGGAGAATGATGGCGATCACGGCAATCAGCGCGATGTACTTCATGAGGTGCGTCCTTACTGCTCTGTCGCTCAGGCGGCCTGGGTGCGGGCTTCGCCGACGAGGCGCACGAGTTCCTTGCGCGCTTCCTCGCCGTTGGTGATGCGCGTGGCGAACGGCAGGCGCAAAGCGCGGGCGCCGAGCACCAGATCGCAACCTTGCGGATCGATGCCGCTCATGCGCCAGGCGCCGGGCGCCGCGCCGAGCAGACGCGTCGCGTACAGCTCGATGGCGTCGGCGTGGTCCTCGTTCATGTGCCCCACGATGTCGGCCTCGGGCGCGCTCAGCGCCTCGGCGCCGGCGACGTCGATGAGCAACTGCTCGCGCTTGAGATCGACGATGCGGCCGAAGCCGCCGATGAAGTGCGCGCTGGTAATATCGAATGCGTAAAAAGAGAAATCCGGAAAATCGGCATAACCCGCGGCTGCCGGATGCCGCGCCAGGAAACGCGCGCGCGCGATGGCACTCGTCGTCGGGCGGGCCGCGCCGATGAGCGTGATGCGCGCCCCCGCCATCGGATCGGCATCGGTCCCCGTTGCGTCGATCAGCAGGCTGCAGCGCGCGTCGGCGGCGAGGTTCTTGGTGTGCAGCGCCAGTTTAGAAATGAGGAAAACTGGCGCCCCCTCCGGCTCGGTTGCCACCAGCAGCAGGGAGGCGTAGGGATGGCCCGAAGGCGCCAGCAGGCTCGCCAGAGCGCCCTTCAGCGCCGCCCGCACGATATCCCGCGCCTCGGCCGCGGTTTCCTTAACATGCGAAAAACTTGACTGTTTCGCAGGCTCTTCAACAGTCATGCGGCCTCGCGCGCTTCCTGTGCCCAACCTATTCAGATAACGTTCAGACAGAAAACACGAAATTGGCTCCGCCACAATTGATACACCTTGGAGCCATAAAGCGCGGCAGTGGCTCCTCTGCCGCAGGGTCGGGACATGATGAAAGAAAAAAGCACGATCGCGCTGGTCGACGACGAGCGCAACATTCTTACCTCGCTGCGCATGGCGCTCGAGGCCGAGGGCTACAAGGTACGAACCTACAATGACGGCGTGTCGGCCCTCGAGGCGCTCGCCGAGGATCCGGCCGATCTCGGCATCTTCGACATCAAGATGCCGCGTATGGACGGGATGGAGCTTCTGCGCCGCGTGCGCCAGCGCTCCGACATGCCGGTGATCTTCCTCACCTCGAAGGACGAAGAGATCGACGAGCTGTTCGGTCTCAAGATGGGCGCCGACGACTATGTCGCCAAGCCCTTCTCGCAACGCCTCGTCGTCGAGCGCGTCAAAGCCGTGCTCCGCCGCTTCCAGCCTAAGGAGCCCGGCTCTACCCCCGAGATCGAAGCGGCGCGCGTTCTGGAGCGCGGCAAGCTGAAGCTCGATCCGGAACGTCACAACTGCCACTGGGACAACAAGCCGGTGACGCTGACGGTCACCGAGTTTCTCATCCTCCAGGCGCTTGCCTCGCGCCCCGGCGTCGTCAAGACGCGCGACGCCCTGATGGACGCCGCCTACGACGATCAGGTCTATGTCGACGACCGCACCATCGACAGCCACATCAAGCGGCTGCGCAAGAAGTTCAAGCAGGTCGACGACAACTTCGATGTGATCGAGACGCTGTACGGCGTAGGATACCGCTTCAAGGAAGCTTGAGGCGCGGAGGCACGATGGCGCTCGACACCGAGCGAGCCGAACAACGCCCGCTATCGAACGGGTTCGCGGGGCTGAAAGGCTTCGCGAACGACATTCGGGCTGCGACCGCTGCCGGCACGCGGCGCTTGCTGCAAACCTCGTCGGCGCGTGCCGGCAGCACCACCCAATCGCTGAAAGCGGCAGCCACATCGGCTGCCGACGCGGGGCAATCGGCGGCGCGCATGGCGTCGGGCGCCGTCCGCCGCACCGCCAGCGCCATCGCCCTTGGCGCGCAATCGGCGGCGGCGCGCGTCGAACAGGGCGCCGAGCCCCCCAAGGCGCTCGCCCCGCTGCAGGCGTGGTTTGCCCGTCAGCCTATCGTACGCTTCTTCTCCGCCAGCCTCTTGCGCCGCATCCTTATCTCCAACCTGATGGGATTCTTCATCCTCGTCGGCGGCATTCTCTATCTCGGCTGGTTCCATACCTGGCTGATCGACGCCAAGCTCGACGCCCTCAAGACGCAGGGCAAGATTATCGCCGATGCGATCGCCGCCAATGCCAAGGTGATTCGCGAAAGCATCGTCATCGACCCAAATGCCATTCCCGATGCCGGCGGCGAGGCGCAGACCCGCTTCACCGACGACGGGCTCACCTCGCTTGAGCTGTCGATCCACCCGGAGGAAGTGACGCCGATCCTGCGCAAGCTGATCCAACCGACGAATACGCGCGCGCGCATCTACGCCCGCGACGGAACGCTCATCGTCGACACCGCACAGACGCTGGCTCGATGGACGGCGATGCGCAACGAGCCGACGACGGCAAACGATTCCGAGGCGCCGGAAACGCAGAACATCTGGACGCGCCTGACGCGCTATTTCTTCCGCGAGCCGCTGCCCGTCTACCAGGAGATCGGCGTCGGCAACGGCATGGCCTACAAAGAGGTGCGCGCCGCGCTGGAGGGCGAAGAGAAGAGCATGCTGCTGCTCAACCGCAAGGGCGAGCAGATCGTCTCCATTGCCCTGCCCATTCGCCGCTTCAATGATGTGCAGGGCGTGTTGCTGCTGTCGACGCGCCCGGGACAGATCGACAAGATTCTCCGGGAAGAGCGCATCGTCATTCTCGTGCTCGCCGGCATCGCGCTGCTGGCGTCGGTGGTCACCTCGCTGCTGCTGGCGCGCACCGTGGCCGGCCCGATGCGGCGGCTTTCGGCTGCCGCCGAGCGCGTCAGCCACAACATCGACGCCCGTACGCAGCTACCGGAATATTCAGGCCGCACCGACGAGGTGGCGCAGATGGCGAACGCCTTCCACGCCATGACCAGCGCCCTGTGCCGCCGCATCGAGGCGAGCGAGAAGTTCGCCGCCGACGTGGCGCACGAGTTGAAGAACCCGCTGACCGCCGCGCGTTCGACGGCCGAATCCCTCGGCTATGCCAAGACCGAGGAGGAGCGTACGCATCTGGTGACGCAGATCCAGGGCGAGCTGAAGCGACTCAACCGGCTGATCACCGACGTCTCCAACGCCTCCCGTCTCGACGCGGAGCTCGCCCGCAAGGAGATGCGCATCATCGACGTGACGGCGATGCTGCGCAACGTCGTCGGCATCTTCCGCGACATCATCGGCGACGACAGCCGCGCGCTGATGCTGGCGCTCGGCGGCGAGCCCTTCTCGGGCGCCTTCTGCGTCAAGGGTGATGAGGGCCGTCTCGGCCAGGTGCTCACCAACCTCATTGACAACGCCATCTCGTTCTCGCCGGAAGGCGGCACGGTGACGGTGCATGCGCGCGCTGCCCCGCCCTTCGTCGAGATCGTCGTCGAGGACGAGGGCCCGGGCATCCCCGAGGACCGCCTGGAGATCATCTTCGACCGCTTCTATTCCGACCGCCCGGCGACCGACACGAGCCGCGGCAAGAACTCCGGCCTCGGCCTCAGCATCTCGCGCGAGATCATCCTGGCGCATGCCGGCCAGATCATCGCCGAGAACCGATACGAGGACGGCGCCGGCCCCGACGCCAAGCCGTGCGGAGCACGCTTCACCGTGCGCCTGCCGATCGACGGCCTGGCGCAACGCGGAGGCCCCCCCAGTGGGCGACGGGCCTGATACGCACCACGGCACGGCCATCGCCGTCAGCGGCCGCGCCGCGCTGATTGTCGGACCCTCGGGCGCCGGAAAATCGGATCTTGCCCTGCGCTGCCTGGCCGTTGCCCCGACGGCCCTTATTCCTGCGGCGGCACAACTCGTAAGCGACGACCGCGTGATCATCTCTCCGGTCAACGGCCAGTTGCGCGTGGCGGCGCCGGAGGCCATCGCCGGCAAGCTTGAAGTCCGCGGCATGGGCATCATCAGGGTGCCCTGCGCGGCGAGCGCCGACCTGGCTCTGGTGGTCGAGCTCGTTGCCCCGGGGACGGTGGAACGGCTGCCCGCCCCCCTCCCCACCCGCAGCATTATGGGCCTCAGCGTCCCCGTGTTGCGCCTGGCCCCGTTCGAGGCCGCGGCACCTGTTAAGCTGCTCCTGGCGCTCGTTCGAGCCACCCAGTCGCCGGGCAAAGCCCCTGAAACATGACACGATAATCCGCTTGCACCCCGGCCGAACACTTGTAAATTCTGCCGCGCCGCCAAAGGACGTCCCCGCGAGGCGAACCCGGCGAAGCCGCAGTCAGCGATCCCCACGGTCAAGCCCGCGCTTCGCAGTGAACCGGGCAATAGACGAGGTCGGCTTTACTTCATGATCGGACTTGTCATCGTCACGCATTGCGGGCTGGCGCTCGAGTTCCGCTCGGCGCTCGAGCACGTGGTGGGGCCGCAGACGCAGCTTGAGACGGTCTCCATCGGGCCGGACGACGATGCCGCCGTGCGCCGCGGGCAGATCGTCGACGCCATCCATCGCACCGACACCGGCGACGGCGTGATCGTCCTCACCGATATGTTCGGTGGCACGCCGTCCAACCTGGCCATTTCCGTTATGGACGAGGCGAACGTGGAAGTGATCGCCGGCATCAACCTGCCGATCCTCGTCAAGCTGGCCAGCGTGCGGGGCGAGATGCCGCTCGCCGACGCGGTCGTGTGCGCGCGCGAGGCGGGGCGCAAGTACATCAAGGTTGCCAGCCAGGAGCTGTCGGGCGAGGGTTCGGCATAACGCCATGCCAGAGATCAAGGACAGTACGCGTCCGGAGGCGGTCGTCACCATTCGCAACCGCAAGGGCTTGCACGCGCGCGCTTCGGCCAAGTTCGTCAAGTGCGCCGAAAGCTACGACGCGATCATCACCGTGATGCGCGACGGCCACACGGTTGGCGGCACGTCGATCATGGGCTTGATGATGCTGGCGGCCGGCCCCGGCTCGACGCTGCACATGACGGCGCAGGGGCCGCAGGGACCGGAGGCGCTGCAGGCGCTCATCGCCCTCGTCGAGGACGGCTTCGGGGAAGATTGCATCGAAGATGCGTGAGCGCACGTCGCTCGCGTAAACGGAAAGAGAGCGCGTTGCCGCGCTCCCTTTTTTCCGTGTCTCGCTCTACTTCGACAGGTAGAGCGACGACAGCTTCAGGGCGATGTCGCGGAAGGCCTG
>CAZOOS010000148.1:0-6531 GCA_964581475.1 uncultured Hyphomicrobium sp.
ACCTCCATGCCGGGGTAGCCGGTGAGGTAGAGCAGCGAATAGAGCAACATCGAGCCGTGACCGGCCGAGAGCACGAAGCGGTCGCGGTTCGGCCAGTTGGGGTCGGCGGCGTCGAAGCGCAGCGCCTCGCGGAACAGCACCGTCGCCACATCGGCCATGCCCATAGGCATGCCGGGGTGCCCGGACTTGGCCGCCTGCACCGCATCCATGGCCAGCGCACGGATGGCGTTCGCCAAATCGTTGTGGGCGACCGCCTTCGCCTCGCCGGTCGTCTCGCGCGCCTCGCTCATCGGTCCATCCCTGATCGGCCTACGGTGACGCGGTTCCGGGCCTGCGGCCGGGCGCCCCCTCTTGCGTCAGGCACGTTTAACGAGGCGGCCGCGCCGCGTCCATGCCTAGCGCCGCGAAAGGGGCAGCGGATTTCGCCTCAATCCACACGCGCAGCGAGGAATGCGTCGAGTTCGGCCCGCGTCGGCAGGCCGGCGCGCGCGCCGAGCTTGCGGCATTTGAGGGCGGCGACCGCGGCAGCGATGCGCGCACGATCCGCCGCCGCCCGACCCTCGGCCAGGGCCCAGGCGTAGGCGCCGTGGAAAGCGTCTCCTGCACCCGTCGTATCGACGATCTCGGCGGCAAAACCGGGTTGATGCCCGGATGTACCGCTTTTTGACAGCCACGTGTACCCGTCGGCACCGCGGGTGACGCCGGCATGGCGGACGCCCTGCGCCAGCACGCGCTCGAGCTGGGCGCGCTCGTCCATGCCGGGGGCGAACTCGTCGAGTGCTGGAGCTGAGAATATCGCGTAGTCGGCGAGGCACAGGAACTCGGTCAGCAGGCCGCCGCCGCCGAGATCGGCGTCCAGCAGCGTCGGTACCCCGCGCGCCCGCGCCTCGCGGAACGCATCGCGTGTCGCCTCGACCCAACGGAAGTCGCTCAGCACCGCGGCAGCGCCGGCAATGCGCTCCAGTGGCAGCCAGCTCGAATCCATCGACATGGCATGGTCGCGCTCGCCGATGATCAGCCGCTCGCCGCCGCCGTCGACGATCACCGCCGAGGTCGACGAGCGCGTGCCTTCGTAGGTGCGCACGAATTGCGTTTCGACGCCGTCGGCCTCGAGCAAGGCATGGATGCGCTGACCGGCGCTATCGGCGCCGGTGCGGCTCCACAGCTCCACCTTGCCGCCGAGGCGCGCGATGGTCGCCGCGGCGTTGGCCGCCATGCCGCCGCCGCTCTCGATATGCTCCAGCGAGCGCACCTTGGTCGGCTCGGGCGGAAACGCCTCGATGCGGTAGACGTAGTCGAGCGCCGCGTGCCCGACACAGATGATCGGCTTCACCGGGAATTCTCCTCGGGCTGCGCGGCCTCGCGCAGGCGAACCTCTTCGGCGGCATCCTCCTCGAAGAGTTTTTCCAAGGTCTTTACATCGCTGCGCGCCCGCTCGCGCAGCTTATCGAGGTCGCTGGCCAGCTTGTAGTCCTCGATGAGGCGGCGCTCGTCGTGCGTGCGGAAAGTATGGATCATGCGGCCGGCTTCCCGGTCCGACATGCCGAGGCCCTTCAAGAGCTGCTTGGTAATGTCGAGCGAGGACAAGAACGTCGAGCGCTGCAGGTAGGTGACGCCGAGGTCGAGCAGCCGATGCGCGTGGGCGCGGTTGCGGGCCCGCGCATAGATCGGCAGGTTCGGATACTTGGCGCGCACCAGCTCGGCGGTGCGCATCGACGCCTCGACGTCGTCGATGGCCAGCACCAAGGCGCGCGCCTGGTGCGCGTCGGCCGCCTCGAGGATCTCCGGACGGCTGGCGTCGCCGAAGAACGCCTGGGCACCGAAGCGGCGCACGAACTCCACCTGCTCGGCGCTGATGTCGAGCGCGGTGAAGGGAATGCGCTTGGCCGTCAGGATGCGGGCGACGATCTGCCCGACGCGGCCGAAGCCGGCGATGATGACGTGCCCGTCGTTGTCGGGCGGCGTCTCGTAGGCCGGCGCCGACCCCTTGCGGCGCGATAGCAGGCTCTCGATTTTCAATAAGATCGGCGTCGCCGCCATCGACAGCGCGACGATGATGGTCAACAGCTCGGTGTTCTCGCTGGTCAGCGAGCCCGCCGCGTATCCCACCGTGAACAGCACGAAGGCAAACTCGCCGCCCTGAGACAGCACGAGGCCGAGCCGGCGCGCAGGACCCGGCTCCAGCCCCTGCCAGCGGCCGAGCGCATAGAGGATCAGCGTCTTGATCACCATCAGCCCGGCGACCAGCGTCAGGATGATGACCGGCTCATCGAGCAGCAATCGCACGTCGATGCTCATGCCGATGGCGGTGAAGAACAGCCCGAGCAGCAGCCCCTCGAAGGGCTGGATGTCCGCCTCGAGCTGATGGCGGTAGGACGATTCCGCCAGCAGGGCACCGGCGATAAAGGCGCCGAGCGAGGCCGACAGACCGGCGAGCTGCATGAGGATGGTCACGCCGACGACGGTCAGCAGCGCCGCCGCCGTCATCGCCTCCTTGACGCGCGTGAGGGCGACGAGGCGCAGGAGGTAGTCGAGCGCGAAATGGCCGACAACGACGATCACCGCGATGAGGCCGAGACCCTCCAGCACGGCGACGATATCCATCTGCACGGTGGCCGCCGTCGCCACTGCCGCCGTCGTCGCGAACAGCGGCGCGAAAGCGATGAGCGGAATGGCGGCGAGATCCTGGAACAGCAGCACGGAAAAGCCGAGCCGGCCGTGGCGCGTATTGAGATCGCCGGTCTCCTCCATCACCTGCAGGGCGAGGGCGGTCGACGACAACGCCAGCGCGAAGCCGGCGAACAGCGCCGTCTGCCAGGAGAACCCTATCAACAGGCCGACGCCGGCGAGCACTGCCCCGGTCAGCAGCACCTGCGCGCTGCCGAGCATGAATACGGCGTTGCGCATGGCCCACAGCCGCTTGGGACGCAGTTCTAGGCCGATCAGGAACAACAGGAGGACGATGCCGAACTCGGCGAAGTGCAGGATCTCCTGCGCCTTGTAGTTGGAGAACGACCACCCGATGGTGTTGGGGCCGAGCAGCATGCCGACGACGAGGTAGCCGAGCACGGCGCTGATGCCGAGCCAGCGCGCCAGCGGACCGGCGATGGCGAGGGCGGCGAGCAGGATCGCCACCTCGTTCAATGACACGCCGACCATCCCTCTTCCCCTCGTCCCACCCTTGCCGCTTGCATGTAGGGCGCAGCGCAGGCACTTGCATCCTTCGAGCTACGTCTAGCATGCACGCGCACTTCAGCGGCGCCAACAATAACGGATTTGCCCACGCGCTCGCGTCGCACGCGCGGCTGCGACTGCGCGTCCGGTGTCTCGCCGACGCGCGCGGAATCTGCGATACTTATTCGCGCCAGTGATTTGCCGTTCGGGAGGGGGAAGTCCGATCGAATCGATGCGCGTTTACGGGGGCGTAACCTTAACGGCGCGTTAAGCGCTCTTTCCATACGATGAACATGTCTGCCGATCGTCCGCAGTCTCGGCTCGGGCAGCGGCGCGGCGATGAGCAAGAACTTCACGATAGGGGGTCGCGCGATGTCTTTCGATCTCGTCATGCGCACGCTGGGGGTGCTGACGTGCCTCTACACCGTCGCCTACTTTGTCACCACTATGAGCGTCGCAGCGCTGAATGGGGTTTCCTATAATTCGGGACCGATGTGCGGTCCGAGCGGCTGCGTCACCGTCGCCAGCAAGCAGCACGCGGGGCCGCGCTACGCGTATGCCACCGATGACGCGCCGCTGTGGTCGGCAGCGGCGTTCCTGTCCATCGACTAAAGCGGCCAACAGCCTAAGCCGGCAACTTCACGAGGAGCGCGTGCCGCCGGCCGCGCTCCTTTGTTTTTTGACGACAGCGTCGATCGCCATCAGCTCCGCTATCAGT
Organism: uncultured Hyphomicrobium sp.; assembly: GCA_964581475.1. Classification (GTDB taxonomy): domain Bacteria; phylum Pseudomonadota; class Alphaproteobacteria; order Rhizobiales; family Hyphomicrobiaceae; genus Hyphomicrobium_A. The sequence continues at coordinate 3,893 of CAZOOS010000148.1, forward strand.
GCGCCGAAATCCTTCAGCGGCACCATGTTCGGCCCGTCGGAAGGCGCGCGGTCGGGATCCTCGTGCGTCTCGATGAACACACCGGCGACGCCCACGGCAACGGCCGCCCGCGCCAGCACCGGCACGAAACGTCGGTCGCCGCCCGAGCTCGTCCCCTGCCCGCCCGGTTGCTGCACCGAATGCGTCGCGTCGAAGATCACCGGGCATCCCGTCTCCGCCATGATCGGCAGGGCACGCATATCGGTGACGAGCGTGTTGTAGCCGAACGAGGAGCCGCGCTCGGTGAGCATCACGTTGGGGTTGCCCGAGGCGACGATCTTGGCGACGACGTTCTTCATGTCCCAAGGCGCGAGGAACTGACCTTTCTTCACCTTGACGACGCGGCCCGTCTGCGCGGCGGCGATCAGGATGTCGGTCTGCCGGCACAGGAAGGCGGGGATCTGCAGCACGTCGACGTACGGCGCCAGCAGGGCGCATTGCGCGACGTCGTGAATGTCGGTGACGATTGGCAGGCCGAGGGTTTCGCGGATCTCGGCGAACACCGGCAGCGAGGCTGCGAGGCCGATGCCGCGCTTGCCGGACAGCGACGTGCGGTTGGCTTTGTCGAAGGAGGATTTGTAGACGAGGCCGAAGCCGAGCTTGGCCGCCTCTTCCTTCAGCGCCGCGGCCGTCTCCAGCGCGTGCGCGCGGCTCTCCATCTGGCAGGGGCCGGCGAACACCGCCAACGGGGCATCGTTCGCCACCTCGAAGCCGCCGATGGCGACGCGTGCATTCGGCTGCAGGGATTCGTGCTTGCTCATGCCGTCCTATATCACGGCCGCGGCGCCGCGAATTCAACAACCCGTCGCTAACGCAAATGGCCGCGCCAAGCGGCGCGGCCATCTGCAAAAACCGAGCAAACCTGCTAAGCGACGCGGCGGATAAGGCCGATCACGAACAGCAAGATAATGGCTCCCAATGTCGCCGAGATGATAATCCCGACGATGCCCGGGATGTCCCACAGGCCGAGCGAGGGAAACAGCCAATTGCCGATGAACGCGCCGATGACGCCGATGACGATGTTGCCGACGAGGCCGAAGCCGTAGCCCTTGACGATGACGCCGGCCAGCCATCCAGCGATGGCACCGACGATCAGCAGTACGAGTAGTGACTGGATATCCATAGGCATCTGTTTTGACTCCCCTGAGCGCGAGCGCTTTTTAACCGCGGGTCCATGCCGCGGCATCGTTCAGGAGGACGTGCCTCACATACGTCTACTGGAGCCCCGGCGGCGACGTCCTCCGCGTTCCCCTTATCGCCCGATTCGGGCGAGGGACCCCGCTCCCTCTGTACATCGAGTTGCACAGACACGATAGGCGGCGCGGCTGGACGGCCCCCCGGCGCGTGGCCGGGCAGCCACATCGGTCGACGATCGGCTTGCGGTGAAGTCTAGGGCCCGCCGGGGCCCCGCGCCGTTAGGGCAGCGCGGGATCCCGGCGAGAAGCGCGGCAAACAGTTGCCGCGATCAGATGGCGGCCTCTGCGGTCTCACCCGTGCGGATGCGGACCATGGCCTCGATCGGCGAGACGAAGATCTTGCCGTCGCCGATGGCGCCGGTGTTGGCGGCCGCGCGGATGGCGGCGACGACGCCGTCAGCCTGCGGGCTGGACACGGCGAGCTCGATCTTCACCTTCGGTAGCAGGTTCACCGAGTACTCGGCGCCGCGGTAGATCTCCGTGTGACCCTTCTGACGGCCGAAGCCCTTCACCTCGGTCACGGTCATGCCGTTGATGCCGAGCTTGGTCAGCGCGGCGCGTACTTCGTCCAGCTTGAAGGGCTTGATGATGGCAGTAACGAGCTTCATGGGGAGCACTCCTTGTGTATGTCCCTATCGCCCTCTCGGGCATTTCCCCGCCGGAGTTTCACACCCGACGATTGGTTAACGCCAATAGGAGTAATCAATTAACGTGCCAATTCGTTTTGGACGCTATCAAGCCATTGATTTATTGAGTGGATTTTTGAAAATCCGCGTCTGTCATTCGGCGGTCGCAAATGGGCTTTCGCGCCCCAAATGCTTAAACTTTAGGCGCTCGGTTGGCGAGGAAAGAAGTCGGCGACCGCACCGCACCCGGCATCGTGCAACGCACAGAACGGCAATGGGGTGCCGGCCAAAGCTCTACCGCCGGCGCTCGGCTCCGGTCGACATCCAACCTCCCCGGCTGCGGGGGCGCCGCGGTCGCGGGAGCGTCTTCGCCGCCAAACCGGCGACGACGCGGGCGAGGAGATCGCCGACGGTTTCCACATCGTCTTCGAGGGCAACCTGCATGCCATAGGCGTCCTCGAGGTCGAGGCAGATCATGGGCAGGTCCAGGTCGTCGATGCCGAGTTCGCCCAGCGTCGTCCCCGTGCCCACGCTGGCCGTCGGCTCGCGCATGTATTTGCGAAGTATGGCGATCAATACCGAAGTGAGGTCATGCATAGGTGGCACTCGACATGGCTACGGACGTCGTTTCGCGGCCAATCTGACCAAATCGGCGGGAACGCGCCGTTCCCTGCGGAACGCTGCTGGCCTAGACGAGGCGGCTCTGCTCAACGGCGGCGGCGATGAACGAGCGGAACAGCGGATGCGGCTCGAACGGCCGGCTCTTCAGCTCGGGATG
>CAZOOS010000149.1:0-6485 GCA_964581475.1 uncultured Hyphomicrobium sp.
ATATAGACGTGCCCCTTCTCCACCAGCTCCACCATCTGCCGGTAGAAGAACGTCAGCAGCAGCGTGCGGATGTGGGCGCCGTCGACGTCGGCGTCCGTCATGATGATGATCTTGTGGTAGCGCAGCTTCGACACGTCGAAGTCGTCGCGGATACCGGTGCCGAGCGCGGCGATGATGTTGGTCACCTGCTCGGACGACAGCATCTTGTCGATGCGCGCGCGCTCGACGTTGAGGATCTTACCGCGGATCGGCAGCACCGCCTGGAACTCGCGCTTGCGGCCCTGCTTGGCCGAGCCGCCGGCCGAGTCGCCCTCGACGATGAACAGCTCGGTCTTCGAAGCGTCGCGATCCTGGCACTCGGCGAGGCCGCCCGGCAGCCGCAGGTTGTCCAGCGCGCCCTTGCGGCGCGTTAATTCGCGCGCCTTGCGCGCCGCTTCGCGCGCCAGCGCTGCCTCGACGATCTTGCCGACGATGACCTTGGCTTCCTTCGGGTGCTCCTCGAACCAGGCCATGAGCTGGTCGCCGATGATGCTCTCGACGACGGGCTTCACCTCGGAGGAGACGAGCTTGTCCTTCGTCTGGCTGGAGAACTTCGGGTCCGGCACCTTCACCGACAGCACGCACGTCAAGCCTTCGCGCGCGTCCTCGCCGGAGAGGTCGACCTTCTCCTTCTTGGCGATGCCGCTCTCGCCCGCGTACTTGTTGATGATGCGCGTGAGCGCGGCGCGGAAGCCGGCGAGATGCGTGCCGCCGTCGCGCTGCGGGATGTTGTTGGTAAACAGCAGCACGTTCTCGTGGTAGCTGTCGTTCCACCACAGCGCCGCCTCGACGATGACCTTGTCGCGCTCGCCGTTGAGCATGATAGGTTCGCTGATCAGCGACTGCTTGGAGCGGTCGAGGTAGCGCACGAAGGCGGCGGTGCCGCCGTCGTAGCACATCTCTTCGCGCTTGATGTCGGCGTGGCGCGCGTCCGTCAGGACGATCTTGGCGCCGGAGTTGAGGAACGCCAGCTCGCGCAGGCGATGCTCCAGCGTGGCGAAGTCGAACTCGGTCTTGGTGAAGGTGTTGGTGCTGGGCAGGAACGACACTTCCGTGCCGCGCTCGCCCTTGCCGTCGCCGACGACCTTCAGCGGCGCCACCGGCACGCCGTCGTGGAACTCGATGAAGTGCTCTTTGCCTTCGCGCCAGATGCGCGCCCGCAGCCACGTCGACAGCGCGTTGACGACGGACACGCCGACGCCGTGCAGGCCGCCCGAGACCTTGTAGGAATTCTGGTCGAACTTGCCGCCGGCGTGCAGCTCGGTGAACACGATCTCCGCCGCCGAGCGCTTGGGGTCGTTGTCGTCGTCGTTCTTGATGCCGGTCGGGATGCCGCGCCCGTCGTCGCGCACGGTGCACGAGCCGTCGGGGTTGAGGGTCACCGTGCACGCCTTGGCGTGGCCGGCCAAAACCTCGTCGACGGCGTTGTCGACGACCTCGTAGATCATGTGGTGCAGGCCCGACCCATCGTCGGTGTCGCCGATGTACATGCCGGGGCGTTTGCGGACGGCGTCGAGGCCCTTCAGCATCTTGATCGAGTCGGCGCCGTACTCCTCGGCGCCCGTTATTTTCTTCGCGGGCGAAGCGCTCATTTCCAGGATGTCCTAGGGGTCTTTCAGCTGTGTCTAGATGTATATCACAAAAGCCCGCGAAAGGCACCTTTTCGGCGTCGCAGACGTGAACAAAAATAGGAATAATTTCCGTTAGTTAGAAGGCACTGCGGCACCGTGTTCGGGCTGCCCGTCGAAAGCCCCCAGGAGGCCGTCCTCGACGCGCCAGAATCGCGCCTTTCCGGACAGCCCGGCAAAGGCCTGCGCATCCGTCCCCGTCATCCACGCTTGCGCGCCGAGGCGCAGGATCTCGGCAAACAGGGCCGCCCGCCGTTCCGCGTCAAGATGCGCCGTAACCTCGTCGAGCAGCAGAATGGGCGCGCTGTCGCGGCGGCGCGCAACGAGCTCGGCGTGGGCGAGGATCAGCCCGATGAGCAACGCCTTTTGCTCCCCCGTCGAGCACAGCCGTGCCGGCATGCCCTTGGGCGCGTGCGCAACGAGCAGATCGGAGCGGTGCGGGCCATCGAGCGTGCGCCCGGCCGCCCGGTCGCGCTCGCGTCCGGCCTGCAGGCGCTGGATGTAGGTGTCCTCGACCTCGACCGCGGGCAGGCGTTCCAGATCCGCTTCCAAGGCGCCCTCGAGTGCGAGGGCTGCGGCGGGAAACGGCGAATGCGGATCACGCGCCGTGCGCTCGGCCATGAGCGCGGCGAGGGCAGCGACGGCCTCGGCCCGCGCCGCGGCGATGGCGACGCCCGTCTCCGCCATCAGCAGTTCCAGGCCTTCGAAGCGCGATGGTTCGCGCACGTTGTCGGCCAGCAGCCGGTTGCGCTGCTGCATGGCGCGCTCGAAACGTGCAGCCACCGTGCGATAGCCGGGGTCAAAGCAGAGGATGAGACGATCGAGGAAGCGGCGCCGCTCGGAGCCGGGACCGGTGAACAATCCGTCCATGGCCGGTGTCACCCATACGACCTCGACATAGTCGGCGAGCGCGCCCGCGCCTGCCGCCTCGCCATTGATGCGCACGATTCTCCCCGCGCGCTCCGCCACGACTCTCCCCCCGCGCTCGGATGCGGCATTCTCCGCCAGCAGTCCCGTGCCGATGTCGATCGGCCCCACATGCGTGTGCGTGTGCGCGGCAACCGCCCAGCCGCCATCACCGGTTCCGCGCGCCAGATCCGGATAAGCGGCGCGGCGCATGCCCTGCCCCGGCGTCAACAGCGACACGGCCTCGAGCAGGTTGGTCTTGCCGGCGCCATTGGCGCCGATCAGCACCTGCGGCTCGGGACCGGCCTCGATCGCCAGTTGCGCGTAGTTGCGGAAATTCGACAGCGTCAGCCGTTCGACCCAAAGCATGAGCTATTCAGCGTTGTGGAGCGGTGTCCGGGCGATCAGCGCCACGGCTACACGCGCATCGGCATCAGCACGTAGAGCGCCGTCTCGTCGCCCGGGTCGTTGACCATGGTGGGCGAGCCAGGATCGGCGAGCTTGAACGTCGCCCGCTCGCCCTCGAGCTGGCTGGCGATGTCGAGCAGATATTTAGCGTTGAAGCCGATCTCAAGGGGGGTCGAGCTGTACTCGACGCCGATCTCCTCGGTGGCGCTGCCGCCTTCCGGGTTGTTGACCGACAGGATGAGCTTGTCCGGCTTGATATTCAGCTTCACGGCGCGGCCGCGCTCCGAGGCGATGGTCGACACGCGATCGACGGCGCCGATGAACTCGGCATTGGAGACGGTCATCTCCTTGTCGTTGCCCTGCGGGATGACGCGGCCGTAGTCGGGGAAGGTGCCGTCGATGAGCTTCGACGTCAGCGTCACACTGCCGATCTCGAAGCGCACCTTGGCCGGGCTCACCGCCACCTTGACCCCGGCGGTGCTGTCCTCGATCAGCCGATTGAGCTCGTGCACGGTCTTGCGCGGGATGATCACGCCCGGCATGCCTTCGGCGCCTTTCGGCAGCGGCAGCTCGACCTGCGCCAGCCGGTGACCGTCGGTCGCCACGGCGCGCAGCGTCGCCTTGTTGCCCGACTTCGCCGTGTGCAGGTAGATGCCGTTGAGGTAGTAGCGCGTCTCTTCCGTCGAGATGGCAAAGCGCGTCTTGTCGATCAGGCGCTTCAGGTCCTGCGCGGTCAGCTCGAACTCCTGGCCCATCTCGCCGATGCCGATGTCGGGAAAATCCTCCGCCGGCAGCGTCTGCAGCGCAAAGCGCGCATGCCCGGCGGCGAGCGTCAGGCGCTCCTTCTCCGCGTCCTTGCGGATGTCGACCTGGCTGCCGTCCGGTAGCTTGCGAACGATGTCGTGCAGCATGTGCGCCGGGACGGTGACGGCGCCCGTCTGAGTGACGTCGGCGGCGACGCTCTCGATGACCTCGCGCTCCAGATCGGTCGCCTTGAATTCGAGCGCCTGATCGCGCACGCGCAGCAGCACGTTCGACAGGATGGGGATTGTCGTGCGTCGCTCGACGACGCTCGTGACGTGGCCAAGCGCCCGCAGGAGTTCACCACGTTCGATCACAAGCCGCATGGAATGATCCTCGGGCGGGTTCTTCTAAGTTGCGGGAACCGCCCGGCCTCGGTGGAGGCGGCAAGGCGGCCCTTGTTGAGAGGGGGAGCGCGGCGAGACCAGAGACTGGGGTCTTTTAACGGATTCGCCCCCGGTCAACATGACCTGATGCGGAGGTCATTTTCAAGAGGCCGCCCCGGCGCGGGCCGATTGCCGGTCTTCCGGCGTGAAACCGCACCCTTGTATGGCAAAAGGAGCGGCGCCAAAGACGCCGCCCCTCCCCGCTAAAACCCGTCGCACTCGCCCTCAGTACGGCGGGCCGTCCCTTACGGGCGATCCTCAATGGCTGAGGATGCGCTTCAGTTCCTCGAGTTCCTCCTTGAGCCGGGGATTACCGGCCAATTCGCCCTCGATCTTGCGGATTGCGTGCAACACCGTCGTGTGGTCGCGGTTGCCGAACCGGCGGCCGATCTCGGGCAGCGAGCGGGCAGTGAGCTGCTTGGCGAGATACATGCCGATCTGGCGTGGCCACACGACCGAGCGATGGCGGCGCTGCGAGAGCAGGTCACCCTTCGACACCCCGAAATGACGCGAGATGATGCGCAGAATGTCCTCGATCTTGATGCGCCGCGGCTCCAGACCCTGAACGAGGTCGCGGATAACCGTCTCGGCGACGTCGGGCGTAATGCTGGTGCGCATGTACTGCCACGTCGCATAGAGGCGTGTGATGGCCCCCTCGAGCTCACGCCCGCTCTCCGTCAGACGCTCGGCGAGCAACGCCAGGATATCGCGGCTGAGCGCGAAGGACGGATCGTTGGCCCGCTTCTCGGCGAGACGCTTCTCCAGAACCTTCAGGCGCAGCTCCTGATCGAGCGTGCCGATCTCGGTGACGAGTCCACGCTGCAGGCGCGAGCGCATGCGCTCGTTGAGCCGTTCGACGTGGTTGGGTGCGCGCGCCGAAGCAACGACCACCTGCCGCCCGCCGTCGAGCAGCGAGTTGATAATGTGGTCGAACTCCTGCTCGGTGCGCTCACCGTGCATGAACTCCAGATCGTCGATGAGCAGCACGTTGATTCCGCGGAACTTCTCCTTGAACGAGAGCGGATCCTGGCTGCGCAGGGCCTCGACGAACTGATAGCGGAAGCGCTCGGCGGTCAGGTAGAGCACCTGCGCGTTCGGGGCCCGGCGCTTCACCTCCCAAGCGATGGCGTGCAGGAGATGCGTCTTGCCGAGGCCGACCGCTGAGTGGATGTACAGCGGATTGAACCCAGGTGCTTCGCCCAGCGCCGTCTCGGCGACCTGCGTTGCACCCGCGTGCGCCATACGGTTCGACGATCCGACAACGAAGCTGTCGAACGTGTAGCGCGGATCGAGGGGCGAGCCCTCGAAGCCGCCGACGCTGGTGCGACCAGCCGCCGGAATGGCGGGAACGAACGTCGGCCCGCGCTGACCGGCCTCAGCCGACCCGTTGCGCGCCCCATTGGCGGCATCGGCAGAGACTGCCGTTTCCACTTCAGGACGCGTATGGGCGTTGTTGCCCGGCGTACGCAGCGCAACTTCGACCTTCTCGGCGCCTTTGAACTCGGCACGGCAGCAGCCGAGCAGCGCTTCGGAGTAGTGCGACTGGATCCAAGTTCTCAGGAACTTGACCGGAACCGAGAACTTGACCGTGCCGGATTCGAAGCTTTCGAACTCCAGCGTGTGGAACCAGCTCATGAAAATGTCGTCGCCGAGCTGGGCGCGCAGCATGGCGCGCACCTTCTGGCCACGCGGCTCTTCAGTGGTCGTGAGGGCAGTGGGAGTAGGAGTGGCCGTGGTGGTTGTCGTACGCTCGTCTAAGCCGCTGTGAGCCGCGCCCGCAAAGCCGCCGCCTGCAACGGAACGTTCCGCCTTTTGAATCGTCTGCATGTGTGAAACCCCCGCACTTTTGAACTTTTCGACTTGCACCTCAAAGTCACCCGGACAAAGTTCGACCGTCGCCCTCCGCCGCCGCGGGTGCGCAATCGGTTCTGTTCAGGTCTTCCGAAACGGGTGCGCTAACCTTGCACCCAAGCTAGACCGGCCGCTTTCCAACCAGCGACCTGCCCTCGATGGCGATCGGCGTCGAGAGGCCCCTCGAAACCGTCCGCCACATTACTGCATCGTCGATAGCCGACGTTCGCCATGGCTTCCGCTGCCATGCGACTGCGCGCGCCGGAACGACAGATGAAAAACAATTCGCTTTCTTTAGTGGCGCCCGCCGCATCGAGCGCTTTGGCCATCCGCTCCGAGAAGCCCGCATCGACGTTGCTCTCGGGGCACGTCTGCCATTCCACCGTGAGAACCCGCTTGCCGATCTCGCTGAGATCTGGGAGACCCACGAAAGTCCACTCTGCTCGCGTCCGCACGTCGATCAGAA
>CAZOOS010000150.1:0-6467 GCA_964581475.1 uncultured Hyphomicrobium sp.
CGCCTTCTCGCGGATGTGGCAGGTGTTGAGAATGACGAGATCGGCGTTCTCGATGGCATCCGTTGCGCAATAGCCGTGCGCCGACAGCGCCTCGGTCATGCGCTCGGAATCGTAGACGTTCATCTGACAGCCGAAGGTGCGCACGAACACCTTGCGCCCGCCTTCCGGTGCGCGTGCCGGCACGGCGAACGCGGTCACCGCTTCGCCGCCGTCCGTCTCTGCCACTTCGGTCGTCAGCCGATCGTCCATCAACTCGCGTACCTAAGGCCATCTGCCGGGGGCGCCACGACAGCCTCATCGGGCCGGTTTTGTCCAGCCCCTAAGAAGCACAGCGCGATTACACCCACTTTTGCCCGGGTTCGGCCGCCGCCCTGGCCCTTGCCGCCGATGGGGCGTCCTCGGGCGCCGCGATGGCGATCACTTCTTCCGCGGGACGCCCGCGCAGGATGCGCACGACGCCCTCGCGCACTTGTGCTTCGCTATGCCGCGCCAGCTCCTTGCGATCGGCGAAGCTCGCCAGCGGCACCGGTGGCCCGATGCGGATCTCGACATCGAGAGGCCCCGCCTTGAGCAGCGCCCAGGCATGACTGCGCATTTCCATGTCGCCGTACCAAGCCACCCCCGGCCGCTCCGCCCGCCCGAGCGGAATTCCATGCAGCCGCGTGTAGACGGAGGAGACCGTCTGCACGACGGCATCATGCGCGGCCAGGCTGCCGCCCGACGGCTTGGCGGCAGCGAACAGCGAGGTCATGAACGGCAGGACGCGGTTGCCGTCGCTCGATGTGCCCTCGGCGAACAGCACGACCGTGTCGCCCTGTGCCAAGCGCGTCAGTATTTCGCTCGCTGCCTGCCCTACGGCGGTGCGCCGCGTGCGATCGACGAAGACCGAGCGCTGCAGTCGCGCCAGCGAGGAGACGAATGGCCAAGTGCCGACCTCCTTCTTGGCGACGAAGCAAACCGGCGCCACGGCCGACAGCACGGGGATGTCGAGCCACGTCGTGTGATTGGCGACCAGCAGCACCGGCCGGTCGCGGGCAACCGTTCCGTCGATGTGAATGCGAATGCCGAGCAAGCGGCAGACCTGACGATGATACCAATTGGGAAAGGTGCGTGCGCCACGCGGGGACACACGCAGCAGCAGTGCCTGCAGCGGCATCAGCGGCACGGTCAAGGCGAAGAAGCCAGCCAGCACCGCCCCGCCGCGAACGGCGCTCAACCGCTCTGCTGCGGCGCGCCTCACGCTTTCTTCGCCGGCTTTGCGCGCACCCCGTAGAGCTCCAGCCGATGGCCGACGAGCTTGAAGCCGAGTTCGCGCGCAATGCGCTCCTGCAGCGCCTCGATCGCCTCGTTGCGGAATTCGATGACACGCCCGCTGTCGACATCGATGAGGTGATCATGATGGCCGCGCGAGGCCTCTTCATAGCGTCCGCGCTTGTGGCCGAAATCGTGGCGCTCAAGAATGCCTTTCTCCTCGAAGAGCTTCAGGGTGCGGTAGACGGTGGACAGCGAGATGCGCCGGTCGATCTCGTTGGCGCGCAGGTAGACCTCCTCGACATCGGGGTGGTCCTTGGCGCTCGACAGAACGCGGGCGATGACGCGCCTTTGCCCGGTCATGCGCAGCCCTTGATCGGTGCACAGGAGCTCGATGCGGCTCAAGCCGGAATTTCCAGTATCGGGCATGCGGCGGTCAAGTCTCCGCTCTCGCTATGTGAGCGCTTTATAGAAAAGCCGCGGATGGCCGTCCACCACCACGGCCCCCTTCGGCGGTCGCGTCCGCCTATAACTCGAGAGCGAGGATCACGGCGTCGACGTTGGTGCCAACCGCGCGCTGATAGTAGGCTTTGCGCGCGCCCACGATCTTGAACCCGAGGCCTTCATAGAGAGCGATTGCCGCGTCGTTGTCGGCTGCCACCTCGAGAAACAGCCGCTTCACCTCGGCCCGGCGCGCCGCGCGCACCAATCCCTCGGCCATATGCCTGCCGATGCCGCGACGCTGCCACTCGGGAGCGACGCCGATAGACAGGATCTCGGCCTCATCAGCGGCGATGCGCCCGATGACGAAGCCGGCGAGCGCACGCGGCTCGCGTATCTGGGCGATGAACGAGGACGATGCCGGATGCTCGATCAACCGGACAATGCTCTCGGCATCCCACGCCGGGTCGAAAAGGCTGGCGTGCAGTGCGGCGATCTCGTCGGCGCGTTCGGGGCTCGCCCACAGGAGGCTCAGATTCTTCGGATCGAGCGGTATGGCGGCGGGCGGCATGCTTCAGGCCCCCGCGATCGCGTGGCCGACCTGAGGCTTGGCATCTGGCGGCCTAAGATAGAGCGGGACGAGCGGCACGTCCGAAGCCTCGAGGCCAGCGGCGATGCGTGCCAGAGCTGCGGCGTCGGGCAGCAGATCGGGAAGCGCGGCCAGCGTATCGCGCCCCTCGCGCGCGGCGGCAGCAACGGCTGCCGAGCCCGACCCGACGAACACGATGGGACCGCTGCCCAGCCGTGCGGCGTCCTCGATCGAAAGAAGCTGCGGTGGGGACTTGGCATCGAGACCGCCGCCGGGGCCGAACAATTGCGCATAAACCTCGCCCCGCCGCGCATCGACGACGACGGCCAGCGCATCTGCCGTCACCTGGGTCCGGGCTGCTTCGGCCATAACGGCAAGGCTGGACACGCCCACGGTCTTGGCTCCGCAGGCGAGAGCGAACGCGCGCGCCGCGGCAATGCCGATGCGCGTGCCGGTGAACGTGCCGGGGCCGATGGTCACAGCGATGCGATCGATTTGATCGAAGCTCAGCCGCGCCTTCTGCATCACCTCGCCGATCATCGGGATGAGACGCTGCGCGTGCCCGGTTTGGAAGCGCTCCATCGTGCCGGCGAGCTCGACCACGACGCCGCCGAGCCGCTCGGCAACGCAGGCCGAGCAGCCGTCAAAACAGGTGTCGAAGGCAAGAATGTTCATCGGGCGTAACCCTATACGCAGGGTACGCCAGATACACCATCCGAAAATCACCCGCCGGATGTCAGATGATCTTCGCTATTTCAGCGAAAGTGGACCTCGGCAGGCGCTCCTTCACGGCCGCCGCATCGCCGTAGCCGAGGTTGCAGAGGAAATTCGATTTGACGGATGTGCCGGCAAAGAAGACCGCATCCACGCCGGAGTTGTCGAAGCCGGACATGAGACCGCAATCGAGCCCCAAAAGCCGCGCGGCGATAATGAGATATGCGCCCTGCAGCGTGCCGTTGCGGAATGCCGTGTCTTTGATCTTGTCCGGCTTGCCGGCAAAGCCGCTGCGCATGTCCTTGTGCGGAAACACCTTCGGCAGGTGCTCGTAGAAATCGAGATCGTAGCCGATGATGACGCACACCGGTGCCTGCATCGTCTTCTCGCGATTGCCGTCGGAGAGAAACGGCTTCAGCTTTTCTTTCGCCTCCTTCGACTTGACGAAGATGAAGCGAGCCGGGAGGCAGTTGGCGCTCGTCGGCCCCATCTTCACGACGTCGATCAACTGCCGCAATAGGCTGTCGGGCACGTCCTTCGGCTGCCAGGCGTTTTGCGTGCGGGCGTCGAGAAAGGCTTGGCGGAGCGCGGCGTCGTCGCGTACGGCATGGTCGCCTCTCAGGATTTCAGCTGCTGAATACAAAAAACCCCGCCGATACGGCGGGGTTTTCTCAACTCACTATGATGCGGCTCAAACGGCCTGCACCTGTTGAACTTCCGGACAGAAGTGGCGCAGCAGGTTCTCGATGCCATGGCGGAGCGTCGCCGTCGAGCTGGGGCAGCCCGAGCAGGCGCCGCGCATATGCAGATAGACGACGCCGTCGCGGAAGGCAGAGAAGGTGATGTCGCCGCCGTCCTGCGCAACTGCCGGACGCACGCGTGTCTCGAGCAGCTCCTTGATCGTGGCGACGACCGCCTCGTCCTTCGGATCGTAGGATGTCGCGCCGGTGTCGTCGTTCGCGGTCTCCGCGACGACCGGCGCACCCGACATGAAGTGCTCCATGATGGCGCCGAGGATCATCGGCTTCAGGTGCTGCCACTCCTCCTCGCCCTTGGTCACCGAGATGAAGTCGGAGCCGAGGAACACGCCGCGCACGCCCTGGATGTCGAACAGGCGTGAGGCGAGCGGAGACGCCAGCGCCTCGCCCTTGTCGGTGAAGTCGGCGGTGCCGTCGGCGAGCACGGACTTGCCGGGAATGAACTTCAGCGTCGCCGGATTGGGGGTCGCCTCGGTCTGGATGAACATCGGGTGGCCTTTCCGCGGTTTCGTCGCCAGACACAGGCCGGCGGGAGAATCTCAGATTAGAATAACTCTAAGATAGTCGATCCCGAGGTGGATTTCGAGAGCCTTTCCGCCCTTTTAGTCCAGGCTGCGGACTTCCTCCAGGGCAAGCGTCCCGGGCACGATGGTTATTGGGATCGGGAAGCTGCCCATGGCACTTCCCGCCGCCAGGGACGAGACCAGAGGACCTGGCCCCGAGGCGTCCGCCGACGCACCCAGCACCAGAACGGCGATATCCTCGTCCTCGTCGATGAGCTTGCGGATCTCCTCGCCCTTCGTCCCTTCGCGGATGACTTCCTCGCAGGCGACACTCTCGTAGCCCGCATTGTTGAGCTTGCGCCGCATCAGCCGGAACAGCGCCCTGGCCTTGGCCGTCTCTTCCTCGACCTGCTGCTGACGCACGTTGATCCAGTGCTGGAATTCCTGCGGAACGATGACGTACAGCATGACCAACGCCCCCGAGGAGCGCTGCATACGGCTTGCCGCGTAGTACAGCGCGGTATCCACCTCGGGCGTTTCGTCGACGACGATCAGGAACTTGCGGAAGTGATCGGCCTCGAACGAGCGGCGCTTTTTGATCGTGCTCATGCGCGCATGCTGCCACGGCGCCGGCTCGCTAACAACAAGGCGAGCATTAGGAGCGTACGAAACCGACGACGTCCTTCACCTCGGCGAAGATCGGGGCAGCGATGGCGCGGGCCCGCTTTGCCCCGTCGGCAAGAATGCGGTCGATCTCGGCCGGGTCGGCCATGAGGCGCTTCGATTCCGCCGCTATCGGTCCGAGCTTGGCGACGCACACTTCGGCGAGCGCCTTCTTGAAGCCGGAGAATTGCGCGCCGCCGAACTCTTGCAGTACCGCATCTTTCGAGACGCCGGCGAGCGCGGCGTAGATGCCGACGAGGTTCTCCGCCTCGGGACGTCCCTCGAGGCCTTGGCGCTCGGAGGGTAGCGGCTCGGGATCCGTCTTCGCCTTCTGCACCTTCTTGGCAACGGTGTCGGCGTCATCGGTGAGATTGATGCGAGACAGGTCCGATGCATCCGATTTCGACATTTTCTTCGTGCCGTCGCGCAGGCTCATGACGCGCGTCGCCGGTCCGGTGATCACCGGCTCGGGCTGCGGAAAGAACTGCCCATCGGCGTAGCCGGCCGCCTCGATCGACGCCTTGAAGTCGTTGTTGAACTTCTGCGCGATGTCGCGCGCCAGCTCCAGATGCTGCTTCTGGTCGTCGCCGACCGGCACGTGCGTGGCGCGATAGGCGAGAATGTCGGCCGCCATCAGGTTCGGATAGACGTAGAGGCCGACCGAGGCGTTCTCGCGGTCCTTGCCGGCCTTCTCCTTGAACTGCGTCATGCGGTTGAGCCAACCGAGACGCGCGACGCAATTGAACACCCACGCCAGCTCGGCGTGCTCGGGCACCTGGCTCTGATTGAACAGGATGCTCCGCTTGGGATCGAGACCGGAGGCGATGTAAGCGGCCGTCACCTGGCGGATGGCCTGCTTCAGCTCTGCAGGATCCTGCCAAACGGTGATCGCGTGCATGTCGACGACGCAGTAAACGCATTCGTGCGTCTTCTGCAGCTCGATCCAATTGGTCATGGCACCGAGGTAATTCCCCAGATGCAGGCTGCCGGTCGGCTGCATGCCGGAAAACACGCGTTCCTTGAATGCCATGGGAGCCCCTTGCGCGATTGGCGCGGGTTTATGGCGCGGCAAGCGGCGCCGCGCAAGACCGGCTTGGTTCAGAGTGGCCCGGGCGGCGGTGTGCGGCGCGTGAGGAAGCTGCGCGCCTGGCGCAGGTCGAGCGCCCCGGTTGCAAACACCGCTATCGTATAGGCGAGCAAACCGGAGCCGATAAGGAGCATCAGCGCGCCGGCGCGCACCAGTTCCGACGTCGGCGGCTTGAACGAGCCGTCGAGCGCCGTGGCGACGC
Organism: uncultured Hyphomicrobium sp.; assembly: GCA_964581475.1. Taxonomy (GTDB): domain Bacteria; phylum Pseudomonadota; class Alphaproteobacteria; order Rhizobiales; family Hyphomicrobiaceae; genus Hyphomicrobium_A. The sequence goes on from CAZOOS010000150.1 coordinate 6,209, forward strand.
CCCACAGCACGGCGCCCATGAGGGCGCTCGCCAGCAGGATGCGGGGCAGCGCGCGTTTGAGGCGCACATCGGCGACGAAGAACCCGCGCTTGGCGAGCGTCGCGTACAGCAGGCCCGCGTTGAGGAAGCCGCCGAGCGTCGTCGCCACGGCGATGCCGAGATGCGGCATCCATCCATAGGAGCGGAAGAGGAAGAACAAGGCGATCGAGCCGAGCGTATTCGCCGTCAGGCTGATGGTCGCGTAGATCATCGGCGTGCG
>CAZOOS010000151.1:0-6445 GCA_964581475.1 uncultured Hyphomicrobium sp.
ACCTTGAGGCCTTGCTCCTGCACGAAGCGGACGATCTCGTCGGCGGACTCATACGCGATGCGGCCGGCGGCATAGTCGATGTCCATGACGCTGTCGATGATGGCGCAAGCATTGGAATTGGGATCCTTGACGACGTAACTGACCGTATTTGTCGGCTCGTCGAAGAACGCCGTGACCTCGGGCTTGACGCTGAGATCGACCGGATGCGGGATGGTGGTCGTCATGGTGTGCCTCCTCGAAAAGTTGGTATCGACGCGAGAACGCGCGAGGACCGGGTTGCGGGTGTTCGTGCCAGCATGCGAGCGATTCCCATGCCGGCCAGCATCGCGGCGACGAACACCGCCGTTGAAGCGGAACCCAACGACAGGGCCGCGACGGCCGGCCCGGGGCAGTAGCCGACGAGCCCCCAGCCGACGCCGAACAGCGCCGCTCCGGTGATGAGGCGGCCATCTATGTCCGTGGCAGCCGGCAGGTGAAATCCGTCGGCAAGTATCGGCTTACCCCTGAAGGCAATCTTGTAGCCCACAGCGGTTGTCAGGACGGCGGCGCCCATCGTGAAGGCGAGGCTCGCGTCCCAGGCGCCGCCGATATCGAGAAAGTTCAAAACTTTCGCGGGATTGATCAGCCCGGAGACGACGAGCCCCAATCCGAAGAGTAGTCCTGCTGCAAGCGTGGCGACGGTGTGCATACTAGCCTCCCGTGACATGGCGCGTCACGAAGACGGTCAGCGCGGCAGCGCCCATGAAGACAGACGTTGCTGCGAACGAACGGAGCGATAGCCGCGCCAGCCCGCATACGCCGTGTCCGCTCGTGCATCCGTTGCCCCACACCGAACCAAAGCCGACGAGCAGGCCAGCCGGCACGAGCAGCGTGCTATTCGCGGTTACGTCCGTTGCAGCGGCGTGCTGCGTAAGCGCGACGAACAGCCAAGGCGCCACCATCAGGCCCAGCACGAAGGCCAGCCGCACGAAGTGCTGATTGTCGGCGTATGGCGGCAGCAGGCGCGAGACGTTCCCGCTGACGCCGGCAATGCGTCCGGTGGTTGCCATCAGCAGCACGGCCGACAGGCCGATGAGGACGCCGCCGGCGGTCGCCGATAGGGGAGTGAATTCCGTCATGACAACTCCTTAGGGCGCAAGCCGGAGCGCCGCGCCGATGGCGACGGCACCCCAGACCATCATGTTGACGGACGATCTCAGCACTTGCCGATGATCGCTTGCCGGCGACACGCCCGCGGCGGCGCAGACAAGATCACCGGGAAGCAGAGGGATGGTCAGCACGGTTTGATCTCCCCTTTGATCATGACCCGCCGAGGCCGCACGTATTCACGCCGGAAAGTCGATAGACCAGGCAAAAGCGGGCAAGTCCGGTTATAAGAGGGACGAGCCCTACGAGACCCCAAAGTGTCTGCGGCCCGACAAACACGAGGCTAAGCAGAACAAGCCCGACGCCAATGCGCAGGTTACGGTCCCAGGTTCCGACGTTGCAGGTCATGACACATCTCCAATTCGTGACTGGAGAGCGTGATAGGCCTGTGGGAGCGCGCCGTATGTGACGTAGTCACATACCTCTAGGGTGCCGCGGCAAGCTGGCGCAGCGCATCCGGTTGAGAGATGTCAATGGCCCCTCGCGACGTGGAGATCCATCCGCGTCGCTGAAACTCACTGAGCTGGCGGCTGACGACCTCGCGCGCCGTACCGAGCTCGGCGGCCAGCTGCTGGTGCGTCAGATCGATGTGGCGGTTCGCGTCTGCGAGCTCCAGCAGGCGTTGCGCCAAGCGAACGTCAATTCGGGAGAACGCCACCTCATCGATGACACGGAAGAGATCGGTTACACGCCTGCTGAAGGCAGTGAACACGAAGCGCCTGAACTCGGGCGAGCGGGCGATGAGATCGTCGAATGTCACGCGCGGAACGGAAACGGCTTCGACATCGGTCTCGGCGATGCCTTCGGCTTGATATTCCTCATAGCCCATCAGGCAGGCGGTCGTGAGCGCGCAACTTTCACCACCCGAAACACGATAGAGGACGATTTCTCTGCCCGCTTCCGAAACCTGCTGCACCCGCACGGTGCCATTGATCAGGAGCAGATAGGCTTGAGGCGCCTGCCCGGGTCCGAATATCAGCGTGCCGGCCGGCAGCCGAACGACCTTGCTCATCTCGATCAACGGCTTGGCAACGTCCGGTTTGAGCTTACGCAGGCCGGGAAAGTGGGAAATCCAATCTGCCGAGCTCATCTGACACCTTTTGATTTCGGCTTGTTACAAAAATCTACAAAACGTTGCACAGCGCGCAACTTACGACGACCTCGCCGTGGTTTCCTACGCTGCGTTCAGCGATGGAGCAGACCATGCAGCCGACGGTTATCCCTCAGCCTGGGTCGCACCCAGAGTTTCCATTCTTAGCGCCTGGCCGCGGCGGCCTTCGCGCCGCATTTGGTTCCACGCGCGAAGAGCGCGTCGAGCGGCAGCTTGCGGCGTTGCTGATCGGCATATCGCTCAACAACGGGTATGAGGCCGCGATCCGCGCGCTATTTCCGATAACCTCGCTTCCGGCTTCGTCGCAGAGCTCCTCGGAGTCAGCATCGGCGGACTTGCGGATGCGCTGAAGGCTCTGCACCAGCGCGGACTCGTCAGAGCGGAGGATCACGGCTTGCGCCTCACCAATGTCATGGCCCTTGAAAAGCTTGCCGGCGTGGCCCCGATAGCCGCCTAACGATGTGCGCCGAATGCGTATCGGCGAAGCTTAGCAGCAAATCGTCGTAGGGGGCGCCGCAAACCGCGCATCAGGAGCGCCGCCTTGGCCAGGCTCTGCTCAATGAGGTCGCCATACTGGCGCTGTACCCGCTTCTCCAGTTCCAAAATGAAGAAGAGAGCGACGCCGACCAGGATGATCATCACCCCGGGGGCGAGCGGCACCGGGCGCGTCGCGAAGAGTTCGTTCATGAACGGAACGTAGGTGAAGGCGAGCTGAAGCGCCGTGACGCCGCCGACACCCAGCAAGACGGCGGGCGTCCCCAAGGCGCCGCGCAGCGTGAAAGAGGTGGACCTCAGATAGCGCACCGAGAAGAGATACGCGATCTCCATCACAACAATCGCATTCACGACCATCGTCCGCGCCGTGTCGAAGTCATAGCCCCAATGCAGGGCCAGTTCGAAGATGCCGAAAGCGCCGAGCGCAAAAAGGGTCGAGACGAGAAGAATGCGCCACAACAGAAATCTCGACAAAAGCGGCTCGCTGGCGGCGCGCGGTCCACGCTGCATGATGTCTGGCTCGGCCGGCTCGAATGCGAGGACCAGCCCAAGGCCAACGGCCGTGATTGTGTTGACCCATAAGACCTGCACAGGGGCGATCGGCATGGTCAGCCCGAACAGGATTGCCAGCATGATGATCATGGCCTCGCCGCCGTTGGTCGGCATGGTCCAGCCAATGACCTTCGCCAGATTGTCGTAGACGGCGCGTCCTTCGCGCACGGCGGCGACGATGGACGCGAAGTTGTCGTCGGCGAGCACCATTGCCGCCGCTTCCTTGGCAGCTTCGGTTCCATTGCGCCCCATGGCGACGCCGACGTCGGCGCGCTTCAGCGCGGGGGCATCGTTCACGCCATCGCCGGTCATTACAACGACGTCGCCGCGCGCTTGCAGTGCTTCGACCAGCCGGAGCTTGTGCTCCGGCGTTGCACGGGCGAACACGTTTGTCTTGGCCACGAGACGGCGCAGCGCATCGCCATCGAGCGCATCGAGGCGTTCGCCCGCGACCGCAGGCTGGCTCACATCGATCCCGAGCTGGCGCGCGATCGCCTCCGCCGTGCGGACGTGATCCCCCGTTATCATCTTCACGGCGATGCCGGCGCTGCGGCACTGGGCGAGCGCGGCGATCGCCGCCTCGCGGGGCGGATCGATCAGCCCGATCAAGCCTTCGAGCACGAGGCCATCCGCCACATCGGCGAATGCGAGCCGGCCCTTCTCCGGCATGGGCTTGGAAGCCACGGCGATGACCCGGAAGCCAGTAGCGGCGAGCTGCTCGACCGCCTGGTGCCAGTAGGCGCGATCAATGGCAGCGACGCCGCCGGTCACTCTCTGCCGGCCGCACATCTCGAGGATGCGCTCCGGCGCGCCCTTCGCATAGAGGTGGTCCGTGCTGTCGAGGCAGCGATGTAGGCTTGCCATGTACCGGTGCGCGGCATCGAACGGAATCTCGTCGAGCCGCGGATTGCTTCGCCGAAGAGTGTCGGTGCTCAAGCCGGCCTTGGTGGCTACCACCAGCAATGCTCCTTCAAGCGGATCGCCGTCGACAACCCAGCCATGCTCCGTCTCGCGCATGGCAGCGTCGTTGCACAGGGCGGCCGCCCGGATGAGCTGCATCAGGCTCGCATCGCGATCAGCGTCGACCTCCAGACCATCGAGCATGAAGGCGCCGCGAGGCGCATAGCCGACGCCTCCGATACGGAAGCAAGCCTCGGATGTCACCAGCCGCGCGACGGTCATCTCGTTCTTCGTCAGCGTCCCGGTCTTGTCCGAGCAGATGGTCGACACGCAGCCGAGCGTCTCGATTGCCGGCAGCCGCCGCAGGATGGCATGGCGCTTCGCCATCCGCTGCACGCCCACCGCCATCGTGATCGTGGTCACCGCCGGAAGGGCTTCAGGGATTGCCGCGACGGCCATGCCGACGACGATCATGAAGGCTTCCGCGATCGGGTAGCCGCCGACGAGCCAGGCGTAGGCGAATGCCAGGGCTGACAATACCAGAGTGGCGGCTGTTATACGCCGCGCAAAGACATTCATCTGGCGGATGAGCGGGGTCTCCGGCACCTCGACGCGCTGGAGCAGGTTGGTAATGCGGCCGAGCCGCGTACGGATGCCCGTCGCTGTCACCAAGACGGTTCCCTGCCCGGCTGCCACGAGCGTACCGGAGAGCACCGACGACGCATCGTCGGCGGGCCCATCCCCTTGCTGCGGGGACGGCGCCTTGCTGACCGGCACCGACTCGCCCGTGAGGATGGACTCGTCGATCAGCAGATTGCGCGCTTTGATCAGCAGGCCGTCCGCCGCGACGCGGTCTCCGGCCTCGAGCTGCAGAATATCCCCGGGGACGATCTCACTTGCCGGAATGACGATGCGACGCCCGTCACGGCGTACCGAGGCCCGCGCACTTATCAAGTTGCGGATGGCTGCAAGGGCCTGTTCGGCGCGCCCCTCCTGCACGATGCCGATCGCGGCGTTGACAACCACCACGGCGAGTATGATGGCCGTGTCGACGGCGTGCCCGAGCAGCGCGCTGATGGCCGCTGAGCACAGCAGGACGTAGATCAGCGGATTGGCAATCTGCGCCGCGGCGCGCTCGATAAAGCCTTTGCTGGTGGGGGCCGGCAACTCGTTGAGACCGAACTTCCGCAACAGCATCGCGGCCTGATGGCCGCTGAGGCCGGCCGGCAGAGAGGCTAAGCTGGCGATGCGCGCAATTTCGACTGGGTCTGCGGGCTGCGTGTCGGAGGGCACTTCAGTGCATGTGCTCGGGGTACGTGGACAGGAAGTGCCGCAACGCCGCGAACAGTTCGCTCGCGTGCTTTCGATCGCCCCGGCGCAGGGCTGCGCGAATGTCATCGACGATCATGCAATGGATCTTGTCGACCCCCCGGCGTTGTTTGAGGAGCGTCTCGGCAAGGGCCGCTGCTGCGATCTCCGGCACATGCTCGTGTTCGGCGATGGCCAGCACCTCGGCCTCGGTCAGCCCGCAAAAGGCGATGCAGTCTTCCAACGTGATCATGGCTCACTCCTGCTCGACAATGGCGCCGCGCTGCGAGACGCAATCCCTCCCGGCGATAGCGCCAGCAAAAAGCCCGGCCGGCAAATCAGGTCTGCAATACGTACGTGCCCGGTGCCGTACAGAGCGGAACAAGCTGGCCACCGCCCGGAACGATAGCACTTTCCAGTCCCGTCGAGTGCCCGGTCAACCACGCTGTCCATTCCGGCCACCAGGAACCGGCGTGCGCCGGCATGATTTTTTGCCAGCTGTCAGGATCCAGATAGGCGTCTTGCTCCGCTTTCGTGTGCACCCTGTAGGATCGCGACGAACCGCCCGGGGGCGACACGATCCCCGCATTGTGGCCGCCCGTGGTCAGAAGGAATGTGATGTCGGTGTCGAGCAACAGGTGCAGCTTGTAAACCGAGCGCCACGGAGCGACGTGATCGGTCTCTGTGGCCACAGCAAACATGGGAACAGCGACGTCCGTCAAGGCTACCGGGCGCCCATCGACGCGATATCGTCCTTCGGCGAGATCGTTGCAGAGGAAGAACTGGCGCAAGTACTCGGAATGCATGCGATACGGCATGCGCGTTGAATCGGCGTTCCAGGCCATAAGGTCGAACAACGGACGCCGCTCGCCCATTAGGTAGTCGCGCACCATGCGCGACCAAATGAGATCATTCGAGCGCAGAAGTTGGAAG
>CAZOOS010000152.1:0-6436 GCA_964581475.1 uncultured Hyphomicrobium sp.
AAATGCTGCGGCAGGTGCCGAGCAAAGCAGTCGTCTCAACATTCATCCGCTCCCAGTGCTGCTCGGCTCGTTGGCCGAGGCCTCCCCACGACAGGCGCTGCCTTTTTTGAACAGTTCGCCCGAACATACCGCGCTGACGCCGAAGCCACCAAGCGCAGGACGCACGTCCCCAAGTCCACTAAGAGCACAATCGACTTCCGTGCCTCAAGTCAAGCTTAATGCGGCATTTCCACGCGTTGTGGCGCCGCTAAGAATTCGCCTCGCACAAGTGTGCAACCTGACGTGCGTCAGGTACAAACTTTGGCCCGATTCCGGGAACACCACGAAGCCTTCACCTCGCCTTCCACATTGTGCGCGTCGAGCCGGCGCCAGGGCAGATTTTCAGGAGCAGCGCGTGCCGAACATTGGATCGCCTGACGGCGAATTTTGCCGCAGTGCACGCGGCGCGGCCCCACACTCGGCTCGCCGGGTCTCGAACCGATTTGCGGCCGGCTTGCTGTTGCTCGCATCTGCGGCAATTCCCGCCGCGGCGCAGGAGGGAACGGTCAAAGGGCAGCACGGTGATTGGCAGATCGTCTGCAAGGATCCCCCACCCGGCGCCAAGAACGAGGTGTGCGCGCTGGTGCAGAGCGTCACCGCCGAGGATAAGGACAACATCGGTCTAACCGTCTACTTCCAGAAGTTCTCCAACGGCACGCGGGTTTTGCGCGTGTTTGCGCCCCTGGGCATCCTGCTGCCGCCCGGCCTCGGTTTGAAGATCGACGATAAGGACGTCGGGCACGCGCCGTTTCTGCGCTGCCATACATTCGCGTGTTACGCGCAGGTGGTGGTGGAGGATCCGTTGATCGAGCAATTGAAGAACGGCAAGACCGCCATCTTCATCATCTTCCAAGCGGAAGAAGCGGGCATCGGCATTCCGATCTCGCTCGCCGGGTTCAAGGAAGCGTTGGTGGAGTTGAAATAGCGGGGACGCCGCGGCCAAGCGCCGGCGTATCCGGCATGACGGCCGACCAGCCTCATCCGGGGCGCCGCATGCGCCACCGGCTTGGATACCGCCGTTCGTCGTTTGCGACCTACGCCGCCTTGCGCTCGCGCGAGCGACCGCTGCCCTGCTGCTCCTTCGCCTCGGGGAAGGCGATGTAGTCGTGCGCGCTGTTGAGCGCCTCGTCGGTCAGCGCCGCAAGGTTCGGCGGCACGCAGGCCGCGAGCGCGTTGGTCACGCGCCCCGCGCTTTCCGTGTAGTCCTCGTAAGCGGCACGCCAGAACTGGTTCTGGAGATTGAAGAGATCCTGCGGCGTGCGGCATTGGGCAGCCTGGGCCGGGATCTGCATGTAAGCCTGCGCCCGCCGGTTGGCGAAACCCAGCACCTCGAGTTGCGTGCGTGCCAACCCCTTCAAGAAGGGGTCATAGGCCTGCCCGAAGCTCTCGAGGCCACCGAAGAACATCTGAAAAGCATTATGTGCAGGGGATTTGCCGTTCGCATGCGAATTCGACGCATGAGCAACCATGGTACGTCCTCCCTAGGTGCGGACGGCCTGATTGCGGCGGGGGAGCCGGGGCTTGGAGGCCGTCTCCGTTGAGGGTTTGAAGCAACCCCACGAATAAAATGTTACCAGTGGAAACTGTACACAGGATGACAGAAAAGACTTCTATGCACAGACGTTAATCACCGCCGTCGCGAAAACGTTATCGAGCATCAAAAGCAATCCGAGACGGCGACGACATTAATTGACGTTGACTGCAAGTTGTAGATAAGGCCACATATGGTTAATCCACTGTTTTATTTTCCGTTGTTCTTTATTTGTTCTGTGTCAGTCGTATGTTGGCAAGACCCTTCATTGTTTGGCTCACGGTGATGGCGTTCGCGGTCGTGGCGACAACCGCTTCGCATGTGCCCGCCCGAGCCGATCCCGCCGCTCACGGTTGGCGGGAGGTCTGGGGCGGCGCCGATGCTTCGGCGCACGTCTGGCTGATCTACTCGGGCATGACCGTTGCCCCGCACAGCGATATCTTCGGCGATGGCTTGCGGCTGCGCGTTGCCGGCGGCTACGGCGGCTACACTTATGTCGGCGCGCGGCGCGGCGAGCTCGTGTCGTTCACGGCCGAGACGGCCTTTGGCGAAGCCCTGGTTGGCTATCTAAAGCGCTTCGGCCCGCTGACCGCCAAGGCCTTCGCCGGCGTTGCCGCTATCGAGCATGACGTGCGGCCGTTCGACCCGGAAAATCCGGTGCAGGGGCAAGAGGTTGGGCCAAAGCTCGTGGCCGAGTTCTGGCTCAATATCGGCAGTGCCGGATGGTCCTCTCTCGATCTGTCCTGGACCAGCGCGCATCAAACCTCGGCCGCCCGGCTGCGCAGCGGCTATCGCGTTTTCGGGGATGTCTCCCTCGGTCTGGAAGGCGGCATCAACGCCAACGATCTCGGCGAGGATGCGCGGGCCGGCGTGTTTGCACGCTATGCCTGGAATGGCGGCGAGTTCTCCCTGTCAGGCGGCTTTTCCGGCCGCTTCCTCGATGAGGCACAGTCGCTCGAGGACCCGTATACGACCGCCAACCTGCTGACCCAGTTCTGAGTCAGAAGCGGCCGGCGGAGCGCGCCGGTGCGACAAATCTCGCCGTCTGTCACCGACACTACAGACGCCATCACCCTGCCACGATAGAGTGCAAACAAAACGGTCGTTCGTTTTGTTTTGTGCCATTCTCGGGCACGCCTTTAGAAACTCTTGGTGGTCGGCTCGATGCCCAAGCTCAAACCAGCGACCCAGCGCGCCCGCCGCGAGCACATTCTCGATGCCGCCGAGGTGTGCTTTGCGCGCGCCGGCTTTCACCGCACGACCATGCAGGACATCTGCCGGGAGGCGTTGATCAGCCCCGGCGCCCTCTACGTCTACTTCAATTCGAAGGAAGACCTGATCGCCGGCCTCGCCGAGCGCGACCGTTCCGACTTTGCCGAGCGCTTCGCCGACCTGTCGGCGTCGACCGATCTCATGCAGTCGCTGTCGCAGCTCGGCAACCACTACTTCGATGAGGAGCCGGCTCACAAGCGGACCATGTGCCTCGAGATCGGACTGGAATCTACGCGCAATCCGAAGGTCGGGGAGATCTATCGCTCGGTCGACCGCTATGTGCACGGCAGCTTCGAGAAACTGTTCGCGGCCCTGCAAGCGGAAGGCCGCATCGCCCCCGATGTGGACATTCCGACGCTCACCAAACTGTTCTCCGTGATCGGCGACGGCATGTTCATGCGCCGCGCGCTCGATCCCACCTTCGACGCCAAGGCGCTCGTCCCAGCCGCCATGGCGCTCATCGGCAAGCTGCTCAACGTCCAGCCGAAAACTGAAACGACCGAAGAAGACAAGGACGCGGAGCCGAAGCCATCATGAAGCGATTTTTCCTTATTCTCGTGGTGCTCGGCGTTATCGCCGGCGGCGGCATGTTCGTCGTCCCCCACTCGGTGCCGCAGCTCGTCCCCTACTGGAGCGGCGACAGCCGGGCGGATCTCAGCCACGACGAACACATACCCAAGGCGGCGCTGCCGCCGGCCGTGTCGATCATTAAGGCGACGCAGGCCGACTTCACCGAGATGGTCACGGTCTCCGGTTCGCTCGTTCCGCGCGATGAGATCCTCGTGGCGCCCGAGGTGGAAGGCTTTCGCGTGCTCGAGCTGAAAGTCGACGAGGGCGACCGGGTGAAGAAGGGCGACGTTCTCGCCATCCTCGTGCAGGAATCTCTCGACGCGCAGTTGGCGCAGAAGGAGGCCATGCTGGCGCGGTGGCAGGCTGCGATCTCGCAGTCGGAAAGCCAGATCGCCGACATGACGGCAAAGCTTTCCGAGGCACGGGCGAACTTCGAACGCGCCAAGCCGCTGAAGAATTCCGGCTACCTCTCGGGCACGACGTTCGATCAGCGCGAGGCAGCCGCTAAGAGTGCCGAGGCCCAACTGGCGGCAGCGCGCGGCGGCTTGCAGCTCGCCCAGGCGGAAAAGGCGCAGGTCGAGGCGCAACGCCGCGAGCTGTTGTGGAAGCGCTCGAATACGGATGTGAGGGCCCCGGCCGACGGTCTTGTCAGCCGGCGCACGGCGCGCATCGGCGGCATGGCTGCCGGCGCCGCCGAGCCGATGTTCCGCATCATTGCCCGCAGCGAGATCGAACTCGACGCCGAGGTCATCGAGACCGAGCTGGCCAAGGTGACGACCGGCAAGAAGGCGCGCGTCAATGTCGCCGGCGTCGGCGATGTCGAAGGCACGGTGCGCCTCGTTTCGCCGGAAGTCGACAAGCTGACCCGCCTCGGCCGCGTGCGCATCTTCCTCGGCAATGATGCTCGCCTGCGCATCGGCTCGTTCGCGCGCGGTGCCATCGAGACGGCGCAGAGCCACGGCATCGGCGTGCCCTCGTCGGCTGTCGTGTTCGACGCCGGCGGGACCTTCGTGCAGATCGTGCGCGATGGCCGCGTCGTGCGCCGCAACATCAAATCCGGACTGTTTGCCCGTGGCCTCGTCGAGGTCAAAGAGGGGCTCTCCGAAGGGGATGTCGTCGTTGCCCGCGCCGGCACCTTCTTACGCAATGGCGATGCCGTGCGTACCGTCGGCCCTGACCCGAAGATCAGCGAGGCGAGATAATGCGTCTCAATATCTCGGCATGGTCGATCCGCCGGCCGGTGCCGGCGATCGTGCTGTTCTCGGTGCTGACGCTGCTCGGCGTCATCAGCTTCATGACGTTGCCGGTCACGCGTTTTCCCAACATCGACGTGCCCCTCGTCTCGATCACCGTCGTCCAGTCGGGCGCCGCGCCGGCCGAGCTCGAGAGCCAGGTCACCAAGGAGGTCGAGGACGCCGTCGCCAACATCACCGGCGTCAAGCACATCATGTCGACCGTCACCGACGGTATGTCGACGACGGTCATGGAGTTCCGGCTGGAGATCAACCAGGATCGCGCGCTCAACGACGTCAAGGACGCCATCGACAAGATCCGTCTCGATCTTCCGCGCGATATCAACGAGCCGATCGTCCAGCGCATCGACGTCGAAGGCCAGTCGATCCTCACGTTCGCGGCTTCTTCGCCGGGCATGACGCTCGAGCAGCTCTCGTGGCACGTCGACGACGTCATCAAGCGCCAACTGCAGGGGCAGAAGGGCGTCGGCCGCGTCGAGCGCTACGGCGGCGTCGATCGCGAGATTCGCATCCTGCTCGATCCCGACCGCCTGCTTGCCTTCGGCATCACCGCCGCCGAGGTGAACACCCAGGTGCGCGCCACCAACGTCGATTTGGGCGGCGGCCGCGGCGAGGTCGGCGGGCAGGAGCAGGCCATCCGCACGCTCGCCGGCGCACGCAAGGTCGAGGAGCTTGCCGACACCAAGATCCTGCTTCCGGGCAAGCGGCACGTACGCCTGTCCGATCTCGGCCAGGTGATCGACGACGCCAGCGAGCAGCGCTCGTTCGCGCGCCTCAACGGCGAGCCCGTGGTCACCTTCTCGGTGTTCCGCTCGAAGGGCTCGAGCGAGCTTTCGGTTGCCGACGTGGTCAACGCCAAGGTGGAAGAGCTCGGCAAGCAATACCCCAATGTGCGCGTGACCAAGATCGACGACGCCGTGGCTTACACGCGCGGCAACTATACCTCCGCCATGGAGACGCTGATCGAAGGCGCCGTGCTGGCGGTGCTCGTCGTGCTCATCTTCCTGCGCAACATGCGCGCGACGCTGATCGCCGCCGTCGCCCTGCCCCTGTCCGCCATTCCGACTTTCTGGGCGATGGAGCTGCTCGGCTTCTCGCTCAACCTCGTCAGCCTGCTCGGCATCACGCTCGTCACCGGCATCCTCGTCGACGACGCCATCGTCGAGATCGAGAACATCGTGCGCCACATGCGCACCGGCAAGTCGCCGTATCGTGCCGCCGTCGAAGCCGCCGACGAGATCGGCCTCGCCGTCATCGCCATCTCGCTGACCATCGTCGCCATCTTTTCCCCCGTCTCGTTCATGGGCGGCATCGCCGGGCAATACTTCCGTCAGTTCGGCCTGACGGTCGCCATCGCCGTGTTGATCTCGCTGCTGGTCGCGCGCCTCATCACGCCGATGATGGCAGCCTATCTCCTGCGCCCCGTACCCGAAAAACTCGAAGGCGACGGCCTCGTCATGCGCGCCTACGTCGGCTTCCTGCGCGCCACCCTCAAAGTCCGCTATCTGACGCTCGTCGCCGGCCTCGGGCTGTTCGCCGGCTCGATCTACGCCACGACCCTGCTGCCGACCGGCTTCATGCCCGATGAGGACACCTCGCGCGTCGTCGTGTCGGTGGAATCTCCTCCGGGGGCGACGCTGGAGGATACGCGCGTCACCACCGATCAGATGGTCAAGGTGCTCAAGACCATCCCCGAGGTGAAGAGCGTGTTCGTGCTCGGCGGCAGCACGCCGACGGGCGGCCTCGAAGTGCGCAAGGCCTCGCTGTTCGT
>CAZOOS010000153.1:0-6351 GCA_964581475.1 uncultured Hyphomicrobium sp.
CGCAAGGAAGCCGAGGAGATGATCATGTCGGCGCGCGTGCTCGCCGGCTGGATCAAGGCCGAGGACCTCGAGCAACCGGCTGAGGAAGCCGGCGCAGAGGAAACCGAGGGTGGCGAAGATACCGCTGCCGAAGGCGGCAAAGAAACTGCCGTCGAAGGTTAGTTGGTGATGGCCGGGAGGAGAGGAACATCGGATTGGGCGCTGAGCAGCAGCCGCTGGAAGACGCAGACGACGGGGACGTGCGGGGCTCGCTCCGCCGTTGCATCGTCACGCGCGCCGAGCTGCCGCCCGACGACCTGATCCGGTTTGTCGCCGATCCTTCCGGGACCATCTTTCCCGATGTCGCCCGTAAGCTGCCGGGACGCGGCGTGTGGGTGACGGCCGAGCGGTCGGCCGTCGAGGCAGCGGTCAAGGTGAATGCGTTCGCCAAGAGTCTGAAGCGGCAGGTAACGGTTCGCCCGGACTTGCCGGAGGTGATCGACGCACTATTTGTAAAGCGCTTCCTCAACGCCCTGTCGCTCGCCAACAAGGCCGGTCTCGTCCACACGGGGGCCGAGAAGGTCGAAAAGCTGCTCGATGGCGGACGCGCCGTGGCACTTCTGCATGGCTGCGACGGCACGGCTGAGGGACGGCGTAAGCTGGACCGCAAGTTCACGGCAATTCAACGAGATAAGGGTCAGTCAGTGCCAATTGTTGATTGGCTCACCATCGAAGAATTGAGCTTGGCCATGGGCCGGTCAAATGTGGTACATGCTGGCCTCATACAAGGTGGAGCCACTAGACGGTTTCTAAGCGAGGCCGAGCGCTTAAGGCGCTATCGGTCGGGCTTAAGTGCATCCTGAAGGCAGGTTGTACGGTTTTTCGGAGTTCAACGAGAAGAGCATGACAGAGACCAAGGACACCACCGACAAGACACTCCGCGGAGGCGCGCGTAAGCCGCTGTCGCTGCAGCGGACGGTCGAAAGCGGCCATGTCCGGCAGAATTTCAGCCACGGCCGTTCCAAGTCGGTGGTCGTCGAAAAGCGCAAGACACGTAAGCTCGGAGGCTCTGGCGGCGCCGAGTCGGAAGTCGCGAGCGTCGCTGCTCCCGTCTCGGAGCCGGCAGTGGCGCGCAAGCCCGCGCAGCCGCAACCGCAGCCTGTTGCCGACAAAGGCCCCGCTGGCCGCAGCCTCTCCAACGAGGAGCGCGACGCACGCGCACGCGCACTGGCCGCCGCGCGCGAGCGCAACGACGTCGAGCGCATCGAGGATCTCGCCCGGGCCGAGCGCGAAGCCGTAATCGCGGCTGATGCGCCGCCGCCGCCCGTCACCGCGGCGCCGGTCGGGGCAGAGGCACCCGCGCCCGCAACGGCGCGCGCGCCGGAAGCGCGTGCACCTTCACCTTCATCGACGCCATCGTCGGCACGCCCGCCGCGCTCCGGCGAGACGCGCCCCGGCGACGGCGGCGCGCGTCCGCGCACGTCCTACAACCCGGCGCTGCAGCCGCGTGAAGGCGGCCGTCCGCGCGAGATCGACATTCCGGCACCGGCCCGCGTGAAGACGGATGCGGAAGCGCCAAAGCGTATCACGCGCGCTCCCGTCACCAACGAGGAAGACGACAACCGCGGCGGCCCCAAGGGTCTCCGTAAGCCGGGCGCCACGCGCACACCGACGCCCAAGCCGGACGAGAAGCGCGAGCGCGTCAAGCTGACCATCAACAATGCCTTCGACGAGAAGCAGCGCGAACGCTCGCTGGCCTCGCTTAAGCGCAAGCGCGAGCGCGAGAAGCTCAAGGCGATGGGAATTTCCCAGTCGCGCGAGAAGATCGTCCGCGAAGTGGTGATCCCCGAGGTCATCACCATCCAGGAGCTGGCCAACCGCATGGCCGAGCGCGCCGTCGACGTCATCAAATATCTGATGAAAGAAGGCGCGATGCATCAGATCAACGATGTGGTCGACGTCGATACCGCCGAGCTCATCGTGCAGGAGTTTGGCCACACGCCCAAGCGCGTGTCGGAGGCCGACGTCGAAACCGGCTTCATCGGTGAAAAGGACGAGGAGGGCGATCTCGAGCCGCGCGCTCCTGTGGTCACCATCATGGGCCATGTCGACCACGGCAAGACGTCGCTGCTCGACGCCATCCGGCAGACGAATGTCGTCGCCGGCGAGGCGGGCGGCATCACGCAGCACATCGGCGCCTATCAGGTGACGACACCGCTGGGCAACAAGGTGACGTTCATCGACACGCCGGGCCACGAAGCCTTCACGGCCATGCGCGCCCGCGGCGCCAAGGTCACCGACATCGTCGTGCTCGTCGTGGCGGCCGACGACGGCGTCATGCCGCAGACCATCGAGGCGATCAACCACGCCAAGGCGGCAGGCGTTCCGATCATCGTGGCGATCAACAAGATCGACAAGCCGCAGGCGGACCCGAACCGCGTGCGAACCGAGCTGCTGCAGCATGAGATCGTCGTCGAAAGCATGTCGGGCGAGACGCTCGAGGTGCCGGTTTCGGCGCTGAAGCGCACCAACCTCGACAAGCTGCTGGAAGCCATCCATCTGCAGGCCGAAATTCTCGACCTCAAGGCCAGCCGCACCCGTTCCGCCGAGGGTATCGTCGTCGAAGCCAAGCTCGAGCGCGGGCGTGGTCCGGTCGGCACGGTGCTCGTGCAGCGTGGCACGTTGCGCGTCGGCGATATCGTCGTTGCCGGCAAGGCATGGGGCCGCGTGCGCGCCCTCATCGACGAGCTTGGCGCCAACGTGTCGGAGGCCGGCCCGTCCATTCCGGTCGAGATTCTCGGCTTTGATTCGGCTCCTGAAGCCGGCGACCAGTTCGCCGTCGTCGAGAGCGAGGGCCGCGCCCGCGAGATCACCGACTACCGCGTGCGCAAGCGTCGCGACACCATGGGCTCTGCCGGCACGCCGCGCACGCTCGAGCAGATGATGCAGTCGCTGAAGGAAACGGGGCGCAAGGACTTCACGCTTCTCGTCAAGGGCGATGTGCAGGGATCGGTGGAAGCCATCGCCGGTTCGCTCCGCAAGCTCGGCACCGACGAGGTCGCCGCGCAGATCGTGCATTCGGGCGTCGGTGGCATCACCGAGTCCGACGTGGCGCTGGCCAACGCGTCGAAGGCGGTGGTGGTCGGCTTCAATGTGCGTGCCAACGCGCAGGCGAAGGCGCTCGCCGACCGTGATGGCGTCGAGATCCGCTACTACAACATCATCTACGATCTGGTCGACGACGTGAAAGCGGCGATGTCAGGCCTGCTGGCACCGACCATCCGCGAAATCTACCTCGGCAAGGCGGAGATCCTCGAGGTGTTCAACATCTCGAAGACCGGCAAGGTCGCCGGTTGCCGCGTCACCGAAGGCAAGGTCGAGCGCGGCGCCAATGTGCGCCTCATCCGCGACAATGTCGTCGTCCACGAGGGCAAGCTGTCGACGCTCAAGCGCTTCAAGGACGAAGTCCGCGAGGTGCCGGCCGGCCAGGAGTGCGGCATGGCGTTCGCCAACTACCAGGATATTCGCGCTGGCGACGCCATCGAGTGCTTCAACGTCGAGACGGTGATGCGCTCGCTTTAGTGGGCTTCTGCCGCTCCGATGATCTCGGGCCGGCAATGAAATAGAGGGGGCGGGGCGCGTGTCGCACCGCCCTCGGCGTTTTCACCCAAAGAGGCCGCGGCCGGTCCAATCCCGGCGCGGAACGCAAGTGTCCAGGCAGTTTCAAATCCGCTATCGGTTGACGCTCGACGACTACGTCGCGATGTCGCGTGCCTATCGTCGCCTCACCAGAGGTCGGCGCATCGCAATCGTCGTTCACGCGGTGCTCGATACTCTCTTGTTCGTGGCGGCGATCGCGGCGGCCGTCTACGGGGATTGGTATTTGGCCGCGTACTTTCTAGTGCTCGGGCTATTTCTTCTGGACTTGCAGTTCGCGGTGGTGCCATGGCAGCGCCGGCGCCAATTCGCCCACCAGCGTCTCGGCGACTACGAAGTCGCACTCACTGCGGATGAGAGCGGCTTTTCGGCGAGGACCGATCTCGCCGACGGGACGCACAAGTGGGCCGCCATCCGCCATGTCGACAATCTGCCCGGCCACGTGGTGCTGTGGCCCAACAACCGCATCGGCTGGATCGTGCCGAAGCGTGCCTTCGCGACGCCCGACGAAGCGGCTGCGTTCGCTACCCTAGCCAAGGAGAAAACCGCTGACCAGAAGCTCTAAATCGAGTGCGCCGCCAACGCAGCGCCAGCTTCGCATCGGTGAACTCATCCGCCACAAGCTGGCGGAGATGCTGGTGCGCGGCGATATCCATGATGATGTCATCGCTTCGCACGTCATCACC
The DNA here is from genome assembly GCA_964581475.1 of uncultured Hyphomicrobium sp. GTDB lineage: Bacteria > Pseudomonadota > Alphaproteobacteria > Rhizobiales > Hyphomicrobiaceae > Hyphomicrobium_A. Next base: position 4,323 of record CAZOOS010000153.1, read on the forward strand.
GTGCCTGAGGTGCGTTTATCGCCAGATCTCAAGCTGGCGACCGCATATGTCGTCACCCTGGGCGACACGGATACCGCCGCCGTGATCGAGGCGCTTATGCGCAACCGGCGCTACATCCGCGCCGAGGTGGCGCAGGCGGTCAATCTCAAGTTTGCGCCTGACATCCGTTTCCGCCGCGACGAGACGTTCGAGGAGGCCAGCCGCATCGATCAGCTATTGGCCAGCTCGAAGGTCCGCCAGGACCTCGACAAGGATTAGCGGCAAATGTCTCGGCGCAAGAAGGGAAGCCCGGTGCACGGCTGGGTGGTGCTCGACAAGCCGCTCGGCATGACGTCGACGCAGGCGGTCGGCGCCGTGCGGCGGCTGTTCGAGGCACAAAAGGCAGGCCACGCCGGCACCCTCGATCCCTTGGCGACGGGCATCCTGCCGATAGCGCTGGGCGAAGCGACGAAGACGGTGCCGTTCGCCGTCGATGGCGAGAAGGCCTACCGCTTCACCGTGCGCTTCGGCGTCGAGACGGATACCGACGACGCCGAGGGCCAGGTCATCCGCACGTCGGAAAAGCTCCCCACGATGCAAGAGATCGACAGCATCCTGGCCGACTTCACCGGCGAGATCAGTCAGGTGCCGCCGAAGTTTTCCGCCATCAAGGTGGAAGGCAACCGCGCCTATGACCTCGCCCGCAGCGGCGAGGATGTGGTGCTGGAGCCGCGCTGGATCGTCGTCGAGGACCTGCGGCTAATCGAAATGACCGAGGGTGCGGCCGTGCTGGAAGCCGAGTGCGGCAAGGGCACTTACGTGCGCGCCCTGGCTCGCGACATGGGCCGCGCGCTCGGCAGCGCCGCGCACGTCATCAACTTGCGGCGCACGCGTGTCGGCGCCTTCGACGAGGCCGTGTCGGTGACGCTCGACGCCTTGCGGGCGGCGGCCGAGGCGGGCGACATTGCCGCGCACCTGCGTCCGGTCGAGGCGGCGCTCGACGATATTCCCGGCCTCAGCGTTGGCGCCGGCGATGCGGCCAACCTTGCCCGCGGGCAGGCGGTGCTGGTGCGCGGCCGCGACGCTCCGGTGCTCAACGGTGCCGCCTACGCGCACTTCAAGGGCCGCATTCTGGCGCTGGGGGAACTCGAGAAGGGCGCCTTCCGGCCGACCCGCGTGTTCAATTTCGGTTAATGACGGTTGCCTGCACAAAGCGGGAACAGCGGGCTGCGCCAATACCGCCGCGGGGCCCGATTTGTGCTCGCGAGGATGCCCGGCTGGTGTATAAGACGGCCACCGCTGCGACCCTGCTGGACGACATCCCGGCTGTGGCCGCCCTTCGAGGGCCAAGCCCTCTCCCACACCTCAAAGAAAGGATGCCCGATGTCGATTTCCGCTGAGCGCAAAACTGCGCTCATCAAAGACAATGCCACCAAGGCCAACGACACCGGCTCGCCGGAAGTGCAGATCGCGATCCTCACCGAGCGCATCAATCACCTCACCGAGCATTTCAAGCTGCACAAGAAAGACAATCATTCGCGCCGCGGCCTCCTCAAGATGGTGAGCCAGCGCCGCCAGCTTCTCGACTACGTGAAGCGCAAGAACGAGCAGCGCTACCAGGGCATCATTGAGAAGCTCGGCATCCGCCGCTGACAACAAGCGCGCGGAAGGCCGGCGCTCAAAACATTCCCGGCCCTCCGCCTGCATCCTTTGAGGCCCACTCGCCTCGCGCCTCGGCCATGACCGAAGGCCCGCGCAACCGGCATTCCGGCCGACTGCGTATCGCTACGAGAGAGAAACCAGATTAACGAAAGAACGAACATGTTCGACATCCATCGCGTGGAAATTGACTGGGGTGGCCGCAAGCTGACGCTCGAGACGGGGCGCATCGCGCGCCAGGCCGACGCGGCTGTCTACGCCCAGTACGGTGAGACCAGCGTTCTCGCCACCGTCGTCGCTGCGAAGGCCCCGAAGCCCGGCGTCGACTTCTTCCCCCTGACCGTGAACTACCAGGAGAAGACCTACGCCGCCGGCAAGATCCCCGGCGGCT
>CAZOOS010000154.1:0-6306 GCA_964581475.1 uncultured Hyphomicrobium sp.
GCTCGGCTATGTCGGTGCGGCGGCAACAAAGTCGATCATCCTCGGGTTGATCATCCTCGGCACGGCGGCGCTGTTCGTGCCCCTGCACATCGCCCACCCGTTCTGGATGTTGGCCTTCCTCGTCCTGACGGCGGTGACCTTCAGCCTGTTCGGCTTCATCATCGGCATCTGGGCCGACGGCTTCGAGAAGCTGCAGATCATCCCGCTGTTGATTGTGACACCGCTGACATTCTTGGGCGGCACGTTCTACTCGGTGAACATGCTGCCGCCGTTTTGGCAGACGGTGACGCTGTTCAACCCGGTCGTGTATCTGATCAGCGGATTTCGCTGGAGTTTCTTCGAGATTTCCGACGTCAACGTCGCCGTCAGCCTCGGCATGACGGTGGTGTTCCTGCTGGTCTGTCTCGCCGTCATCTGGCGCATTTTCAACACCGGCTACCGGCTAAAAGCCTGACAAGTGTGTTGCGGCGCAGCTTGCGCAGGCAACGAGCCCGGGCCAGTGTGGCGGCGGGGGGCCGTCGCATTTTGCCGGCCTGCACGCATCGTCAGGGGAGGTGCAAGTGGAAGGCATCATCAACGCCATCGTATCGTTCTTGCAGCAGGGCATTGCTGCGATCTTCAAATTCCTGCAGCTCGTCTGGACTTGGTCCTTCGGCCAGATCGTGTCGATCTTCTCGTCCGACTGGCAGGCGCTGCCGATCTGGAAGATCGTCGTCCTCGTCATCGCCCTCGGCGCCATCGCCTACATTTTGTACAAGGCGTTCATGGTGCTGTGGTCGGGGGTGGTCGCCTTGTTCCATGCGTTCGTCGAACTGCTCGGTAAGTTCGTGTCGGTGCTGCCGCAGATCGTCATCGCCGGCCTCATCGCTTTCGGCGCCGGCTACGTGATCCAGCACGTCAATTTCTGAGGCGGCGATACGATCGGCCGACGAAACACGCCTCGTGCAGATTGCCTCCGCGCGACGCGTTGCCGACTTGATGCCGAGCCGTATATCGGCGCGGGCGACACGTCAGGAGGGAGATATGTCATGCAAGACCTGATGGCCAACCTCCCCTTGTACCTTGCCGGCGCATTCGCAATTGGCTTTGTCGTGGCGTGGATTGTGTGTGGCAACCCGGAGCCTGCGGCGCACACCGCGCTTGCGCGGGAAGACGAGCGCCGCCGCGGCGGTATACTCGGCTGGTTGTGGCGCGGCTATCGTGTCTACGACAGGGGTGCGGGTTGGTGGGATCGCCTCTCCTGGTTCCTCGGCCTGTTCAAGACGAACGCGGGTGTCGCCATGCTCGTCGCAACGACGGGCGCTGCTGCCACCTATGGCGCCGTCGAGATCCACAGGACGGTCATCGAACCGTTGAAGGTCGAAACCGCCGCCATCGCCCCCGAGGTGCGCCAGACGCGCAACTCGACGGTGTTCGCCATCGAGGGCAAGGACAAGGCCGGACGCCGTGGCTCGTTCGACGTCGTCGTCCTCAACAAGAGCTTCCTGTGGGTGCGCGGCAGCGCTGAGGATCTGGAGAAGGACGGCACGACGATCCCGCGAGATCAGCTCGCCGCCGCCGTGCTCGATGACGAGGTACGCGGCGCGCTCGCCGACGCCAAGGAGGTGATCACCGTCGGCACCGCCTCGCAAGAGGGCATCGCGGCCGAGGAGGTCGCACGGGCCGAGCGCCGTGCCAAGCAGGCGGCGAGCCTCGTCGCCGGTGCCGTCACCGCCGCGACGCCGATTTGGACGCTCAACCTCGGGCAGTACCGCGATCCGTGCGCCGATTGCGAAACCGGTGGCACCAGCTGGCAGCGGCCGTTCATCGTCATTGCCGTGAAGGAGACGGACCCGGGCACCGACCTGGGCGAAGCGCTGGCCGACGCCATGAGCGGTAAGGAGAAGCTGCCCAGCCCGTCGAGCTACTCGGTCTTCGCCCTCACCCGCTTCCGCTGACGGCTAGTAGAAAAGGCTGGAGACGCTTTCCTCGCGCGCGGTGCGGATGATCGCCTCGCCGATGAGCGGCGCGATCGACAGCACGCGAATGTTCTTGGCGGCCAGCACGGCGGCGGTCGGCTGGATGCTGTCGGTGATCACCAGCGACTTCAGCCTCGAGTTCTGGATGCGGCTGACGGCGCCGCCCGAAAGAACGCCGTGCGTGATGTAGGCCATCACCTCGACGGCGCCGTGCTTCAGCAGGGCCTCGGCGGCGTTCACCAGCGTGCCGCCGGAATCGACGATGTCGTCGATGAGGATGCAGCGCATGCCCTTCACGTCGCCGATGACGTGCATGACCTCGGATTCGCCGGGCCGGTCGCGGCGTTTGTCGCAGATGGCGATGGGTGCCTCGATGCGCTTCGCCAACGCGCGGGCGCGCACCACGCCGCCGACGTCCGGCGACACGACCATCAGGTTCTTGCCTTTGTGCTGCTCCTGAATGTCGCGCACCATCACCGGCGCGGCGAACAGGTTGTCGGTCGGGATGTCGAAGAAGCCCTGGATCTGGCCGGCATGCAGGTCGAGCGTCATGACGCGGTTGGCGCCGGCGCGCTCGATGAGGTTGGCGACGAGCTTGGCGGTAATGGGCGTGCGCGGCCCCGGTTTGCGATCCTGCCGGGCGTAGCCGTAGTAGGGGATGACGGCGGTGATGCGGGCTGCCGACGCGCGCTTCAGCGCATCGATGAGGATCAGCAACTCCATCAGGTTGTCGTTGGCCGGAAAGGAGTTCGACTGGATCACGAAGACGTCCTGGCCGCGGACGTTCTCCTGGATCTCGACGAAGATCTCCATGTCGGCGAAGCGCTTCACCTGGCCCTTGGTGAGGGGGACCTTCAGGTGCGCGCAGATCGCCTCGGCAAGGGGGCGGTTGGAGTTGCCGGCGACGATCTTCATCGAAAGTTGGCCACGGCCCTCAGGGCGGGGATCGAAGGGCATGATGACGCCTCCACAGCCGTTCGCCGGGCTTCTAGCAAGAGGGCCCACACCTGTAAACGGCGGGGCCCTCATATTGCCGTCGGAAAGTTGACGCGGCGTGACTTGGCAGTTGCGCTTCAGTTCGAGCTGGTTCGCTGCGTCTGCTGCGGCAGGAGCTTAACGATTCCCTGCGCCGCCGCCGCCGCTGCCGCATCCGCCGTCTTGCCCCACGAGCCGTCGAGCGAGCCCTGCGGAACCTCGTTCTTCTGCGACACGGTGCCGAGCTTCTTGCCGGAGGGATCGGTGACGCTCCAGTCGATGGTGATCGGCTGCTTGCCGTCCTTGCCGGCGCCCATCGCCACCTTGCCTTCGACGACGTAGGTGTCGGGCGAGGGCGTGTCGGTGAGGGCGACGCCGCTGCGCGTCAGCTCACGCTGCAGCGCTACGCGCAGGGTGGAGCTGCCGTCGCCCGGCGCGCCGGTGACGGTAGGAACCAGCGCCTTGACGGCGCCCGTGCCGGTGCTGCCGGTGACGATCGGCTTCGACGCGGCCGGTGGCGGCGAATAGGTCCCCGGCGTCGTTGCCGCGGTCTGCACCATGCCGCCGGCGGTGCCCGCGCTGGCCACCGCTGGGGTGGCCCCGGCGCCGGGCATCCAGGCCGTCACCGAGGTGACGGTCTTGCCGGCGATGGATTGCACGAGGGTCGGCGTCACCGCCGTCCATGGATCTTTGCTCTTGCCCGAGGGCACGGTCTCTTCGCCGCTGACGCGGTGAACGCCCTTGCCGCCGGCATCCGTCACGTCCCAGATGTAGGACACCTTCGACTTGGTGCCCTTCTTCTCCAGCGACGACACCACGTAGCCACGGAGCGTGTACTCCGCTTTCTCGTCGGGCGTCTTGGCGACGCGGATGCCCTGCCGCTCCATGTCGGCAATCAGCTGATTGCGCAGCTCGCCCGAGACGTTCTCGGGCGGACCGATGACCGGAGCGACGGCGAATTGCGCACCCCTCGAGGTGGCGAGCGGCGGCGGGGCGACCGAAGCAGTCGGCGCCTCGTTGCTCGAACCGAAGAGTGAAGATGTAAGCGAATTGGCAGTTTCGCATCCGGCCAATCCGAGGGCCATGCAGCCCGAGATCAATGCGAATGCTAAAGGCTTCGTTTTTTGCCAAGCCGCAGCAGTATCAAAGGTCGTCACGGCGACGCTCCCCCGTTGAGTACCCGCTGTTTCTTCCGGCGGCCGGCGTACGAACCTTGCGGCCTTGAACTCCTTAATGACCGGTACCTCTCCAGAATCGTCTAACCAGTCATTACTGCCGCGTCCAGATCGAATCCGAACGACCTGGCGTCCGATAGTAATTCCCCGATAGAAACGCAGGACGCCATTGTGGATTGTGCAATTAAGCCACGACAATGGCGGAGATTTGGCGGCCGTAATCGGGCTCGCAACGGTGCTGAGAGCGCCTGTAGCTGAAAAAAAGCGATTCGTTCGCATACGTGCACGCACTCTGACGCTCAACCTGACCGACACCGCTTGCTTGCAGCCGCATCTCGACAAAGCCCGGAAGGTCGAAGTGCGACCGCCCGTGATCTCTATTGCGGGCAAGAAACACTTCGTTGGACGGGCAGCTTTTAAGCAAGGCTTCTTCGAAGTCTGGACCGACTTCATATGAAACTTGGTTAATGGCCGGCCCGATTGCCGCGACTATCCGATTTCGCCGGGCGCCAAGGCTTTCCATGCTGGCCACCGCCGCCTCGATGACGCCGCTGACGGCGCCCCGCCAGCCGGCGTGCGCGGCGCCGACGACCCCAGCCTCGGGGTCGGCGAGGAGCACCGGGGCGCAGTCGGCGGTGAGGATGCCGATGACGAGGCCGGGGGTGCGCGTGACCACGGCGTCGGCCTTGGGGCGGGCGCTGGCGTCGACCGGGCCGTCGATGACCACCGCATCGCCGCTGTGCACCTGGTAGACGGTGGCGACTTCGGGCCGGTGCCCGCCCAGGTGGCGCGCTACTCGGGCGCGGTTCTCGGTGACGTTCTGAGTGGCGTCCGCCGAACCCGGTCCGCAATTCAGGCTGGCATAGAGTCCTTCAGACACGCCGCCGAGGCGGGTGAAGAACCCGTGGCGGATGCCGGGGAGGCTGGCGAGGGACTTGGCTTCGAGCGGCTGCAGCATCGTCGAGACCTAAGACGCGTCGGCGCCCGTGTCCATTGCCTGGAGCGCCGGCAGCGGGGCCACATCGCGGGTCCTGGCCCCGAGCGCCTGGAAACGCGTGCCCATGCCGCCCGGCGCGATGAGCCGGGCGATCCCCGCTTCGACCTGAGCCGCTTGCGCTGCGTTGGCCGCCATCAGCTTCGAGGCGCGTTCGATGATGCCGAGGCGGCCGAGGAATTCCGCCTGTGCCACCGGGCCGTCGCAGACGAGGCCGGCGGCGCGCAGAGTTTCGACAGCGGCGGCGAAGTCGACCTGCGCGGTGAGGTCATTCTCCCCCGGCACCTGCAGCGGCTCGGTGTAGCGGTGGGCGGCGACGGCTTGCAGCGTGTCGCCATAGCCCGGTTGCGGGTGGCCATAGTCGATGCACAGCGCGGCGAGGGGTGCGCCAAGGCTGGCGAGCTGTGCGGCGAACGGCACCAGCGCCGCCGCGCGGGACTCATAGATGTCGCCGTCGCGCGGCGCGGCGAGGCCGGCCGGAATGGGCAACGACGCCTCCGCCGCGCCGTCGGCGAAGATCAGCGCACCTGCGGCGTCGATGTCGACGCAGCGTCGCCGCCAGGCGCGTTGGCGGAAGACCCATTGCGAAACGGGGAGCGTATCGAGGAACTCGTTGGCGATGACGACGACGGCATCCGTGCCGGCCGCGAGACCGCGGCTCCAATGCAGCGGCACGTCCTCCCCGTTCAGCGTTGCGCGCTGGATCGGCTCGAGCGCGGCGTTGCTCTCGATCAGCTCGACGCGCAGCGCGGCGCGAAACGCCGGCACGAGGCGCGCCGCCCGCAGCGCATCGCGCATCAGCGTGCCGCGCCCGGGGCCAAGTTCGACGAGACGCAGCGCCGGCGGCGATCCCATCTGCTGCCAGACGACGGCGCACCACAGTCCGATGATTTCCCCGAACACCTGGCTGATCTCGGGTGCAGTAATGAAATCGCCGCCGCTGCCGATGGCCGGCTGGCGCCGGTAATAGCCATGCTCGGGATCCTGTAGGCAGGCGTGCATGTAGTCGTCGACGCCGATGGGACCGCCACGCGCGATGCGTGCCGCGAGCTTGCGCGCCAGCGGCGTTGGGGTGCGCGGCTCACCGACCGTCATTTTAGGTCGCGCGTGCGTGCGAGGTACACGACGAACAGTCCCAGCAGCAGCATAGGGATGGAGTAGACGATGCCGGGCGTCAACGGCCCGATGTTGAAGGCATGCGCGA
>CAZOOS010000155.1:0-6270 GCA_964581475.1 uncultured Hyphomicrobium sp.
AGCCGATGTCGCGGATGGCCATGCGCGCCACGTGCGCGATCCAGTCCTTGGTCACGGTCTCGGGGCCGCGCGTCTCACCGGCGATGACAACCTTGTTGGTCGTCGCCAGCGTTTCGCAGGCCGCACGGATCGCCCACGGGTCGATGCCCGCCTTGGGGCCCTCGCGGAAGAACAGATCGACGATCTCATCGGAGATGCGATCGCACACCTTGTCGGGGTGGCCCTCGGAAACGGACTCGCTCGTGAAGAGGTAGGATTTGCGTGCCACTCGGGCCCCCGTGCGCTTTCGGCATGTCTCGAAAAACGCCGGGTTGTCTCAAGCTTTGCGCGTGGGGTCAAGGACGGCCCAACGCGCCCCGGCGGCGGGAGTCTGGCGAGGCCTGTGGCGCCTTGGCACGCGACCCAGCAATTATGACAACGGACTACTCCGAGGCCGCTGCCTCGCCGGCGAAGGCGCGAACGAGATCGACGATCGAGCGACGAACCTTGGCGTCGGTGATGCGCGCAAAGGCTTTGTTGAGTTCAAGGCCCTCACGGCTGCCGAGAAACTCGACGGCGTAGCTCTCCGCCGGGCGCTCACCGAAACCGGCTGCGCCGGCTCCGGCCACAGCCAGCTCCTCGTAGAAGAACTGCACCGGGACGCCGAGGACTTGCGAAAGATCAAAGAGCCGGCTGGCGCCGATCCTGTTGATGCCCTTCTCGTACTTCTGAACCTGCTGGAAGGTAAGGCCGAGGTGCTCGCCAAGCTTCTCTTGGCTCATCCCGAGTAACATCCGGCGAAGGCGTACGCGACTTCCGACGTGTACATCGACAGGGTTTGCCCGCCGCGAGCCACGCTCTTCTACTTCCGCGCCTTGCAGCGCATTCTCTCTCGCCATTACTTCTTACCCTATGCCCCGCTACAATGTTGATTTTGCACGTTTTGATTGCGGGTTCTTTACCCATCCAACCTGGAGCCGTGCGAGTTTCACTCGCTTTGCGCCTCCCGCACGCAGCTTTATGACTGCTGACCTCCGTTGAAACAACACCCAAATTGTCTCTAATCCCGTTAGCGAAGCCGCAGAACTACTGCGGCTGCCAGGAAGATGAGTGCAAGGACTACGAAAGTACTATCACCGGCTGTAGCGTAAACGGTTGCACCAATAGAGCCCGGGATTTGGCTGTCGATAACCCCGCGCGCGTTAAGGTTGAGCATTGCGACAACTCGACCTTGCCCGTCGATGACTGCCGAAACACCGTTATTTGCTGAGCGGATGATCGGAAGCCCTTCCTCGACCGCGCGCACGCGTGTCTGGTGAAAGTGCTGCCAGGGCCCGGTGGTGTCGCCGAACCAGCCGTCGTTGGTAACGTTGATCAGAAGGCCAGGACGCTGTTCGCCCTGCACAATCGCGGTGGGAAAGATGGCCTCGTAGCAGATGAGCGCTCCCACAGGGGGCAGCCCCGGAATGGATAGCAGCGGCCGCGGCACCGGGCCGGAAGCGAAGCCTCCGCGCCATCGCGTTAGCTGCTCCAGTCCAACGCTCTCCAGCAGCGCCTGCAGCGGGAGGTACTCACCGAAGGGAACGAGGTGGATCTTGTCGTAGGTCTGCTCGAGGCTACCCGTGTCGCCGAACACCAAGAGGCTGTTGTAGCCCTCGCGGGTGAGCCCGGATGCCGGCTTCTTCAGGCGCAAGGCACCCGAAAGGAGCTGCGTCCCCTCGGGCAAGAGTTCGCCGATAGCGGCCTGGGCCTCGGGATGCTCAAGCGGCAGGAAGGGCATCGCCGCTTCCGGCCAAACGAGGTGCGTTATGCCGGCCAAATCGTCCTGGCGCCCTGCCGCATCCCGGCGCGACAACGCCAACTGGTCCTCGAAGATCTGGCGCTGTTTATCGGGGCGCCACTTGTCGCGCTGCGGGACACTCGCCTGCACGATGCGGACCTTCACGTTGTCGAGCATCGCCGCCGAACCCGTCGACAGCCGCCAAGCCCCAAGGCCGTACAGCATCAGCAGCGGAACGACGGCCAGAGCGATAGCGCGCATGACGGAGCGGGCGCGCGCGGGGCCGGCGCTGGCGCCGGCGATCAACACCAGTGGCCCGGCGAAGATGGCGACGCACAGCAGCGTCAACCCGTAGATGCCGAAAACCGACGCGGACTGCATCAGCGGCAGCGGCCACGTCAGCGCATAGCCGAGAACGTTCCAGGGGAACCCCGTCAGCACGTGCCCGCGCAGCCATTCTGTCGATGCCAGCGCCAGCGCCAATACCAGCACGCGGGCAATGCCAGGCGACCAGGCTAGGCGCGCCGCTCCCGCCGCCAGGGCGGTGAACAAGGCTAGGCCAGCCGGCAGCATCAGCACGGCGAACGGCATCAGCCAGGCGAACACTTCGGCTTCAACCAGAAACGCCTCGCCGATCCAGAATAAGCCGAGCAGGAAGTACCCGAAACCGAACCACCAGCCGGCACCGGCGGCACGCAGGACGACCCGCCGCTTCGAGGCCCCGGCGCTGGCGGCGCCGTCTATCAGCCAGACGAGAATGGGAAGCGTAACGAAGAGGACCGGTGAGAGAAAGAAGGGTGCCATCGCAGCGGCGGAGACCGCGCCAGCCGAGAACGCCGCAAGCGCGCGTCGCCACCCCGAAAGGCCGCCTATGGCGATGGAAAGCTGCCCAATGACATTGGCGCAATGGGCGGCGAGCCGGCCCGGACCTGAGCGCTGCCGGTCTAGCGATGGCGCGGCGGGATTCACGCCGTTTCGGCGTCGGGCGCCGGTGCCGCGACGATCAGCGGCTGGTGGATTTTCACCTTCTTCAAGCGGCGCGCGTCTGCGTCGAGAACCTCCAGCTCCAGCCCGCTGGGATGGCGCACAACCTCGCCGCGTGCCGGGACGCGGCCGAGCAGCGAAAACATCAACCCGCCCAACGTGTCGATGTCCTCTTCCTCCTCAGGCTTCAGAAGCTTGATGCCGAGATGATCCTCGAGCTGCTTGATGGGCGTGCGTGCAGAAGCGACGAGGCCGTTCTTGGGCTCGGTGAATATGTACGCCGCCTCGGCGACGTCGTGCTCATCCTCGATATCGCCGACAATCTGCTCGACGAGGTCCTCAATCGTGACGAGACCGTCGGTGCCGCCGTACTCGTCGACGACCAGCGCCATGTGGATGCGCGTCGACTGCATGCGGATGAGAAGGTTGGTCGCCGGCATCGACGGAGGAACATAGAGAACCGGGCGCCGGATCTTCGCCGAGGAGATGGCACGGGAAAGATCGACGAGGCCGAAGTCGAGTTGCTGCGTCGGCGTCAGGGGGGCGGACGGGGGGGCGGGGGAATCCGCCGGGGGTGCCACGGCGATGCGCGCATTGACGGAGTCCGCGGCCGCTTCCTGCGTGAGCCAGCGAAACAGATCCTTCACGTGGATCATGCCGCGCGGATCATCCAGGGTCTCACTGAACAGCGGAATACGCGAAACGCCGGCCTCGCCGAATGTGCGCAGCAGCTCCGCAAGGCTGTCGCTCTCCTCGAGGGCGATAATGTCGGCGCGAGGCACCATGATGTCATCGACCCGCGAGCCGCCGAAACGCAGCAGCCGGCGCAACATCTCTCGCTCTTCGTTCGAAAATGCAGCGGCCGCGTCGGCGTCGACTTCGCCTTTGAGGTCGGCCTCGAGCATCTCGCGTAGGCTGGGAGAACGCAGGCCGATACGGCTGAGGAGGGCATTGAGCAGGCTCTGCGTGCCGCTCGCTAGCTGCTCGCCGCCGCTCGCCGGACTAGGGGCCTGTGCCTCCACGGGTTCCTTGGGTAAATGTGCGTTGCTCATGGCTTTCAGTGCTGACCAGTCTGCTCTCGAATATGCGCCGGCGCGCCTGCGGCTGCGTAGGGATCGGCGATGCCAAGGCGTGCAAGAATGCCGACTTCGAGGCCCTCCATGACCTGAGCGTCCTCTTCCGTCGTGTGATCGTAGCCCAAAAGATGCAGTAGTCCGTGCACGACCAGGTGTTGCATATGGTGCTCGACGGAGATCCCCAGCTCGGCGGCCTCGCGCTGCAGAGTTTCGAGCGCGAGCACGACATCGCCGAGGAACCGCGGATCGTTATCGTCGATGGGAATGCTGGGACCGGCAGGAAACGACAGAACATTGGTCGGCGATGGCTTGCCCCGATAGCTGCCGTTGAGCTCGGCCACTTGCGTGTCATCGGACAGGGCGAAGCAGACCTCGCTGCGTTCGAGCTGCAGCGAACAAGCGACCTCGCGCGCGGTGAGGCGCACGAGATTTTCGGCGTCAGCGACCGTCGACCAGTCGCCGCCGTCGTGCACGACATCGATGTCGAGACTTAGCGGAGGTTCGTCGGACCCAGCCGCGGCGTCGCCGCCGTCGGCAATAGTTTTCGTCACTGGCGCAGTGTGTGGCATTACATGCGGGCTACTTTTGATTGTCGTACGCTGCGACGATACGCGCGACGAGATCACGGCGCACGACGTCGGCGCCGGTAAAGCGTATCGCCTCGATGCCGGGCACGCCGGCCAACAGCGAGATCGCCTCCTCAAGACCCGACCGCATGCCGTTCGGCAAGTCGATCTGACTGGGATCGCCGGTCACCGTCATCTTGGAGCCTTCACCCAGACGCGTGAGGAACATCTTCATCTGCATGCTGGTGGTGTTCTGGGCCTCGTCGAGGATGACGTAGGCATTCGCCAGCGTGCGCCCGCGCATGAAGGCGAGCGGAGCAATTTCTATGACCCCTGTTTCGAGATCGCGCTCGACCTTCTCCGGCGGCAGCACGTCGTAGAGAGCGTCGTAGAGAGGGCGCAAATAGGGATCGACCTTCTCGCGCATGTCTCCCGGCAGAAAGCCGAGCCGCTCGCCCGCCTCGACGGCGGGGCGCGATAGGATGATGCGCTCGACCATACCCTTTTCAAGGCAATGGGCGGCGTAGGCGACGGCAATGTACGTCTTGCCGGTGCCGGCAGGACCGACGCCGAAAACCAGATCCGACTTCTCCAGCGCGCGCATGTAGCCGCTCTGCATCGGCGTGCGGCCTTTGACGACGCGTCGGCGCGTGGCGATCTGCGCTTGACCGTCGCCCGGGACACTTTCCTCGCGGGCGTGGCGGATAAGCCCATCGAAGTCACCGGCGCCAATCGGCTCGCCGGTGGAGGCCCTCTTATAAAGCTGCTCCAGCACGCTCCGCGCGATGTCCAAAGCGTTCTCCGGACCGTTGAGTGTAATGACGTTGCCGTGCGCGTGCGCCTCGATGCCGAGGCGATCCTCGATGAGAGCCAGATTGCTGTCGTACTCGCCCAGAAGCTGCGGCAGATGGCGGTTGTCCTCGAAGGGGATGACAACACGCTTATTCGAGACCTGAGCTTTGGGAGCTCTGCCCGCCCCGGCTACGGGGCTTCCGCGAAATGCTGCCAATCGGCGCTCCAGACGTCGTTCGCTGCGAATCGTCACTCTAGTTGCTTAACCTATCATACCGCGCTTCCGGCTCGTACGTGGGGGCACCGGCAGCGTCCAAATAGCGTTACCCGCCGGTCATCCCCGCCGTATGACACCGGCTAGACTATTGGGGCCAAAGGCGGATATTTCAACAGGTACGATGCGGCCGAGCATTTCGGCAGGCGCCTCGGCGTGCACGGACTGCAGATAGGGAGAGTGGCCAATGAGCTGCCCTGGACGGCGCCCGGCCTTCTCGAACAGCACCGGCAGCGTGCGGCCGACGCAGCGCTCGGCGAAGGCTCTTTGCTGGCGCTCGATCTGCCGCTGCAGACGCGTAAGCCGCTCCGTTTTCACCTCTTCGGGAACCTGGTCGCCCATTTTCTCGGCCGGCGTGCCCGGGCGCGGGCTGTACTTGAATGAATAGGCGGCAGCGAAGCCGACCTCGGCGAAGAGCGCCAGCGTCGCCTCGAATTCCGCTTCCGTCTCGCCGGGAAAGCCCACGATGACGTCGGTCGAGAGGGCGAGCTGCGGCTGCGCAGCCCGAATGCGCGCGACGAGATCCAGATATTCGCGCGCCGTGTGCTTGCGGTTCATGGCGGCGAGGATGCGATCGGCGCCCGACTGGAACGGCAGATGCAGGTACGGCATTAGCTTCTTCTCGCCGGCGTGTGCGGCGATCAGGTCGTCGCCCATGTCGCGCGGATGGCTGGTCGTTTAGCGCAGGCGCTCCAGGCCATCCAACCGCCCGAGATGGCCGAATAAAACGGCCAGAGGAAAGGTGCGGCCGTCCGGCCCCCCCCCGCGATAGAGGTTTCACGTTCTCCCCCGCCACGACAGCGCCCCGCACCCGACCCC
>CAZOOS010000156.1:0-6221 GCA_964581475.1 uncultured Hyphomicrobium sp.
CCGCTGCTGGCGCTCGTCGACCAGGTCCGCAACTCCGGCTCGACGGTCAACGAGTACGGCGTCGAGGTCGCCGGGCCGAAGTTCCAAAGCCCCAAGCTCGTCGACGTGCACGGTGGCCCGATGCCGGACCAGCCGGGGCTGGTCGTTCTCATGCTGCAGCAGCGCAACATGGCGCAGATGATCGAGCGCCAGCTCACCCATCGCGCCGCTGCCCGTTCCGTGTCGGGGCTCGCCGCCGTGCTCGCGCACGAGATAAAGAATCCGCTGTCGGGCATCCGCGGCGCCGCGCAACTCCTCGAGGCGAACACCAGCGATGCCGACCGGGCGCTGACGCAGCTCATCTGCTCGGAGACCGACCGCATCCGCAATCTGGTCGACCGCATGGAGGTGTTCGGCGACGAGCGCCCGCTGTCGAAGGAGCCGGTCAACATCCATGACGTGCTCGATCACGTGCGCCGCCTGTGCGAATCCGGCTTCGGCCGCGGCATCCGCTTTATCGAGGACTACGATCCCTCGCTGCCTGCCGTCCCGGGCGATCGCGACAAGCTCGTGCAAGCGATCCTCAACCTGGTGAAGAACGCCGTCGAAGCTATCGGCGACAACAAGGCCCAGGGCCGCGTCATCATCCAGACGTCGTTCCGTCCCGGCGTGCGCCTCTCCGTGCAGGGCTCCGACGCCCGCATCAGCCTGCCGCTGATGATCCAAATCGAAGACAACGGCTCGGGCGTGCCCGAGCACCTCAAGGAGCATCTGTTCGACCCGTTCGTCACCACCAAGCCCTACGGCACCGGCCTCGGCCTCGCCCTCGTCGCCAAGATCATCAACGACCATGGCGGCATCATCGAGCTCGATAGCGAGCCAAACCGCACCGTCTTCCGCGTCCTCCTGCCCATGCAGGATCGCACATCCGCCCCGAAATCCCGCTCGAGCCCGAGGTAGCCTATGGCCCGTGGCACCGTACTCATTGCCGACGACGACACCGCGATCCGCACCGTTCTCAATCAGGCGCTGGCGCGTGCCGGCTACGCGCCGCGCGCCACCGGCAACGCGGCGACGCTGTGGCGCTGGGTCAGTCAGGGCGAGGGGGACGTGGTGCTCACCGATGTCGTCATGCCGGACGAGAACGCCTTCGACCTGATCCCGCGCATCAAGAAGATCCGCCCGGATCTGCCGATCATCGTCATGAGCGCGCAGAACACGCTGATGACGGCGCTCACCGCCGCCGAGAAGGGCGCTTACGAGTATTTGCCCAAGCCCTTCGACCTCAACGAGATGGTTGCCGTCGTCGGGCGCGCGCTGACGCAGCCGGGGCGCCGCCTGCAACGGCCGGCGCAGGAGATCGAGAGCGAGGAGCTGCCGCTCATTGGCCGCTCGCCGGCGATGCAGGAGATCTACCGCGTTCTCGCCCGCCTGACGCAGACCGACCTGACGGTGATGATCAACGGCGAGAGCGGCACCGGCAAGGAGCTGGTGGCGCGCGTGCTGCACGACTACGGGCGTCGCCGCCAGGGCCCCTTCGTTCCCATCAACATGGCGGCCATCCCGCGCGAGCTGATCGAGAGCGAGCTTTTCGGTCACGAGAAGGGCGCCTTCACCGGTGCGCAAACGCGCACGCAGGGGCGCTTCGAGCAGGCCGAGGGCGGCACGCTGTTTCTCGACGAGATCGGCGACATGCCGCTCGACGCACAGACGCGCCTTTTGCGCGTGCTGCAGGAGGGCGAGTACACGACCGTCGGCGGGCGTACGCCGATCAAGACCAACGTGCGCATCATCGCCGCCACCCATCGCGATCTCAAATCGCAGATCGCGCAGGGCCTGTTCCGCGAGGATCTGTTCTACCGCCTCAACGTCGTGCCCATCCGCATCCCGCCGCTGCGCGAGCGTCTGGAGGATGTCGGCGACCTCACGCGTCATTTCCTGCGCCAGGCGACGCGCGAGGGCCTCGGGCAAAAGGCTATCGAGGCGGCGGCCATCGATCGCCTGAAGGCACATCCCTGGCCGGGCAACATTCGCGAGCTGGAGAATTTCGTTCGCCGTCTCGCCGCGCTCTACACGCAGGACACGCTCACCAGCCAGATCATCGAGCAGGAGTTGTCGGAGGCGATGCCCGACAAGTCCTCCGATCTGGGCGGCGGCGACGCTAAGGACTTGAGCGAGCAGGTCGAGCGCTACCTGTCCGGCTACTTCTCCGGCTTCGGCAAGGACCTGCCGCCGCCCGGCCTTTACGACCGCGTCATCCGGCAGGTCGAACTGCCGCTGCTGTCGGCGGCGCTGGCCGCCACGCGCGGCAACCAGATCCGCGCCGCCGAGCTGTTGGGATTGAACCGCAACACTTTGCGCTCGCGCATCAGGGCCCTGGATATCCGGGTTTTCCGCACGCCGCAGAGTTAGTCCGCACGCGGTTCTCCCCTTTCAATCCAAAGCCATAGGCCATGCCGCCTTGCGCTGGGGCTCGCCTGGCGTTACCAATTGGCCACGTCGCGAAAATGTCACAGTCAGTTGGTCTAGCTGTGGTCACGAAATCGCGGGCCGCCGAGTAGCGGTCTTAATGCAACTGGCCTCCCCCCGGCCGCCACCGAAAGTCCGCCGATGCCGGCCGTGCAAGTCGCACCGCAGCGTGGCCACAGCTTGGACGAGGGGCCATCCGCCCTCAATCCAGGCGACCGGGCATTCTGGATCGGCCTGAGCCTGGTCTTGCTGTCGCTCGTCTCGGCGTTCGCGACCTATCTCATTCTCACCGGCCTGACGCCCATCACCCCGCGCAACGAGGTGGTGCTCACCGTTCTGTTCCTCAACATCCTGCTGATCATCGCCATGATCGTGCTGCTGGCTTGGCAGATCGTGGGACTGACGCGCGCCTGGCGCCAGCGCACGCCCGGGGCGCGACTGCACATCCGCATCGTCGCTTTGTTCTCGATCATCGCCGCGCTGCCGACGCTGCTGCTCGCCATCGGCGCCACCATCACCTTCTCGCGATCGCTGGACGGCTGGTTCGCCACCAGCACGCGCGCCATCGTGCTGAGCTCGCGCGACGTCGCCAACGCCTACCTCGACGAGCACGGGCAGGTGATCCGCACCGATATCGTCAACATGGCGCGCGACCTCGACATGGCCGCCGGGTCCATGGCCGGTGATCCGACGCGGTTGCAGCGCCTCGTCATGGTGCAGGCGGGCCTGCGCGACTTGCCCTCCGCCTACATCATCGACGGCGACGGGGTACCGGTGATCGAGACGAGTGCCGACAGCCAACTGCCGTACGTCGTTCCGCCGATGAGCGCGTTGGCGCAAGCCGCCACCGGCCAGGTCGCGCTGCTGGAGCCGAGTTCGCAAACGTTTCGTGTCGGCGCCGTGGCCAAGCTCGAGGGGTACCCGGGGCGCTACCTCTACGTCACGCGCAAGGTCAGCCCCAAGGTCATCGAGCATCTACAACTCACCGCCCAGAACGTCGATGAATTCAACCGCCTGCGCAAGGCGCGCGGCGGCCTGAAGATTGCGCATGGGCTCATGTACCTGATGATTTCGATGACGGCGGTGCTCGCCGCCATCTGGGTCGGCTTGTGGTTCGCCGGACGCTTCGTCGCTCCGATCCGCCGCCTCATCGGTGCGGCGCAAGAGGTCTCCACCGGCAACCTGCAGATCGAGCTGCCGGAGAAACGCGGCGAGGGTGACCTGCGGCGCCTGTCGCAGACCTTCAACACCATGACGCGCGAATTGAAGAACCAGCGCGATGCGCTGGTCACCGCCAACGACCAGTTGGTCGAGCGCCGTCACTTCATGGAAGCGGTGCTGTCGGGTGTCTCGGCGGGCGTCATCGGTCTTGACAGCCAGGACCGCATCACCCTCGTCAGTCGCGCGGCCAGCAACCTGCTGGGCGTCGCCGATGCCGACCTCGTCGGCAAAAAGCTGAAGGAAGCCATTCCGGCGTTCGGTGGCGTGCTCGACAAGCAGGACGAGCACTCGTTGCGCCAGCGCTCGCAGGACGAAGTGACGTTCAACGTCGGCGGAGAGGAGCGCACGTTTGCCGTCATGGTGACGCGCGAGCGCTCCGGCGGCGGCGATGTCGGCTCCGTCGTCACTTTCGACGACGTGACGGATCTCGTCGTCGCCCAACGCACGGCCGCCTGGGCGGACGTCGCGCGCCGCATCGCCCACGAGATCAAGAACCCGCTCACGCCCATACAACTTGCGGCGGAACGCCTGCGCAAGAAGTACTCCAAGAACATCACCCACGACCGCGAGACGTTCGACCGCCTAACGACGACCATCGAGCGGCAGGTCACCGACCTCAAGACGATGGTCGACGAGTTCGCCGAGTTCGCGCGCATGCCGAAGCCCGAGATGGGCTCGCATGACCTGCGGCATGCGGTGCAGGAGCCGGTGGTGCTGTTCCGCGAAGGGCACTCGGAGATCGACTACGAGCTGCGCATCCCCGACAAGCCGCTACTCATGTCGTTCGACCGGCGCCTGATCACGCGCGCCGTCACCAACCTCGTCAAGAACGCCAGCGAAGCCGTGGAGACGGCGCGCGAGGCCGCGCTGAAGCAAGACCCGAACTGGAAGGGCCGCGTCGAGACCATCGTCACGCCGCAGTCCGACCGGGTGACCATCGAGGTTATCGACAACGGCATCGGCTTACCCAAGCAGAACCGCGCGCGCCTGCTCGAGCCGTATGTGACCACCAAGGGACACAAGGGCACCGGCCTCGGCCTCGCCATGGTGCTGAAAATCACCGAGCAGCACGGCGGCACCCTCTCGCTGGAGGATGCCCCGCCGGCACCCGGACGCGAACACGGCGCGCTGGTGCGCATCAGCTTGCCGCTCGTCAACGTGCACGGGCCGACCCGCCCGACTTCGCATTCGCCAACCGAACAAGCCGCGGCCCACTAGGCCCGACGATATCGACTGAAGGAGCTTTGAACGATGGCTGCAGACATCCTGATCGTCGACGACGAGGCGGACATTCGTGATCTCGTCGCGGGCATTCTCGAGGACGAGGGGCATAACGCCCGGCTGGCGCGCGACAGCGACGAGGCGCTGAAAGCCATCGAGGAGCGGCGGCCGCATCTCGTCGTGCTCGACATTTGGCTGCAGGGCAGCCGCCTCGACGGCCTCGAGGTGCTGTCCTACATCAAGCGCACCTATCCGGATTTGCCGGTGGTCATCATCTCCGGCCACGGCAACATCGAGACCGCCGTCACCGCCATCAAGCGCGGCGCCTACGACTACATCGAGAAGCCCTTCAAGGCCGACCGGCTCATCCTCGTCACGCTGCGCGCGCTGGAAGCTTCGCAGTTGAAGCGCGAAGTCAAGGAACTGCGCGAGCGGTCGAGTTTCAGCGCCGACATGGTCGGCAAGTCGCCGGCCATCAACCAGCTTCGCAACGCCCTCGACCGCGTGGCGCCCACCAACAGCCGCATTCTCATCCGCGGCTCATCCGGCTCCGGCAAGGAGCTCGCCGCGCGCGTCATCCATGTGAAGTCGGCGCGTGCCGAAGGCCCGTTCGTCGTTCTCAACGCGGCGGCGATGGCACCGGACCGCGTCGAGGAGGAGTTGTTCGGCACCGAGGACCGCTCCGGCGGCGGCCCGCGCAAGGTCGGCGCGCTGGAGGAATCGCACGGCGGCACCCTCTACATCGACGAGGTCGCCGACATGCCGCTGGAGACCCAGGGCAAGGTTCTGCGCGTGCTCGTCGAGCAGAAGTTCCTGCGCCTGGGCGGCAGCCAAAAGGTGGCCGTCGACGTGCGCATCATCACCTCGACCAGCCGCGACCTCGAGCGCGAGATCGCCGAGGGACGCTTCCGCGAGGATCTGTACCACCGCCTCAACGTCGTGCCGCTGCGCGTCCCCGGCCTCGCCGAGCGGCGCGAGGACATCCCTGAGCTCATCCAGTACTTCGTCGGCCAGCTCAGCAGCGCCTCGGGACTTGCCCCGCGCCGCATCGGCGAGGACGCCATCGCCGTACTGCAGGCGCACGACTGGCCCGGCAACGTGCGCGAGCTGCGCAACAACATCGAACGCTTGATGATCCTCGCCGGCGGCGATCCGACGACGGTGATCACGGCGGAGATGCTGCCCGAGGAGATCGGCTCCAACGTGCCGTTGCCGGTCAACGGCGGTGCCGAGCACCTGATGTCGTTGCCGCTGCGCGAGGCGCGCGAGATCTTCGAGCGCGAGTACCTGCTGGCGCAGATCAACCGCTTCGGCGGCAACATCTCGCGCAC
>CAZOOS010000157.1:0-6217 GCA_964581475.1 uncultured Hyphomicrobium sp.
CATCGCCCTTCTCCACGCGCTGCAGATAGAGCGGAAATGCCTTCGGCTCGGCGTAGCGGACGGTGACCAGGCGGTCGCCGGCGAGGATGAAGGTGACCGGCGTGGTCTGCGGCACCGGCGCCTCGACGTTATAGACGATCGACGCGGTCATGAAGTAGGCGCCCCGCTCTTGGTAGAAGCGGTTGGAGGGCTCGATCTCGCGCATCTCGGCGCGCGAGGGGATGTCGATCGACAGCGCCACCTCGGCGAACTTGTCTTCCTCGACGGTCGGCTGCAGTAGATCGATCCATACGGAATTGCCGGTCAGCGGCGTGCCCGGCTCATGTACGGTCAGCCCTTTGCCGTTCGCGTCGTAGATCGTCATCATGCGCTTGAGCTCCGGCGCAACCTTGCTGCGTCCTGAGACGAATTTCGCAATCAGGATACCAACGGCGGTCCTTGCGACCCTATCGCGGGCTTCCTACGCTCCCGCTTCCGCCAGCGCAACAGCGGCAAAGGGCGGGATCGGAGGTTTCTCGGGAGCGGTGCCAGGAAGCTGCAGATTGCGGAGGAACTTGCAGGGGGATAGGCGCCTCAAGCGTGGCTTATGACCCGCCGCCCCGGATAGTCGCGCTCTGGTTTTTCGCGGCTATCGATGCGCAGACGCCAGAGCCGCATGCGGCCACCTTCGCGCTTGAGCTCCGCCGTCACGTCGGCAAAGCCGCCGGCGAACTTGCCGAGGAAGGTCACCTTGACGGAGCGGCCGATCAGGTCGGCAAGGCGTTCGGCGGCCACGGCGGGGGACGTCACGTCTTGCCAGAACGCCCGCGACCAGCGCGTCTCGACCCGCACGTTGTCGGCATAGAGCAGCACGCCGAGCGACTTGAGGCTGTCCATCCCGGCATGCAGCACCGGCGCCAGCTCATCGCGCGCCTCCGACGCATAGTGCTCTTCGATGTCGGCCAGCGTCCACGTGCGCGAAAGCTCGCGCGTCACGTCGACGGCCAGCTTCTCGTAGTCGGAGCCATGGCGATCGATGTCAGCGGCGACATTGCCGAGGAAGCTCGCGCAGAAGACGATCAGCGCGGCGAACAGCACTCCGAGGCCTGAAAAGAGCGTACGTAGCATATGCGTCCCGATCAAAGCGCGGGATGGTCTAGGACGCCTGCGGCCGTTGCCGCCCACGCTCTGCCCGCAGATTGGAACCCGTATGAAGTATAAGCCTGCCTTGTGCTGTTCCGCAAAGGACAAGCCGTCTCAAGGGCCGGCGCGGCACATTTTCTGCCCCTTTCAGCCGACGAGGTTGGGGTCTTCCCGGTCATGGGAATGGCCGAGCGCGGCAAGCAACGCCTTGTCCAGCTTGGCCGCATCGAGGATCACCTTGGCGTCGTGCACCCGGCGCACGGCCGAGCGGGCGACCTCGAACTCGCCGCCGTTTTCCACGTAGACGATGATGTGGTCGCCGGCGACCGCGCGCACCGCGCCGATGCCTTCCTTGCCCTCGGCGAGGAACGCCATGAAGCCCGTCTCGATCTTCTCGTTCATCGTCGTCTCCGTACCGGGTGCCCGGTTGCTGTACTCTCCGTCATGCTGGCGTCATGGCGTAGCCATGCTCCGCATGGACGGCCAGCATCCACGCAAGTCTCCGTGCACGCTACGGTCAAGATATTACTTGGCTCTGAAACGTTCTGCCTTCAACGAAAGTTGCGCGCGTTGAAGCTAGTGTGGATCCCGCTCTGCAGCGGGATGACGGTTGAGTTAATGTAGCCCGTAGTGCCGCTATTCCGCGGCGGCCTTGCCGGCGTGGCCGAGCTTGACGTTGAGCTTGTTGATGAGGTCGGTGGCCGCCTCGGGAATGTTGGTACCGGGGCCGAACACCGCCTCGGCGCCGGCGGCGAACAGCTCGGGGTAGTCGGACGGGGGAATGACGCCGCCGACAACGACCATGATGTCGCCGCGGCCCTCTTTCTCCAGCGCCTGCTTCAGGTCCGGCACCAGCGTCAGATGCCCGGCGGCCAGCGACGACACGCCGATCACATGCACGTCGTTCTCCACTGCCTGGCGCGCGGCCTCGTCGGGCGTGGCGAATAGAGGACCGATGTCGACGTCGAAGCCGAGGTCGGCGAAGGCCGAGGCGATCACCTTCTGGCCGCGGTCGTGGCCGTCCTGGCCCATCTTGGCGATGAGGATGCGTGGACGGCGCCCCTCGTTTTTGTCGAACGCCTCGACGAGCTGCAGCACCTTGGTGACGTCCTTGTTCATGCTTCCGGCCTCCGACCGGTAGACGCCGGAGATGGCGCGGATCTCGGCGCGGTGGCGGCCGTAGACCTTCTCCATGGCATCGGAAATTTCGCCGACGCTGGCTTTGGCGCGCGCTGCCTTGACGGCGAGGTCGAGCAGATTGCCGTTGCCGCGCGCGCCTTCGGTCAGCGCGTCGAGCGCTGCCTGTGTCACCTTCTCGTCGCGCTCGGCCCGCAGCCGCTGCAGCTTGGCGATCTGCTGCTCGCGTACGCTCTTGTTGTCGACCTTGAGGATGTCGATCGTCGCCTCGTCGTTGACGCGGTATTTGTTGACGCCGACGATGGTCTGCTTGCCGCTGTCGATGCGCGCCTGCGTGCGCGCGGCGGCTTCCTCGATGCGCATCTTGGGGATGCCGGCGGCGATCGCCTTGGCCATGCCGCCGAGCCGCTCGACCTCCTCGATGTGGGCCAACGCCTTGCGCGCGAGATCGTACGTCAGCCGCTCGATGTAATAGCTGCCGCCCCACGGATCGATGACGCGGCAGGTGCCGGTCTCCTGCTGCAGCAGGAGCTGCGTGTTGCGGGCGATGCGGGCGGAGAAGTCGGTCGGCAGGGCGATGGCCTCGTCGAGCGCGTTGGTGTGCAGCGACTGCGTGTGCCCCTGCGTCGCGGCCATGGCTTCGATGCACGTGCGCGTCACGTTGTTGAATACGTCCTGCGCGGTCAGCGACCAGCCCGAGGTCTGGCAGTGCGTGCGCAGGCTCAAGGAGCGATCGTTGGCCTTGAACTCCTCGCGCAGGAGCTTCGCCCATAGCAGACGCGCGGCGCGCATCTTGGCGATCTCCATGAAGAAGTTCATGCCGATCGCCCAGAAGAACGACAGCCGCGGCGCGAAGGCGTCGATGTCGAGCCCGGCGGCGACGCCGGCGCGTGCGTACTCGATGCCGTCGGCCAGCGTGTAGCCGAGCTCCAGGTCGGCCGTCGCCCCGGCCTCCTGCATGTGATAGCCGGAGATCGAGATCGAGTTGAACTTCGGCATGTGGCGCGAGGTGTAGCCGAAGATGTCGGACACGATGCGCATCGAGGGTTCGGGCGGATAGATGTAGGTGTTGCGCACCATGAACTCTTTGAGGATGTCGTTCTGGATGGTGCCCGCGAGCTTTTCCGGCGGCACGCCTTGTTCCTCGCCGGCGACGATGAAGAGGGCGAGCACGGGCAGAACGGCGCCGTTCATGGTCATCGACACGGACATCTGCTCGAGCGGGATGCCCGAGAACAGCGTGCGCATGTCGTAGATGGAATCGATGGCGACGCCCGCCATGCCGACGTCGCCGCGCACGCGCGGGTGGTCGCTGTCGTAACCACGGTGCGTGGCAAGGTCGAAGGCGACTGACAGCCCTTTCTGTCCGGCGGCGATGTTGCGCCGGTAGAAGGCGTTGGAGTCTTCCGCCGTCGAGAAGCCGGCGTACTGCCGCACGGTCCACGGCTGCAGCGCGTACATGGCGGGGTAGGGGCCGCGCAGGTAGGGTGGAATGCCGGGGAAGGTGTCGAGGAAGTCGAGGCCGGCGGTGTCGGCGGCGTTGTAGACAGGCTTGATGCCGATGCCCTCGGGCGCCTCGTAGACCACCCGTTCGACCGCCGCTGCCGCCGCGGATGCGCTGGCGCCACCTGCGAGGTCGATTTTCGTGAAGTCGGGGAGGCCGGTCATGCTTCGCCTTGATCTTGCTCAGGGTCCCTGGACGGGGTGCCCCGCCGCCGGACGAACATAGCAGAACCCTACCGCTTTGCGTCGGGACGCGACGTCGCCGATACGCAAGGTCTACCCAATCTCGTTTGTCCCGCCAACAGGTTGGAGCGAACCCGCGCAGTCGGACGGTCGCGGGTTAGGGTTGCCGAACGATTATCGCCTCCTCGCCCGGCCCGATGCCTGCGGGGCGAGCGACCCGCGCTCGCACCTGGGCGGCAATCTCGCACCTGGGCGGCAATGAGGACGCGGGTTGGTGCTAAGCGTCGTCGTTGACGACGCTGGCAAGGAAAGCCTTGAGCTGCTCGATATCGTGGCGTTGCGCCAGTTCTGTCGCCTTGCCGTCGGCGACGCGCCAGTCGTGAAAGAAGCGCGTTTCGAGAACCCTCCCCGACTTCTTGTGGCGAAACTTCGCCGCCGCCTGCGCCGACGCGACATCGTCGGTGACGATGATCGGCCCCGGGTCGAAGGCGAGAATGTCGTACTGATCCATGAATTGGTGGACCATCAGCGCAACCTCGGCGCGGCTGCGCGGCCGGCACTCGCCATCACCGTCCTCGGGAAGCTGGGCGCGAAACTTGAAGTCGTCGCTCAGCAATTCGACGATGTCGGCGAGCCGCTTCTCGCGATAACACCTGTAGATGTTCTGCAGGACTGCTGCCGGGTCCATCGCGTCATAGGTCTCGCGGTTCGCTCAGTCGGAAGACGGAGTGGGGCTATGGTGCACCCAGTTCCAATGAAGAATGATTGACGCGCGATGCCACGCGCCGGGCCGTCGCTTTTTGAGCCGTCTGGCCTGCCACGCAGAACTATACAATGATCAGTTTCTACTGCCTCATTCGTGAGAGGATATCCAGCAAAAAACGTCTTGCGGCTGATGATCTGGCTGCGCATGACCGGAAAAAGTGTTGTTCCAACGGGAGAGTGACGTGATCGCCGCCGCAGAAGACTTTGGACGGTCGACGCGGCCATGCTACCGCGCAAACGAAGGGCCGGAGATGGGGTGGAGACATGACCGGCGGTGTTGACGTCAGGCAGCGGGTGAGGGCGCTGGGCTGCGCCATTCTCGGCGAAACGCGCCGCAACTGGCGCCTGCTGACCGGCGCCGCCATCGCCGCCGCGGCGGTCTATTGGGCGATCGAGCTGAGCGACTACCAGGGCCGCTACGACATCCCGGCCGGTTATGCGGTGCGCATGACATGCGAGGCCGATCCGGAATCGGCGCTCTGGAGCGGGGGCTGCGATCGCGTCGCCGCCGATATCGCCCGCACCGACAAGCCAACGTTCCTCGAACTTTATCGGGCCTTCGTCACCGTGCATCACCAGCAGATTCCTAGCCCGCACACACGCCGGCAGTTCGCCGGTGTCGCCTGTGACACGGCATTCGACCAGGAGGCCGCGCTACGCGGCACGCGCTACGTCTTCATTCCGCTGCGCGTGCATTTCGCCAAAGCCTGCACGCCCGCCTACGCGCAGGCCGTCATGCAGGAGATCGACGCCCGCGACCGTGCGCTGCTGATGATCGAACGCGAGGGCCTGAGCCACGCGGCACTGGCCGCCGGAGCACTGGCCAATCTGACCGAGCCCGTCGTCATCTTTGTCGGCGCCGTGGTTATCGCCGCGCTCCTGATCCTCTAGTCGCGGTCTGTCGAAAGTCTCAGCGATTTCCGGTCGCTATTTTGTTCGGGGAGTGCGGCCCGGCGGTCATTGTGCGCCGGCGCCGGAATCGCCTAGAGTCCTGCCGTCCTAGGGGTGCAGCATGCAATTGAAGATCGCGTTCGCCGCCATCGGCCTGGCTTTCACGGCCGGTCTGTTTTCGCCTGCACCGGCGCAAGCGGGCTGGTTCTGGCGTGACAAGGACCCGGATGCGCCCGATCGCTACCCCTACGTCTACGAGCCGCCGCGCTACTATCCCTACTACAACTCGGGAGACTGGCGTCCGGCCGCCGAGATGCGGCGCCCGCGGCCGTACTACATCCAGCCGCCGTACTATCCGGCGTGGGGTTACCCCATCGGCTGTCAGTCGGATTGTGCCGAAGCGCCCCTGAAATAACGCACGGCCCAGTTCGCGTCAGGCGGGCCTGAGCGCCTGAGTGCGCGCGAGGAGAATCTTGGCGCTCTCGAAGGCGAAGATGATTCCGCCGGCGAACAGGAGCGGCGCCAGCGCATACTGCCAAGCGTGCGCAGCATGCACCGCCAAGCCAATGCCCTTTGCCGTGCAGACAACACCGAGCAGCGTGCGACCGATCAACCA
>CAZOOS010000158.1:0-6198 GCA_964581475.1 uncultured Hyphomicrobium sp.
TGGCTCGGATAGTTCTCGACGCGGGCGATGGGAAAAGCCGATTTCCACTCGCGTGTACGAAAGCCGCTTTCCAACAGCGCGGCGGCGCGCGCCGTGCGCGCATTGCTGCTGGTCTCGCCGAGGAGCACCGCAATCAGCTTGCGGCCGTTGCGCGTGGCGCTGGCGACGAGGTTGTAGCCCGAGGCGCAAGTGTAGCCCGTCTTGATGCCATCGCCGCCGGGGAACGATGTCAGCAGCGCATTGTGCGTGCCGATGGTGATCTTGTGGATCGTCGCCTGCGTCTGCGCGTAAAGCGCCGCTTCCTCGGGGAAGTCGCGCAGCAGGGCCTGCGCCAGCAGTCCCATGTCGCGCGCCGTGGTCACCTGCTGGTCAGCCGGCAATCCGTGCGGATTGATGAAATGCGTATGCGCCATGCCGAGGCGGGCAGCCGTCTGGTTCATCTGCTTGACGAACGCGGCTTCGTCGCCGCCCAGCGTCTCGGCGATGGCGACGGCAACGTCATTGGCGGAGCGCATGATGAGCGCTTGCAGCGCCTGGCCGAGATTTATGTCCTTGCCGACCTTGAGGCCGAGGCGCGTCGGCGGCTGCTTGTTGGCGGTTGGCGAGATGAAGACCTTCGTTTCCTTCGTCGCCCGCTTGTCGCGGATGGCGGTGAACACGAGGTATGCCGTCATCATCTTGGTGAGCGAGGCGGGATACCACGGGGCATCGAGGTCCTCGGCGTAGAGGACGTGCCCGTCCTCTAAGTCGAACACCATGGCCGTGCCGGCCCCAGCCGGTTGCACGCAGAGGGCCCAGGCCGCCAGCGCTGCTGTCAATACGATACGTCCGTCCTTAGCCAAGACGCGGCCCTTATCCGCTAAACCTCTGATTCTCCCTGGCGGCGAGTATGCTCACCTTAGCGGGAAATGTCAGCCCGCAAACCCTGAGCGTGAGTAAACCGGCGTTTGGCCCAGCAAAGTGTGGCATGCGGCCGAACTATGTCGGGGCTGGCGCGTTGGCCACGCACTGTCCGGGTCCCCGAGGCAATCATCCGTAACGGAGCTTTTTTGCGTCGACACGCGACGGAGCGCGCCTGACGCGGCCGTTCCTTCTCTGCTGGCGCAGAGTTCCGAAGTCACAGGACCCGGCGCAGCCAATAGAAACATGAGGAGATGATGATGAAGTTGTTTGTTGCGATGGCCCTCCTTGCCGCTCCCCTCGCCATGGCTGCGGCCCCAACGCCGGCTGAAGCGGGTTACCGCGACGGCATGCGCTGCCACATGGTCAAGAAGACCGTGTGGAAGTGGGGCAAGAAGCGCACGAAGTGGGTTCAGGTCTGCAGAACGCGCCACGGCCACCGCCACCACTAAGCTACTTTCACGACCTCCGCCCGCCGGCGCCGCATTCCTGACTGCGGTGCGGGCGGGCGGCTTCTTTTGGGCGCCGGCTCACTTGCGCCGCAGGACATAGGCGCACTCGTGCAGCGCCGTCAGCCCGCGCTGCTTGAAGTGCGGATGGCCGTCGAACACGTCACGGCGCTCGAGTTCGTCCAATTGAAAGCTTGCCGCAAACAGCGCGCGCACCTCATCGCCCGGCACCGAGAACGGTGGTCCGGACATTTGCGTCTGTGCGTATTCGAGGGTGATCAGCAGCATGCGCACTGGCGCCGGCAACAGAGAGGCGAGCCTCACGGCGTACCGCTCCCGCAGCGCGTGCGGCAGCGCAATCAACGCGGCCCGGTCATAGACGCCGGCAATGCCCGCCACGGCCGTGCGCGGCAGCTCGAAGAAATCGCCGCACCACAACTCGAAAGGGCCCGCCGACTTGACGGTGAAGCTGCCCGAAGCGCGCACCGTTGGCGTGAGGCCACGCTCGGCGAAGAAGTCGTCGATGGCGCGCTGGCTCAGCTCTGCGCCGATGACGCGGTGCCCCTGCTGCGCCAGCCACACCATGTCGAGGCTCTTGCCGCACAGCGGCACGAATACCGGCGCATCGCTCGCCATCCCCAGGCGCGGCCAATAGGCGGGCAGCAGCGCATGGATGTCCGCCTGGTGGAAGCCGATGTCCTGGTTCTCCCAGCGATCGTGCCAGAACGAGGGGTCCATGGGGATGCGCGCTCCCTAGCTGCGGTAGTCGGCGTTGATGTCGATGTAGCCGTGCGTCAGATCGCAGGTCCACACCGTCGCCTTGCCGTCGCCGATACCGAGATCGACGCGCAAGGTGATTTCGTCGCCCTGCATGTAGCGGGCAACGACCTCTTCTTCATAGCTCGGCGCGCGCTCGCCCTCATGGGCGACGATGATGTCGCCGAAGCGGATCGACAGCTTGTCGCGATCGGCGGCTTCGCCGGCCTTGCCGACCGCCATGACCACACGCCCCCAATTGGCGTCCCCGCCGGCGATGGCGGTTTTGACCAGCGGCGAGTTGCCGATCGAGAGCGCGATGCGGCGTGCCGCGCGGTCGTCCTCGGCGCCGTCGACCTCGATGGTGACGAACTTGGTGACGCCCTCCCCGTCCTTGGCGACGAGGATCGCCAGCTCGCGCAACAGATCGTGCAGCGCGGCGGCGAAATTGCCGAGGCGCGGATCGGTGGGGTCGTCGATGCGCGGGCAGCCGCGTTTGGCCGCCTCTCCCGTGGCGAACACCAGCAGCGTGTCGCTCGTCGACGTGTCGCCGTCGATGGTGACGCAGTTGAAGGTGCGATCGGCACTGTCGGCGACGAGGCTCTGCAGCGCCGCGGCGGCGATCGGCGCGTCGGTAAAGACGAAGCACAACATCGTCGCCATGTCGGGCTGGATCATGCCGGCGCCCTTACAGAAGCCGTTGATCACGACATTGACGCCGCCGATCTTGGCGGTGCGTGTCGCCAGCTTGGGGAAGGTGTCGGTGGTCATCACCGCGCGCGCCGCGGCGTGCCAGGCGTCGGCCTTGGTCCCGCCGGCGAGCTTGCCGAGCAGGTGCGCGAACTTGCCGGCGTCGAGCGGCTCGCCGATGACGCCGGTCGAGGCAATGAACACCTCGCCGGGCGGGCAGCCGACCGCCGCCGCCGCTGCATCGGCGGTGATCACCACCGCTTCCATGCCTTTCTTGCCGGTGAAGGCGTTGGCATTGCCGGAATTGACGACGAGCGCCCGCGCTTTGCCTTCGCGCAGGCCGAGCGCACACCAGTCGACGGGGGCCGAGCGCGTCTTGGAGCGGGTCAGCACGCCGGCGACCTCGGTGCCCGGCGCCAGCACGGCAAGCAGCAGATCGGTGCGGCCCTTGTAGCGGATGCCGGCCTCGGCGGTGGCAAAGCCCACGCCCGGAACTTCCGGGACGTCGGGCAGTGCGGCCGGGGCGAACGGCGAGACGGGGGCGGGCTTACCCATGGGCGGCTCCGAGGTGCGAATGTGCGCCCAGGAAACAGATCGGGCCGCCTTGAGCAAGCGGCCCGCTGCAATTGCGCTTTGGATTGCCGGTACTGTCTCAGTTTGAAAATTCCGGAAGTTGCGGGTCGGTTGACACGCACTCCGAAGCTGCCCACCTCTAGGAATGCTTAGCGCAAAGCGCGGAGGAACCGCCCATGGACGATCGCATCGTCATCGTTGCCTTGGCACTTTTGGCCGTGGTGGGGCTGCTCGCCCTCTACGTGGGAAATAATCTTCCCCCGGCGGCGACAACTGGCACCACCCCGCCTGCCACGCAGCCGACGCCGACCGCTCCGGCACCCTGAAAACATACCCACCGGCCCAAGGGACGTTGCAGCCCGAAAGCAGAGCGGGCCGCTTGGAGCAAGCGGCCCGCTGCAATTGCGCTTGGGATTTTCAGCCGATCAGGGCTTGGGTGCCGGCGGCGCCCCCGGGGCCGGCGGCGCGCCTGCAGCGGCGCCCGGCTCGGCCGCCTTCTTGGCGGCTTCCACGGCTTCCGCCTGCTTCTTCTGCTGATCCTCTACCGTCTTCTTGATGCCGGCGTCGACGTACTCGACCTTGGCCTTGCCGCGCAGCGCCGTCGAAGCTTCCTGCGCCTTGCGGACGGCGAGCGAGTTCATGATCGTGTCTTTCACCTGATCGAAGGTCGGCGGGGCCTTGTTGCGCCGATCCTCGAGCTTGATGATGTGCCAGCCGAATTGGGTCTTCACCGGCTCCGACAGCTCGCCCTTCTGCATTTTGGCGACGGTCGCCTCGAACTCGGGCACCATCTGGCCCATGCCGAAGTAGCCGAGCAGACCGCCCTGCTCCTTCGACCCGGTGTCGAGGGTGTTCTCCTTGGCCAGCTGGGCGAAGTCGCCGCCGGCGGCGAGCTTGGCGCGCAGCTCCTTTGCCTTGGCTTCGTCGCTGACGAGGATGTGGCGGGCGGCGAACTCCACTTCGGGCTTCAGCTCGGCAACGCGCGCATTGTAGATCTTCTGCGCCTCGTCGACGCTGACGCTGCCCTTCAGGTTCTTCTCGAAATACTGCTCGCGCAGCGCTCGCTCGCGCAGGTAGGCCATGTGCTTCTTGAACTCGGGCGTTTCGCCGAGCTTGGCCGCATCCGCCGCGTTGGCGAACAACTGGTTGTCGATCAAGTACTCGGCGAGTGCCCGGCGTTTCACGTCCGGCGGCAACTGACCGAGCTCGGAGCCGATCTCGCCCTCGGCGAGCTTCATGTCGGCTTCGGTGATGTTCTTGCCGTCGACGGTGACGACGACGGTCTCACCGGCTGCGTCCTGCGCCTGCGCGCTGTAGCCGTGCGCGGCGAAGGCGATGGCGGCGATGGCGGCTAGTCCCGCGAGGGCGCGCATTTTCTCAATCACTCGATGCATACTCGTTCTCTGAATTGTTCGGCGGGCCGATGAGGATGGAAACCCGCAGCGTTGCGCGTGCGTGCAACACGAAACGGGCGTGGCCGGCCGGCTGCGGGCCCATGGATAGTGGGGCCAATGACGGCTGCCAAGTTAAGAATTCGACAGTTGCAGCCGGGATTTCGGCCGTTTGCACGCACCACAGAAGGGTTTCCGGTGCGTTGACAAGCCTATGGTGCGGTCCTTATCTCTCCCCCGCGGCCGAACTCAATGCGTCACAGGCGCTTGCAGCGCCCTTGGCGGCCGCCTGCTGTTCGCGGGGTCCGGTCAATCTCGGCTGATACGATGGCCTCCCCGATTGGGCAGATCTGTCCGCACGCCATGCCAATGCCTCCCGGCGCGAGCCCGGATTTTAGGGAACTCTTCGAATGCTTTCGACGATCGGCGGTTTCGCGGCAAAGATCTTCGGCTCATCCAATGATCGGCGTGTCAAAGGATACAATCCGCGTGTTGAGGCCATCAACGCGCTCGAGGAGGACGTCGCGCGGCTCACCGACGAAGAGCTGAAGCTGCGTACCGAGAACTTCCGGCGGCAGCTTGCCGAAGGCGCCACGGTCGATGATCTCCTCGTCCCCGCTTTCGCCACGGTGCGCGAAGCCGCCAAGCGCACCCTCGGTCAGCGCCATTTCGACGTGCAGCTCATCGGCGGCATGGTTCTGCACGAGGGCAAGATCGCCGAGATGAAGACCGGCGAAGGCAAGACGCTCGTCGCCACGCTGCCCGTCTATCTCAATGCTCTCGCCGGCAAGGGCGTGCACGTCGTCACCGTCAACGATTACCTCGCCCAACGCGACGCCGACTGGATGGGCCAGATCTACACGTTCCTCGGCCTCACGGTCGGCAAGATCGTGCACGGCATCGACGACGAGCAGCGCAAGGCGGCCTACGCCTGCGACGTGACCTACGGCACCAACAACGAGCTGGGCTTCGACTACCTGCGCGACAACATGAAGATGGACATGGACGAGATGGTCCAGCGCGGCCACTCGTTCGCCATCGTCGACGAGGTGGACTCGATCCTCATCGACGAGGCGCGTACCCCGCTCATCATCTCCGGTCCGCTGGAGGATCGCGCCGACCTCTACCAGGCCGTCGACGAGATCATTCCGACGCTGGCTGCGGAGGACTTCGAGCTCGACGAGAAGCAGCGGCAGGTGTCGCTCACCGAAGCCGGCAACGAGCGCGTCGAGGTCATGCTGGCCGAGAAGGGCCTGATGAAGGGCTCGCTCTACGATATCGAGAACGTCTCGCTCGTGCATCACATCAACTCGGCGCTGAAGGCGCACAAGCTGTTCCAGCGCGATCGCGACTACATCGTCAAAGGCGGCGAGGTCGTCATCATCGACGAGTTCACCGGCCGCATGATGCCCGGACGCCGCTATTCGGAAGGTCTGCAC
>CAZOOS010000159.1:0-6080 GCA_964581475.1 uncultured Hyphomicrobium sp.
GACGCACGTTGGGCATGGACGGCAAGACCCTGATTCACCCCTCGCAGGTGGTGCCCTGCAACGACGTGTTCTCGCCGACGGAGGAGGAGGTGTCGTGGTCGCGTAAGATCATCGCCGCCTTCGAGGATCCGGCGAACGCGCGCAAGGGCGTCATCGAATTGGATGGCAAGATGGTCGAGCGGCTGCACCGCGTCATGGCCCGCCGCACGGTGGCCATCGCCGACACCATCGCCGCCATGCGCCGCACCGAGGAGGAGTGGTTCTGACGGCCGGAGCCGCTGGGTGGCGAAAAGCCAGTCGACAGGGCCGCATTTTTCGGACTAATCGGCACCGGGCGCCTTGCCTGAAGGCTTGAGGATCTGACCACCCCATGACATCGACCAAGACCAACCCCGGCAACTACTTCGAAGACTTCAAGTTCGGGCAAGTGATCGTCCACCCGACGCCTCGCACGGTGACGGTCGGCGACGTGGCGCTCTATACGAGCCTTTACGGCACGCGCTTTGCGGTGCAGTCGTCCGACGCGTTCGCCAAGGCCATCGGCTATCCGATGGCGCCGCTCGACGATTTGCTGACGTTCCACATGGTGTTCGGCAAGACGACGCCCGAGATCTCGCTCAACGCCATCGCCAACCTCGGCTACGCCAGCTGCCGCTTCCTGAAGCCGGTTTATCCGGGCGACACGCTGGCCTCGACCTCCGAGGTCATCGGGCTCAAGGAAAACTCCAACCGCGAGACGGGCACCGTCTACGTGCGCTCGACGGGGCGCAACCAGAACGGCGAGGTCGTGCTCGAGTACGTGCGCTGGGTGATGGTGCGCAAGCGCGACAAGGAGGCGGAGACGCCGGAAGCGATCGTGCCCAACCTGCCGCAGCGGGTCGACCCGAAGGATCTCGGCGCCGCCGTGCCGGCGCTCAACATCGGCGCCTATGATTTCGCACTCGCCGGCTCGCCCTATCGCTGGGGCGACTACGAGGTGGGCGAGAAGATCGACCACGTCGACGGCATGACGCTGGAGGAGGCCGAGCACCAGATCGCCACGCGCCTCTACCAGAACACCGCCAAGGTGCACTTCAACCAGCACACGGAGGCCAAGGGCCGCTTCGGCAAGCGCATCGTTTATGGCGGCGTCGTCATTTCGCTGGCTCGGGCGCTGTCGTTCAACGGGCTGAACAACGCCTTCCACCTCGCCGCCATCAACGGCGGCCGGCATGTGTCGCCGTGCTTTGCCGGCGACACGGTCTACGCCTGGTCGGAGATCCTGGAGAAGGCGGAGCTGCCCGGGCGCTCCGATGTCGGCGCGCTGCGTACCCGGCTCGTCGCCGTGAAGAACAACGACTGCGCCGAATTCCCCCTGAAGAAGGAGGACGGCCAGTACGCCGACGGCGTCATGCTCGACCTCGACACCTGGCTGCTGCTCCCCCGCTGATCCGAGCTGCCGCGTCGGAAATTGCTTCGAGCTGCTTCTTTCCGCTTCGGGACGACACCAAGCGCGCCGACCGACCCGTCGGAATAGCGAGCACCTACACCCGTGCCGCGGCGAATGGCGAATTGCCGCGTGCGAGGCGCCGCGCTAAAAGGCGCGAGTACTAATCAACGAGGCAATCCCCATGGCCGGGAGTATCGAGCGACGGGCGCGTCGGCGTCCGCTCTCACCGCACCTGCAAATCTACCGCCCGCAGATCAACATGGTGATGTCGATCCTGCATCGCATCACCGGCGCGGCGATGTACGTCGGCACCGTGCTGATGGCCGGCTGGCTGCTCGCCGCGGCGACCAGCCCCGAGTGCTTCGCTTGGCTCAACGGCATGTTCGCCACCTGGCCGGGCATGATCGTGCTCGCCGGCTACTCCTGGGCGCTGATCCACCATGCGCTGGGCGGTATGCGCCACTTCATCTGGGATACGGGCTCGGCACTCGACATCGCCGCCGTCGATTTGCTGTCGTGGGGGACGATCGTGCTCTCGGTGCTGCTGACGGCAGGGCTGTGGTTCTACATCGGCATGCAGCGCGGATGGGTGACGGCATGGCAATGACCACACCGCTGAAGCGTGCGCGCGGCCTCGGCTCCGCCCACGCGGGTACCGGCCATTTCGTCAAGCAGCGCGTCACCGCCGCCGCCAATCTTGTCCTCTTTTCCTTCGCCGTCGGGCTGATCGCCAAGCTGGCAGGCGCCGACCTCGCCACCGTGCGCGCGACGCTGGCGCATCCCGCGATCGCCATCGCGCTCGTTGCGCTCATCGTGTCGATGACGGTGCACATGCGCATCGGCATGCAGATTATCATCGAGGACTACGTGCAGGGCGAAGGCGCCAAGACGCTACTGCTGCTCGGCAACACGTTCTTTGCCGCCGGCATCGCCGTGGTGTCGATCTTCGCCGTGCTGAAATTGAGCTTCGGGGGTTAGGCCGATGGCCGAGAAGAAAAACGGCACGGCAAAAGCCAACGGCGCGAAAAAGGCCGGCGCGGCGCCCGCCATCAAGGGGTTGTCGTATCCCATTCACGATCACACCTACGACGTCGTCGTCGTCGGCGCCGGCGGCGCCGGCCTGCGGGCAACGCTCGGCTGCGCCGAAGCCGGCCTGAAGACGGCGTGCGTGACGAAGGTGTTTCCTACGCGCTCGCACACGGTTGCGGCGCAGGGCGGCGTCGCCGCGGCGCTCGGCAACATGGGCCCCGACGACTGGCGCTGGCACATGTACGACACGGTGAAGGGTGCCGATTGGCTCGGCGACCAGGACGCCATCGAGTACCTGTGCCGCAACGCCCCTGCCGCGGTGTACGAGATGGAGCACTACGGTGTTCCGTTCAGCCGCACCGAGGACGGCAAGATCTACCAGCGTCCCTTCGGCGGCATGACGACCGAGTACGGCGAAGGCCCGCCGGCGCAGCGCACGTGCGCCGCCGCCGACCGCACCGGCCACGCCATGCTGCACACGCTGTACGGCCAGTCGCTGCGCCGCTCGGCGGAATTCTTCGTCGAGTATTTCGCGCTCGACCTGCTGATGGATCAGGACGGCACCTGCCGCGGTATCCTGGCGCTGTCGCTCGACGACGGATCGATCCACCAGTTCCGCGCCAAGAAGACCATCCTGGCGACCGGCGGCTACGGCCGGGCCTATTTCTCGTGCACGTCGGCGCACACCTGCACCGGCGACGGCAACGCCATGGTGCTGCGCGCCGGCCTGCCGCTGCAGGACATGGAGTTCGTGCAGTTCCACCCGACCGGCATCTACGGCGCCGGCGTGCTCATCACCGAGGGCGCGCGCGGCGAAGGCGGCTATCTCACCAATAGCCAGGATGAGCGCTTCATGGAGCGCTACGCGCCGCATGCCAAGGACCTCGCCTCGCGCGATGTCGTGTCGCGCTCGATGACTATCGAGATCCGCGAAGGGCGCGGGCGCGGGCCGGAAGCCGATCACATCTACCTGCATCTCGACCACCTCGATCCGAAGATCCTGGCCGAGCGCCTGCCGGGCATCACCGAGAGCGCCAAGGTATTCGCCGGCGTCGACCTGCGCCGCCAGCCGATCCCGGTGCTGCCGACGGTGCACTACAACATGGGCGGCATTCCCACGAACTATCACGGTGAGGTGCTGACGCTGAAGGACGGCAATCCGGACCACGTGGTGCCGGGCCTGATGGCCATCGGCGAAGCGGCCTGCGTGTCGGTGCACGGCGCCAATCGCCTCGGCTCCAACTCGCTTATCGATCTCGTCGTCTTCGGGCGCGCCGCCGGGCTGCGTTGCGCCGAAACGGTCGAGGCCGGCTCGGCGCACCCGGACGTGGCGCGCGACGTCACCGAGCGCGCGCTGTCGCGTCTCGATCGCTTCCGCTACGCCTCGGGCGGCACGCCGACGGCCGAGCTGCGTCTCAAGATGCAGAAGTCGATGCAGGCACACTGCGCGGTGTTCCGCGACGGCCCGGTGATGGCCGAGGGTATCCGCCAGATCGGCGAGATCTGGAAGGCGTCGGACGACATCCGCGTCACCGACCGCTCGCTCGTCTGGAACTCCGATCTCGTCGAGACGCTGGAGTACGACAACCTCATCGCCCAGGCGGCTGTGACGGTAACGGGCGCCCACAATCGTCAGGAAAGCCGCGGTGCGCACGCGCGCGAGGACTTTCCCAAGCGCGACGACGTCAACTGGATGAAGCACACGCTGGCTTGGGCCGACTACGGCTCCAAGTCGGTACGGCTCGACTATCGCCCGGTGCACACGCACACGATGACCAATGAGGTCAAGTACATCGAGCCCAAGGCGCGCGTGTACTAGCGCGCCTGTCATCCCGGAAGCCGGAGCGGAACGCGACGGTTATCCGGGACCCAGCGCAAAGCGTGTCGTAGACACCTTATCGACGCCTGCGGCGAGTCTCTCCTGGGTCCCGGATCTGCGCTCGCTAGCGCTCACCAACCTGGGATGACAGTCCCGAGTTCCGGCGGTCGCCATCGGCGGCGGCAGCGGATATAAATTCACCGCTAACGGACAAACGACCGACCCGCCGGCTGCCCGGCAGAACGAGGGGCGGCAGCGAGCGGAGAGCGCATGCGTACGGTTCTCATCACTGGAACGTCGGCAGGGTTTGGTCTGCTGACGACTGTCGAGCTGGCAAAGCGCGGTTGGCGTGTCATCGCCACGATGCGCAACCTCGATCGTAAAGGTCCGCTGGAAGCGGCGCTGGCGCAGTCGGGCGGCGCGGCGCAGAACGTCGACATCGTGCAGCTCGACGTGGCGGATGCGGTTTCGATCACCAAAGGCGTCGCCGAGGCGCTCGCCATTACCGGCGGCTTCCTCGACGCGGTAGTCCACAACGCTGGCGTAGCGGCGGGCGGCGCCTTCGAAGACCTGCCGGACGCCGAGCTGCGACGCGTGATGGAAACGAACTTCTTCGGCGTCATGTCGCTGACCCGCGCCTTGTTGCCGACATTTCGCAAGCAGCGCTCGGGGCGCCTCGTCGTCGTCTCCAGCGAAGCCGCCTTCAACGGCCATCCCTGCAACTCCATCTACGTCGCTTCGAAATGGGCGGTGGAGGGATGGGCCGAATCCCTTGCGTTCGAGGTCGAACAGTTCGGCATCGAAGTGGTTCTCATCGAGCCCGGGCCGTACATCACCGACATATGGCAAGCCTCGCCGCGTATCGCGCCGCCGGACAGCGTTTACCGGCGGTGGAGCGAGAACGTGTTCCGCTCCGGCGACGCGCACGTCGCGGATAAGGGTGGAGATCCGCAAGTCGTCGCGGAAAAGATCGCCAACGTGCTGGAAGCCAAGCGCCCGAGCTTCCGCAATC
Source organism: uncultured Hyphomicrobium sp. (assembly GCA_964581475.1). Lineage (GTDB taxonomy): Bacteria > Pseudomonadota > Alphaproteobacteria > Rhizobiales > Hyphomicrobiaceae > Hyphomicrobium_A. The sequence goes on from CAZOOS010000159.1 coordinate 5,290, forward strand.
CGGTCGGCCGTCTGGCCCGCTACACGCACTTCGCGCGGGGAAAAATTCCCAGCCGGTGGCTGCGCCGCGGCGTGGAGGCCTACCTCGGCTTGCGGCGCGTTCGCCTGTAGCGGGATCGCCACGGAGCGCCAAGCACTTAGCGTGGCCGGCGCAGTCAGCCTCAAATCGCGCCAGATTCCATGCAAGTGTTGTCCGCCTCCATACCGTTCCCGGTAGAGGCGTACGCTCAGGTATCAGGAAACGAACATGGACACGAAATTGTGCGTGCGGCTGGCCATCGCGGCGGCCGCTTTTTCAGTTCTGGCAGCGCTGCCGGCTGCTGCCGCCGATGATTGCAAGGAAACCGTCAAGGCCGAAGGCAAGCCGGCGTCGCTGCGCGACCTCGGCGCTTACCCGAACTCGCTGCTCGCCTGGCGCTCGGCGGTGAAGGAGAAGTTCGGCGGCGAATATAACTCCTGGCGCTATGCCAAGGACGCCAAGGTTGACTGCACCGAGAAGGCCGGTCAGTGGGTGTGCGTGCGCACCGCCAAGCCGTGCAAGGACCTGTTGAGCCGCACGCTCGGCGGCGCCAAGGAAGCCGTGAAGGACGTCGTGAAGCGCGACTGCAAGTCGGAATCGCTGCAGTCGTACGGCGCCGCCAAGAAGGACAAGAAGGCTGCTACCTCCGAGGCCGAGACCGGCTGGGAAATCGACGTGCGCAAGAAACACGGCAAGGAATACGCTGTGTGGAAGAACGCCACCGAGACGGACATCGACTGTCACGACGTCAAGGGCGGCATCCAGTGCATCGC
>CAZOOS010000160.1:0-6068 GCA_964581475.1 uncultured Hyphomicrobium sp.
TGCCCGACGACTTCACGCTGTTCGAACTGCAGCGCACCGTCGAGGCGATTCTCGGCCCGCACCTGCACAAGCAGAACTTCCGTCGCCTCGTCGAAGGCGCCGGCCTCGTCGAGACGACTGGCGAGGTCAAGATGCGGACCGGCGGGCGCCCGGCCAAGCTCTATCGTTTCCGCCGCGAGGTGCTGCTCGAGCGGCCGGCTCCCGGCGTGCGCGTCAAACCAGGCAAGGTCTGAGGCAGCGCCCCATCCTCCCCTGCGGCAAGTTGCATCTGCGGCGGAACCAATTTGCGTGGCGGGGCCTACTCTTATCTGGCCACTCGGAGCGGGATGGGGTAATCTTCTTCTCACCCTTGGAGTGCTCAAAAAGAGCATTATATAACTAGCAACCGGCCCCGGGGCCGGCTCGTTGGATGGTCTACTAATGCTCAAAATGAGCATACTTAGGCCGCTTGAGGAGCAAGCGATGGAAATCGACATCCGCCCCGCAGTCGCCCCACGGCGGCGCTCTACGGAGCCCGCGGCGAAGCACGAGCTGCCCGCCTTTACGCCGGCGCTCGCCGCCGAGATGGCGCCCATGTACGCGCGCGTGCAGCACGTCATCACGCCGATGGAGTGGCCGGCCTACGCCCCGCTCATCAAGGCGATCAACGAGCTCAAACACCAGCGCAACGCCGTGATCCTGGCGCACAACTACATGACGCCGGAGATCTTCAACTGCGTCGGGGACTTCCGCGGCGATAGCCTACAACTTGCAAAGGAAGCCGCACGCACCACCGCCGCCGTCATCGTGCAGGCCGGCGTGCACTTCATGGCCGAGACGTCCAAGCTGCTGAGCCCGGACAAGACCGTACTTATCCCCGATCCGCTGGCCGGCTGCTCGCTGGCAGATTCGATCACGCCCGAGGACGTGCGCATGCTGCGCGAGGTCTACCCGGGCGTGCCGATCGTCACCTACGTCAACACCTCGGCTGCCGTGAAGGCCGAGTGCGACATCTGCTGCACGTCCTCGAACGCCGTGAAGGTCGTCGAGAGCCTCGGCGCCCCGCGCGTGCTGCTCATCCCCGACGAGTACCTGGCGAAATACGTGCAGACCAAGACCAAGGTCGAGATCATCGCCTGGAAGGGCCACTGCGAGGTGCACGAGCGCTTCACCGCCGAGGACGTCGCGGCGATGCGCGCCGCCGATCCGGGCTTGAAGGTGATCGCGCATCCGGAGTGCCCGCCGGAAGTCATCGACGCCTCCGACTTCACCGGCTCGACCGCGGCCATGATCAATTATGTGACCAGCAATCGACCGCGCAAGGTGGCGCTGATCACCGAATGCTCGATGGCCTCGAACGTGGCCGTCGAGGCGCCGGATGTCGAGTTCATCCGCCCGTGCAACCTGTGCCCGCACATGAAGCGCATCAGCCTGGAGAACATCTACACGGCGCTGCGCGACATGAAGTACGAGGTGCATGTCGACCCAATCGTCGCCGCCAAGGCGCGCCGCGCCGTCGAGCGCATGGTCAACCTCACCAACTGATGACGCGCCGGCGGAGTGATCCGCCGGCCGGCCGGTGCAACCAGCGTCTGGGAATTTGATGGCAGATAAACTCAACGCCGCGCGCAACCGCCGCTTTCGCCCCGCTCCCGATGAGCGCCTCGGCGCCGCCGGCGATGTGGTCATTGTCGGAGCGGGCCTCGCCGGCCTGTTCACGGCGCTGAAGCTGGCGCCGCTGCCGGTCACCGTGCTGGCCGCGGCGCCGCTCGGCCAGGGCGCTTCGACCGGTTGGGCGCAGGGAGGTGTCGCCGCCGCGGTCGGCAGCAACGATCAGGCCGCTTCGCACGCGAGAGACACGATCGCCGCCGGAGCCGGCATCGTCGACCCCGACGTCGCCAACTTCGTCGCCGCCGAAGGCCCGGCGCGCATCGCCGATCTCGTCGCCTTCGGCGTGCCTTTCGACCGCGAGGCCGACGGTACCTTTGCACTCAGCCAGGAGGCCGCACACTCGCGGCGGCGCGTCGTGCACGTCTCCGGCGACCGCACGGGCGCCGCCATTCTCGACGCGCTGATCGCCAAGGTGCGCGCAACGCCGTCGATCCGCGTGCTCGAAGGCTACGAGGCGGACGATCTGATCGTCGTCGACGGCCGCGTCGAAGGCGTGCGCCTGGTGCGCACCGGCGCTGCCGGCAAGGAGGTCTATGAGTACTTCCCCGCCTGCGCCGTGGTGCTGGCGACGGGCGGCGTCGGCGGCCTCTACGCCGTCACCACCAACCCGCCGTATGCGCGCGGCGAGTCGATCGCCATGGCGGCGCGCGCCGGCGCGGTGATCGCCGACGCGGAGTTCGTGCAGTTCCATCCCACCGCCATCGATGTTGGCATCGATCCGGCCCCGTTGGCCACCGAAGCGCTGCGCGGCGAGGGCGCCACGCTGGTGAATGCGAGCGGCGAGCGCTTCCTGTTGTCCATCGATCCGCGCGCCGAGCTCGCGCCACGCGACGTCGTCGCCCGCGCCGTATTCACCGAAGTCAACGCCGGCCGCGGCGCCTTCCTCGATTGCCGCGCGGCGATCGGTGACCACTTCGCGGCGGCGTTCCCGACGGTGTTCGCGCTTTGCCAAAAGGCCGGCATCGATCCCTCGCGCGAGCTGATCCCCGTCGCGCCGGCGGCGCACTATCACATGGGCGGCATCGCCACGGATGCGCGCGGCCGCTCCAGCGTGCCCGGCCTGTGGGCCGTCGGCGAGGTCGCCTCGACCGGCCTGCACGGCGCCAACCGCCTCGCCTCCAATTCCCTCCTCGAGGCGGTAGTGTTTCCCGCCCGCGCCGCCGCGGACATCCGCGCACTCGACCGCGAGCGCGGTCGCCGCGAACGCGTCGAGCTGCAACGCGTCGCCGACAGCACCGCCGACCATGGCACCGCGCGCGGACCGGCTGTCGCGCGCCTGCGGCGTACGATGAGCCAGCACGTCGGCGTCGTGCGCGACGCCGCCGGCCTCAAGAAGGCGATTTCCGCCCTGCGTGACATCGAGCGCCGCGCCGGCAACGATCGCGTGCTCGCCAACATGGCGCTCGCCGCCCGCTTCATTGCCGCCGGCGCCTTGCTGCGCGAGGAGAGCCGCGGTGCGCAGGCGCGCAGCGACTATCCGCAGGCGGATGCAGAGCTGGCGAGGCGCACCTTCCTGACGCTCGACGACATCGACGGCATCGGCATCCGCGCCCCGGCCATCACGCCGAGCGCCTGGCAGTGGCAGGCCGGAGCCGCGCGATGAGCGGCGAACCCGCCGCCCTGCACCTACCGAGCGCGGTCGTCGATAGAGCCGTGGCGGAAGCGCTGGCAGAGGATATCGGCCTCGTCGGCGACGTGACGACACGAGCGACGGTGCCCGCCGGCACGCGCGCGTCCGGCGTCATCGCGGCGCGCCAAGCCGGCACCATCGCCGGCGTGCAGCTTGCGCATGCGGCGTTCAAGACGCTCGACCCCTTCGCCCAGTTTGAAGTCGTGGTCGCCGACGGCGCGACCGTCGCAAGCGGCGGCGTCATCGCCCGCGTGTCGGGCGATGCGCGCGCGCTGCTCACCGCCGAGCGCACGGCGCTCAACTTCCTCGGTCATCTCAGCGGCATCGCCACGCTCACGGCACGCTACGTCGCGGCGGTAGCAGGGACCAAGGCGCGCATCGTCGACACGCGCAAGACGACGCCGGGCCTGCGGGCGCTGGAGAAGTTCGCCGTGCGCTGCGGCGGCGGGGTTAACCACCGCTTCGGTTTGTTCGACGCCGTGCTGATCAAGGACAACCACATCGTCGCCGCCGGCGGCATCGGCGCCGCCCTCGAGCGGGCGCGCGCACATGCCGGTCACATGGTAAAGGTAGAGATCGAGGTGACCAACCTCGACGAGATCGACGAGGCGTTGCAGCTCGATCCGGACGCGCTGTTGCTCGACAACATGGACATCTCGGCGCTGCAGGCGGCGGTAAGGGAGGTTGCCGGGAGGGTGACGACCGAGGCATCGGGGGGTGTCAAACTCGATAGCGTGCGCGCCATCGCCGAAACGGGCGTCGACCTCATTTCCGTCGGCGCGCTCACGCATTCGGCGCCGGTGCTCGATATCGGGCTCGACTTCGACCCGCTGGCGTAGCGTCATCAAGACGACGCTTGATTTCGCCACAGTTGCTGCGCACATCATTTCTCGAGACTGAGGCGACGTCCTCGAGGACAGGATCCAATGGATCTCATGGGTGGCATCGTGGTCTGGGGCGGCGTTGCCGTCGCCTCGGGAGCCGTCGGCGGGCTGCTCGCCGGCGTCAAGAATCGCGACTACTCGTCGTGGATCGCGTGGTGCTTCGTGCTGCCGCCGCTGGTCTTTGTCCTGCTGCTGTTGCCCCGCTATCAGGGCACGCGACCGCGCCAGCCGCGCCTCGACGAGGGCGAGGAGCGCAGCTTTTAAACTTGCTAGTCGACCGGGCCCTTGTCTCCGGTGCGCGCGCGGATGGATGCTTGCGCCGCAGCCAGGCGTGCGATCGGCACGCGATAGGGCGAGCACGATACGTAGTCGAGGCCGAGCGCATCGAAGAAGGCGACCGATTTCGGATCGCCCCCGTGCTCGCCGCAGATGCCGATCTTCAAGTCCGGCTTCACGGAGCGGCCGCGCTCGACGCCGTAGCGGACGAGCTCGCCGACGCCGTCGATGTCGATCGACACGAACGGATCGACCGTGAAAACCCGCTGGTCGGCGTAGCTCTGCAGGATGGGCCCGGCATCGTCGCGGCTGAGGCCGAGGGTCGTCTGCGTCAGATCGTTAGTGCCGAACGAGAAGAACTGGGCACCGTTGTCGCCCTCGGCGATTTCGGCCGCGCGGAGGGCGGCACGCGGCAACTCGATCATCGTGCCGATAAGGTAGTCGAGCTTTTGCCCCGCCTCCCTCTGCACCGCCTCGGCGGTGCGCAGGATGACGTCACGCAGGATGGTGAACTCGGGGCGGAAGGCGACGAGCGGCACCATGATCTCGAGCTGCACCGGCTGCCCGGTTTTCTTGCCCACGGCAAGCGCGGCTTCGAAAGCGGCGCGCGCCTGCATTTCCGGGATCTCCGGATAGAGAATGCCGAGACGGCAGCCGCGAAAGCCCAGCATCGGATTGAACTCCGATAGCTGCGTCACGCGCGCCTGCAGCTTCTCGGCCGCCACGCCGAGCTCGGCGGCGACGGCAGGGATCTCGTCGGCATTGGCGGGTAGGAATTCGTGCAGCGGCGGATCGAGCAGGCGCACCGTTACCGGCAGCCCGGCCATGATCTCGAACAGTTGCGCGAAGTCTCCCCGCTGCATGGGCAGGATCTTGGCCAGCGCCGCGCGACGGCCGGCAGCGTCATCGGCGAGGATCATCTGGCGCACAGCGAGAATACGCTCGGCGTCGAAGAACATGTGCTCGGTGCGGCATAGACCGATGCCCTCGGCGCCGAACTCGCGCGCCTGGTGCGCATCGCGCGGCGTATCGGCGTTGGCCCGTACCCGCAGGCGGCGCTCGCCATCAGCCCAGCCCATCAGCGTCGCGAAGGCGCCGGACAGCTCCGGCTCGCGCATCTTGGCGCGGCCGACGATCACCTGCCCGGTGCTGCCGTCGATAGTGATGATGTCGCCCTTGTGCAGCACGCGCGAGCCGACCTGCAGCGTGCCGGCCTTGGCGTCGATGCGCAGCGCGCCCGCGCCGGATACGCACGGGCGTCCCATGCCGCAGGCTACGACGGCGGCGTGGCTGGTCGTGCCGCCGCGCGCAGTCAGGATGCCGACCGAAGCGTGCATGCCGTGGATGTCTTCCGGGCTCGTCTCGAGGCGCACGAGAATGACCTCGCGCCCGCGCGTGCGCTCCGCCTCCGCGTCGTCGGCAGTGAACACGATCTCTCCTGCCGCGGCCCCGGGCGAAGCCGGCAGTCCTGTCGCCAAGACATCCTTCTTGGCGTCGGGATCGAGCGTCGGGTGCAGGAGCTGATCGAGCGACGAGGCATCGACGCGCATCACCGACTCGGACCGGCTGATGACCCCTTCCTCGGCGAGATCGCCGGCGATGCGCAGCGAGGCTTCGGCCGGTCGCTT
>CAZOOS010000161.1:0-6065 GCA_964581475.1 uncultured Hyphomicrobium sp.
GGCTGCAACAACCGCTGCTCGTTCTGCATCATCCCGCATCTGCGCGGCGATCTCGTCAGCCGGCCGTCGAACCACGTGATGACCGAGGCCGAGCGCCTGGTGAAGGCCGGCGTCAAGGAGCTGCTGGTCATCAGCCAGGACACCAGCGCCTACGGGCTCGATCTGAAATATGCCGGGAGCCAGTGGAAAGGCCGCCCGCTGCCGGCCCGCTTCCAGGCGCTATGCGAGGCGCTGGGCGAACTCGGCGTGTGGGTGCGCCTGCACTACGTCTATCCCTATCCGCACGTCGATAACGTCATTCCGCTGATGGCCGAGGGCAAGATCCTTCCCTACCTCGACATCCCCTTCCAGCACGCCTCGCCGCCGGTGCTGAAGGCGATGCGCCGCCCCGCTGCGCAGGAAAAGACCCTGGAGCGCATCCGCCGCTGGCGCGAGGTGTGCCCCGACCTTGCCATCCGTTCGACCTTCATCGTCGGCTTCCCGGGTGAGACGGAGGCCGACTTCCAGTTCCTGCTCGATTGGCTGGGCGAGGCGGAGCTGGCCCGCGTCGGCTGCTTCCGCTACGAGCCCGTCGCCGGGGCGCCCGCCAACCAACTTGCCGGTGCGGTTGCGGACGAGGTGAAGGACGAGCGCTGGCACCGCTTTATGGAGACGGCGAAGGAAGTGAGCGAGAAGCGCCTCGCGCGCATCGTCGGGCGCGAGATCGACGTCATCATCGACGAGGTCGATGACGAAGGCGCGCTGGGCCGCTCGCAGTGGGACGCGCCGGAGATCGACGGCAGCGTGTTTCTCAACGGCGATACCGACCTCAAGGCGGGCGACATCGTCAGGGCGCGCGTCGCCCACGCCGACGACTACGACCTGTGGGCCGAGCGCAGCTAGACCGCTAGAAGCCGTAGATCGCCACGCTGATCCCGAAGGCGACGATACCGACAACCCGAATGAGTGTGGGCAGAACGGCCAACAGCGTTGCCAGCGTGATGTGTTTGCCCGTCAGCAATAGGCCGGCGATCGCCAACGCGATTATTGGGGCAATGATGAGCTGGAAGAACAGGCCCGCGGTCACCATGGCACTGCCGAGCGTGACCTCCTGCAGGTTGCCACTCAGGTCGAGGCCGTGCAGCCGGATGGAGGGCACGAAGCTCAGCCACGCCATCAGGATGATGAACGCCATGGCCACGAGGGCATAGGGGATCTTGCCGCGGGTGGTGAAGAACAGTGCCGCCAAAGCGAGCAGCGGCTGCAGCACGATTCCGGCAAGGATGATTTGACCGCCGAGCCCCGGTCCAGGAACCTCGTTGAGATCGCCGAAAAGGATCGGCAGGGCGCCGAGGCCGCCCAGAAATTCGATCACTGCCGCGATCAGCAGCAACAGCCGCGGCCAGCGCGGCGGTTGCTTTGCCGCCGCGCCGGCGGCTTCGATTGCTTGCGTCATGCCCGATCCCCCCGGAAGTCCCTGCCGCTAGCAGTAGCAAGCCGCCCGGGCCGCTCGCAATGGCGCTGTCCCGCGCTGCAGCAGCGCGCAAGGGGAGCGGCGGCGCAAGGTCAGTGCGCCGGATGAGCATCGGTTGCGAGGATTGGGCGGCAGGCGCCGAGCCGCCGCCTGCCGATTCTTCTAATGGACCAGCACGTTGGCCAGCACGACGACGATGGCGGTGACGCTCACCGCCGCGAACAGCACCCAGGCGCGCATCATCATACTGCGCTCGATGCGCCTGCTCTCGTCGCGGAACGTTTCGAACTCGGCGAGCTTGCGGCTCACCGCCTCGAAACTGTTGTAGGTGTGATAGTCCCCACCGGTGCGTTGCTCGATCTTGTCGAGGCGTGACTTGAGATCGCGGCAACCGCGCAGCAGTTCCTCAAGCTTGGATTGCTTGCTGCGTTTCTCGTTCTGCTGGAAGGCCTGCCAGCGCTGATCCTGTTCGGCTGCTTCCTGCAGCTCGCTGACTTTCGTTGCGAGCTGGCCTAGGTCGCGTGACATCAGACGCACGGTGGCCTGCAGTTGCTCGATCTTACTCGCCGTCTCGGCGACGAAACTGTCGCGCGCGATCAGCGGTACGGAAGGAGCGATGTCGTAGCGGATTTCGGGGGTAATTCTATCGGCCGCTGATTTGCTCAACAAGGACGGACGACCACGACGTTCTTCTACTCTCAGCACGGCACCACGCCTCCCAACGCGGAAAACACCGACCATCTGCGCCCCATCCGGTGCGAACACGGCAGGCACAATTCATCGCTCGTACGGCGCACAAGCAGGGTTGGAGACGCGTTTGACCGCGTGCTGCCGAGCCTCTCAGCGCCGCAACGTTAGAGGTAAGATTTGTCTTGAGCTTCAGTCCGTTGACGATAACTCAGACTGCAAACCTTGGCTAGTCTTGCGTGCGACAATTTGACGGACTGCAGCAATTATTTTGGGGGTGACGGCAATCCCGCGCCGAACGACGGGCGTCAACGGTTGACCGCCTTGAGCGCCGCGGCGGGATAGCGGTCCCCGGCGGCAACGCCGTGCGGGAAGGCGCTATCGAGGCGTTGCAGATCGGCAGGTGTGAGCGTCAACGCCAAAGCGCCGATGTTCTCCGCGATGTAGCGCGGCCGTTTCGTCCCCGGAATGGGCACGACATCGTTTCCCTGCGCCAGCACCCAAGCCAACGCGAGCTGTGCGGGCGTCGATCGCTTCTCTGCCGCCATCTCGCTGACGGCCACGACGAGATCGAGGTTCTTCTGGAAGTTCTCGCCCTGGAACCGCGGTGAATTACGTCGGTAGTCCGTCGCTTCCAGATCCTCCGGCGACTTTATCTGACCGGTGAGAAAGCCTCGTCCGAGCGGACTGTAGGCGACGAAGCCGATCCCCAGCTCGCGCACGGTGGAGAGAATCTCGCCCTCCGGTTCGCGCGTCCACAGCGAGTATTCGCTCTGCAGGGCCGCAATCGGATGCACCTTGTGGGCGCGGCGGATGGTTTCCGCCGAGGCCTCCGACAGACCGATGTGGCGTACCTTGCCAGCACGCACCAGCTCGGCCATGGCGCCGACCGTTTCCTCGATCGGCGTGTTGGGATCGACGCGGTGCTGATAGTAAAGGTCGATAGTGTCGACGCCGAGCCGCTTGAGGCTGGCGTCGCAGGCTTGGCGCACGTACTCGGGCCGGCCGTTGACGCCGGTGATGGCGCCATCGGCGCCACGGACGATGCCGAACTTGGTGGCAAGGACGACGCCGTCACGCTTGCCCTTGAGCGCGAGCCCCACCAACTCCTCGTTGGCACCGCGCCCGTACATGTCGGCAGTGTCGAGGAAGCTGACGCCGAGCTCCAGCGCGTGGTGGATGGTCTCGATCGATTCCGTTTCGCTGCCACCGACGTAGAAGTCGGACATGCCCATGCAGCCGAGGCCGAGGGCAGACACCTCCAGCGATCCGAGCTTGCGGTACTGCATGACGATCTCTCCTTGTCGGGGCGCAACGTGGTTCCGGCGCGCCTCTGGAAGCTAGAACGCGCGGCGTAGCCTTTTGGGTCAGGCGTATCCCGTCAGGTCAGCCGACCTGGGCACGGTGGCGCAGGAAATGGTCGGCGAGCACGATGGCCAACATGGCCTCGCCGATCGGCACGGCGCGTATGCCGACGCACGGATCATGGCGCCCCTTGGTGACGATGTCCGTCTCGCCGCCGTCGCTGTCGATGGTCCGGCGCGGGGTAAGGATTGAGGATGTCGGCTTCACGGCGAAGCGGCAGACCACAGGTTGGCCGGTAGAGATGCCGCCAAGGATGCCACCGGCATGGTTCGACAAGAAGCACGGCTGCCCGTCGTGGCCGATGCGGATTTCGTCGGCGTTCTCCTCGCCGGTGAGCTCGGCAGCGCCCATGCCGGCGCCGATCTCGACGCCCTTCACGGCATTGATGCTCATCATCGCCGAGGCGATGTCCTGGTCGAGCTTGCCGTAGATCGGCGCCCCCCAACCTGCCGGGACGCCTTCGGCGACCACTTCCACAATGGCGCCGATCGACGAGCCGGATTTGCGCACGCTGTCGAGGTAGTCCGCCCAATGCACCGCCGTCGCCGGATCGGGGCAAAAGAACGGATTGGCGTTGACGGCCTCCCAGTCCCACAGCGAGCGATCGACGGGAATATTGCCGATCTGCACCAGCGCGCCGCGAATGGTGACGCCTTCGAGCACCTTGCGCGCCACGGCGCCGGCCGCAACGCGCGCGGCCGTCTCGCGCGCCGACGAACGCCCGCCGCCGCGGTAGTCGCGGATGCCGTACTTCTTCCAATAGGTGTAGTCGGCATGCCCAGGGCGAAACTTGTCGACGATGTCGCCGTAATCCTTCGACCGCTGATCGACGTTTCGGATCATCAGCGAAATCGGCGTGCCCGTGGTCACCTGGCGTCCGTCGCCGTTGGGAAAGACGCCCGATAGGATTTCAACCGCGTCGGGCTCCTGGCGCTGGGTGGTGAAGCGCGATTGTCCCGGGCGCCGCTTGTCGAGGTAGCCTTGGATGTCCGCGGCCTCCAGCGGCAACCCAGGCGGGCATCCGTCGACCACGCAGCCGAGAGCCGGCCCGTGGCTCTCGCCCCAGGTGGTGACACGGAACAGATGACCGAAGGTGTTGTGCGACATCGCCTGTTTGCCGGAGAGAGGGATGGCGGCGCGGATGCGCGTGCAACCTGGCGCCGTGGCAGTTGTGCCAGTCTTAGGAGTGCAAGCGCACGCTCGCAAGCCCGACGGCGGCAAAGCCCGTGACAGACTCATTCGGCGCAGTTTATCTGGCTTCAGTACTGCGTCGCGATACGCGACAAGCTGAGAAGTCAGCAGGAAGAGGACGCTTCAAGCGAAGCGCGATCTTCTGCAACACCGCCACTTGGCGGGGACCACCGGTCACCTTCAGGCCTGGCCTTGGGACCACAGGTCTCGCAACGTTTCTGAGCTTAGGGCGTTAGATCCGCCGGTCGCGTGTCGCAAGCAAGGTGTGCGTCACGGGGCGGCTTAGGTCGTGCCCGACATCGGCTGCTCCTTGCCGGCCTGAGCAACCGGCACCGAGCGGCCATTCGACGTTACGGGGAAGAGCTGGAGCAGCCGCTGCTCCGGCTCTTCTTTTTTGGCGCACGCGACTCCCCCGCGGGGAGCCGGCCGAGTGCGCCGGATTAAATCCAATCCATGCCGTCGCGCCGCAGGACGAGGACGCGATCCTGCGGGACCGGAAGCTCTGGCACTGCCGCCGGATCGAGACCGAAGAGGTGTCCGCGCAGCACGCGACTGACGCCCCCATGCGCGGCAACAACCGTGTCGGAGGTCACATCGCCCAGCCAGTCGACGGAGCGGACCATGAGATCCTCGTAGCTTTCGCCGCCCTTGGGGCGCCAGCGAAACGTATCGCGCGAGCGCGCCGCGATCCCCGGCGCGTCGATGTTCGGCAGATCGTGAGCGAAGATGCCCTGCCAGTCGCCGTAGTGGAGTTCCTTCAAGCGCTCATCCAGCGCGTAGTCGCGCGGCTCAAGCCCCATGGCCGCGCGCACGATTTCCATGGTCTCGCGGGCGCGCAGCAGGGGGCTGGCGACGTAGTTGAATTTGCTGATCGAGGGCAGCAGCGCTCGCAGGGCCTCGCCGTTACGGCGTGCTTGGGCGCGGCCCGTCTCGTTCATGGGAACGTCGGCCTGCCCCTGGTAGCGCGATTGCGCGTTCCAGTCGGTCTCGCCGTGACGGATAAAGTAGATGGTGACGTCGGCGCGCATCGCTTCGATACGCCCCGTTCAGCTCACGCGTCCTCGGACTTGGCGACGGTGATGTCCGGCGCTTCTTCGTTCTTCATGCCCTGCACGTGATAGCCAGAATCGACGTGATGCACCTCGCCGGTGACGCCGCGTGACAGATCCGACAGCAGGTAGAGGCCGGCGCCGCCGACCTCCTCGATGGTCACCGTGCGGCGCAGCGGCGAATTGTATTCGTTCCAGCGCAGGATGTAGCGGAAGTCGGCGATGCCGGAAGCGGCCAGTGTTTTTATGGGGCCGGCGGAGATGGCGTTGACGCGAATGCTCTTCTTGCCGAGGTCGGCGGCGAGGTAGCGCACGCTGGC
>CAZOOS010000162.1:0-6040 GCA_964581475.1 uncultured Hyphomicrobium sp.
GCCGCCGTGGTGAAGCCGATGACGATGCCGGCGAGCTCGGGCTCGGCCAGCCAGCGCGGCACGCTGCGCCGCAGGACGCCGCGCTCGATGCCGTCGCGCTCATCACGCTCGTCGAGCGCCGTGCGCGCTGGCGCACCCTTGCCGGTGATCACCAAAACCCAACGCTTACCCTCGGCATAGCCGCGCTTGAGAAAGCGGCGCAGCGCCACGTGCGCCTCGCTCTGGCGCATGCCGTGCAGGTCGATGCGCCCGTCGATCTCGATGCGCCCCGAGGAGAGCTTGCGCGCCTTGCGCCGCTCGAGCGCGATGGGCGCCGGGGCGGGCGGCGGCAACGTCACCTTTGATTTGGGAGGCGGTGGCGGCGCAGCGGCGGGCGGCTTTTTCGGCGGCGCCGGTCTGGCGGTCTCGCGCTTGCTCGCTAGCGGCTCGCCGTCGCTATCTTCGAGGGCGGCGTGCACGCGACCCTTTTTGCCTTTGATGGGTTGCAGGCTCGCCGCGGTGTGCTCCCACAGCGCGCGTTCCTCCTGCGAAAGCCGGGCGCCGCGTTTGCCCGGCGGTTGCTTCAGAGGCCGTCCCCGTCCTTCACGGTCGTCTGCCATTGCAAGTGCTCGCCGAACCTGATCCCGCGTTCGGCCGATTGTGCGGACTTGGGCAGCAAGACGAAGAAGTTTCCTTCGTGCTTGGTGACGCCCGCCAGCTTGCCGGCCTTGTCGCCGGAGCCGAAGTAGATGTCGCCCCGCTCCGGCCCCTTGATCGCCGAGCCTACGTCCTGCGCCACCATTAAACGATTAAAGCCGCGTTCCTTCGTTGCATGACCAAGCGCCGGCGCGCTGACGTAAAGCGGCGTGCCGAGGGTGTGATAGCCGGTGTCGACCGCCAGGCTGCGCCCGGGCGTTAGCGCCACGCCCATGGCCCCCATCGGCCCCTCGGCTTCGTTGGCGAGCTCGCGGAAGAAGATGTACGAACGGTTCTGCCACATCACCTGCTGGCCGCGCGCCTTGTCCTCGCGCAACCATTTGCCGAGCGCCGCCATAGACACCCTGTTGGCGGCGAGCAGGTTGTTGTCGATCAGGTAGCGGCCGATCGACGTGTACGGGTGACCGTTCTTGCCGTCGTAGTTGATGCGCACCGTCGTGCCGTCGGTGAGATGAATGCGGCCCGAGCCCTGGATGTGCATGAAGAACACCTCCACCGGGTCTTCCAGATACAGAAGCTCCAGACCCTTGCCGGCCAGCGCCCCCTGCTCGATCTCCGCCCGCGTCGGATAGGGCGATTCACCCGCCGACGTCTGCCGCACGTGCGTCAGCCCGTCCGGCTTGGAGGCGCGGTCCGCCTCGTCGACGACGTTCACCAGGTCGGGGGGGCGCCTGTAGACCGGCGTCTGGAATTTCCCCTGCGGCGTACGCGACCCTTCCAGCACCGGCTCGTAGTAGCCGGTCAGCAGGCCCTTCGACTTCTGCTGCACCACGCGATGCGGCTCGAATTGCGCTTCGAAGAACGCCTTGGCAGCCACTTTGCTGGCGGCTTTCACGTCCTGCGCCGCACGGCAGGCGACGGCCAGCTCGCCTGCCGGCACCTTGCACTGGGAGACCGCCTTGTTCGTCGCCGGCTTGGCCGCCGCCTTGCCGACGGCGTCGCACGACTTGAGAAAGGTCTTGAACGCCGCCAGGTGATCGTCGCTCGCCCAGCCGGGCAGATCGGCGAACGTCACGCGCTCGAGCTTTGCGTCGGGCTGTTGGGAAAGCGGTTGCTTGGCGGCCGGCGCAGCCGGCGGCGCCTCGGTCGACTTCGGCTGTTGATCTTTGCTCATGCTGGGTGCGGCGGCGGGCTGCGGAGGGGGCTTCTCAGGCGGGGCGGCGGCGGCGCCGGTGGCGACCAGCAGCATGGCGGCCACGGCGCAGGCCGTCGCCGTCCGTCTCGCTGCAGCCAGGGCGCGGGCACCTGCCATGGTCGCGTGCGACGTCCCCTCCTGTCAGCAGCCGCGTGCGCGCGGCGCAACGTCTCCGGCAGCGCCCCCGCGAGCGCCGACGATCACTTAGGCCGGCGACTGCGTGGCGATGAGGCGCCAGTTCGGATTGGCGCGCGCCTTCGCCGACGAGATGTCGCGGCTGAACGTCCAGATGTCGGTCACTTCCTTGATGCGCTGCGAATCGCCGTTGATGATGGCGCCGGCCTTGTCGCGCGTCGCCGAGATGAGCTGGCTGACGAAGCGCACGGTAATCGAAGCGATGCCGCTCTTGACTTCCGATTCCAGGATGTCGGCCTTGTCGATGCCGACGAAGCTTTGATCGACCTGCTCCTGGCGGCTCTCGCGATCGGAGATGGCGCGCGTGAACCCGTCATACACGTCGCGGCTGAGGAGATCCTTCAAAAGCTTGCGGTTGCCTTCGGCGAACGCCGTGACGATCATCTCGTACGCCTGCTTGGCACCACGGATGAACGTGTCGGGATCGAACGCCGGGTCGAGGCGCGCGATATCGATGAGACCGTTGCGCGCGGCGGCCTCGACGCCCGGATAGGTCTTGATGCGCTCCTCGGCATCCGCCTGCGTCTCTTCGGCGGCGGGCACCGTGGCGGCGCCGTCGCGCTCGCGGCGCGGCATGGCGACCACATTGTCGGATGACGTCGCCGGCGCACCCTGCTGCTGCGCCCGTTCGGCACGATAGCGCTCGACGCGCGCTTCCTCGTCACCCGTGCGGCGCCCGAGGACGCTTCTCAGCTTCAAGATCACGACCACCGCGACGATGAGCGAGATGAGGGTGAAGAGATCAATCTTCTCCATGAGCGCTTGCCTTCCTGGCAATAACGGCGTGACTGGATGCGACGGCTATATATGATCGCGCCGTAAGCCGAGCCCAAATCCAGGGAGAGGTGGGCTTCTGATCCGTCCGCCATCAAAGGGTTAAGATGGTCGCTCCCAGCAAGGTAAGGCACAAAAGCGGCAATGCCAACCCGATTGCGCCCGCTCTCACCGGTTGCGGCGAGGATGCTGAAGCCTTGCTCAACAACCTGTTCGTCGGAGGCGGATAGTTGTCCATGATGTCCACCGTGCGCCGTTTCGTGATGCTGGCGTTCCTGGTGCTGCCGCTGCTCGAGATCGTCGTCCTGATCCAGGTCGGGCAGGCGATCGGCATCTGGGCGACGCTCGGGCTGCTCGTTCTGGCCGCCGTCGCCGGAATGATGGTCATCCGCCAGCAAGGCGTTTCCATGGTCGGACGCATGTTCGACGCCATGAGCGAGGGGCAGCTGGCCGTCGGCTCTATCGTCGACAGCTATGCCAGGATCGTCGCCGGTTGCCTGCTCATCGTTCCGGGCTTCATCACCGATGCGCTGGGACTTGCGCTGCTGGTGGCGCCCGTGCGCACCCTCATGCTGCGCGCCATGCTGCCGGGCCTCGCCGGCGGCCGCCGTGCCGATGCGCCGACGACCGCCGACGGCAAGCGTGCGCAGGGGGCGCGCCCGATCGTCATCGAAGGCACCTACGAGCGCCTCGACGATGACCGCGATACCAGGGCTTAGGCAGCTTCCCAGGCCGACATTGTCGCCGCGAGGCCCGCGTGATAGCTAGCCGCCTCATCGCGCAACCCTTAGTTCACGGAACATACTCCATGGCCAGTACCGGCAACGGCAACGGAAAACCCCTCAATCCCGAGGCGGCGCAGACCATGCCTCCGCCCGTGCAGGTGAAGGTCGTCGCCCAGTACATCAAGGATCTGTCGTTCGAGAATCCGAACATCGAGAAACTGCTCAAGGAGCCGGGCGACCAGCCGAACCTGCAGCTGTCGATCAACGTCGGCGCCAAGAGCGTCGGCCCGCAGCTCTACGAGAGCGCCATCGACTTCAACGCGCAGGCGACCAACAAGCACGGCGAGATCTATCAGCTCGAGCTCGTCTACGCCGGGCTGTTCCGCATCGAGAACATCCCCGAGCAGGCGCTCGAGCCGTTCCTGCTCGTCAATTGCCCGTCGATCCTTTTCCCGTTCGTGCGCCGCATCGCCGCCGACCTGACGCGCGAAGGCGGCTTCCCGCCGCTGCTACTCGACCCGTTCGACTTCGCCTCGCTCTACCTGCGCCGCCAGCAGGAGCTGCGCGCGCAAGCCGAAGCTGAAAAGAAAAACTGACAATAGCCGATCATCCCCTCACCCGGCTGTCGCGCTTGCGCGCGTCCAGCCGACCCTCCCATGGGAGAGGTGAGGACGCGAATGCGTAGCAATGAGCGGCGGGTGAGAGGCTATTCGGCGGCGGGGGCGAAGAAGCGGCGCCAGATCGCCTTTTCGCCCAGCGTGTCGATGAAGGCGGCATGCGCGGCCGCATCCACCGCGCTCAATCGCGCCGGCAACGGCGTCGGCCGCGGGGCGGCTCGGCCACGCTGCAATGGCGCCGCCTCGGCGCCGAGCGGCGTGCTCGTATCGGCGGCGAAATCGATGAACGCCGCCTGCCGCACGCCGAGCAGCTCGATGTAGACCTCGGCCAGCAGCAGCGAGTCGACGAGCGCGCCATGCTTAGTGCGCTTGGTGTTGTCGATGCCGTAGCGCTTGCACAGCGCATCGAGGCTGTTGGGTCCGGCCGGATGCCGCCGTTTGGCGAGCTGCAGCGTGCACGTTACCCGGTCCATGGTGATGGGACCGAGTGACAGCCGCCCGAGCTCGAAGTTGAGAAATCCGATGTCGAACGCCGCGTTGTGGATGACGATGGCGTCCTGCGCGATGAACTCCAGGAATTCGCCGGCGACGTCGGCGAACGGCGGCTTGTCCCTGAGGAATGCCGTCGACAATCCGTGGATGGCCTCGGCCTCCGACGGCACCTCGCGCTGGGGATTGATGAAGCGATGGAACTCGCGCCCCGACGGGATGCGGTTGACCAGCTCGATGCAGCCGATCTCGATCAGCCGATCGCCGCCGTTCGGATTGAGACCGGTCGTCTCGGTGTCGAGGATGATTTCGCGCATGCAGCTTCAATCGACCGCGAATCAGTGCGCGGTCAAGCGGCCCAATGACAAGCATAAGCCTCGCCGTTGCGCACCCGCAACGCGGCGATCACCTCGTCCAGCGCCGCCTGGCTGGTCGCCACGTCGAAGCTGGTGTCCACAACGAAATCGGCGCGCGCGCGCTTTTCCGCATCCGGCATCTGCCGCGCCAGCAGCTTGCCAAGCTTTTCCGCCGTCATTTCCGGCCGCTCCAGCAGCCGGGCGCGCTGCACTTCCGGCGCAGCGCTGACGACGATCGTCACGTCGACCAGCTTGTCGGCACCGGCCTCGAACAGCAGCGGGATCTCCAGCACGACCACCTCGGTGCCGCGCTGCGCATGCTCGCGCAGGAACGTCCGCTCGGCATCGCGCACCAGGGGATGCACGATGGCCTCCAGCTCGGCGAAGCGTTCGGGCTGGGCAAGCAGCGCCGCGCTGAGCTTGGCGCGATCGACGCCGCCGCGCGTCGTCGTGCCGGGAAAGGCGCGCTCGACCGGATCCACCGCTTTTCCACCGGCGTAGAGGCGATGCACTTCCGCGTCGGCGTCGAACACCGGAATGCCGCGCGCGCGCAAATGCGCCGCCGCTGTGGACTTCCCCATGCCGATCGAGCCGGTGAGCCCGACGATCAGCATGTGCGGCCCTCGATGTCGGCGACAAGAACGTTGCGCAACTCCGGCGTAACCTGTGGACGCACGCCGAACCACTTCTCGAAGCCGGGCACAGCCTGGTGCAACAGCATCCCCAGGCCGTCCACAGTGCGCAGACCGGCGGCGCGTGCCTGCGCCAGCAGCTCGGTCTCCAGCGGCACATAGACGATGTCGGAGACGACGCAGTCTTCGTTGAAGGCAGCAAAGTCGATACCGAGCGTGCCGGCGCCCTTGAGCCCGGCGGATGTGGTGTTGACGAGAACGCGGGCTTCGCGTGCGCCGTCGCTGCGATTGGCCCAGTCGAACGCCTTGACGCGCGGCCCGAACTCCTCGGCCAGATGCTCGGAGCGCGCCCGCGTCCTGTTGAAAACGCGCACCTCGTCGACGCCGGCATCGAGGAAGCCATGCACGATGGCACGTGCCG
>CAZOOS010000163.1:0-6036 GCA_964581475.1 uncultured Hyphomicrobium sp.
TTCCCGTCGCGCGCTTTGCCTCCGTCTCCGGTCCGGACGATTTCGCCGCGGCCATCGCCGAGGTCGGCGCGCCGGCCATCCTCAAGACGCGCCGCCTCGGTTACGACGGCAAGGGGCAGGCCCGCATCAAGTCGGCGGGCGACATCGCCAGCGCCTTCGAAGAGATCGGCCGCGCGCCGGCGACGCTCGAGGCTTTCGTCGCCTTCAAGTGCGAGGTCTCGGTGCTGCTCGTGCGCAGCTTGGCCGGGGAGATGCGCTTCTACGACATCCCGACCAACCACCACGAGGGCGGCATCCTGCGCACCTCGACGGTACCGAGCGCGCTACCGGCCGCGCACCAGGCGCGCGCCCGCGAGATCGCCGGCAAGCTCGCCGACGCGCTCGGCTATATCGGCCTCATCGGGGTGGAGATGTTCTACACGGGAGTGGAGCCCGAGCCGCTGCTCATCAACGAGTTCGCCCCGCGCGTGCATAACTCCGGTCACTGGACGATGGACGCCTGCGCCGTGGGGCAGTTCGAGAACCACATCCGCGCCGTCGCCGGCTGGCCGTTGGGTGCGACGGAGCGGCATTCGGACTGCCGGATGACCAATCTCATCGGCGAGGATGTGGCGGCCTGGCCGCAATTGGCCGCCGAGCCGGGGGCCTGCCTGCACGTTTACGGGAAGAACGAAGCCCGCGCGGGGCGCAAAATGGGGCACGTCAATCGGCTGTCCCCCCTCGGCAAAGGCCGCTGAGCGGGCGCCGGAATCGTCCGCATGGACAATTTAACCGGCTTTTGCTAGTCATCCGCCATCCTCAACGGCAAACGGGATGCCGGTGGTTCAGCCGCCGCACCGGATGTCGCGTTTTTCATTGGTGGCAGGTCAGGCAAAGGAAGCAACCGCTTGCAGGTTCTCGTCCGCGACAACAACGTCGATCAGGCTCTCAAGGCGCTCAAGAAGAAGATGCAGCGCGAGGGCATTTTCCGGGAAATGAAGCTCCGCAACTATTTCGAGAAGCCCTCCGAGCGTAAGGCTCGCGAGAAGGCCGAGGCTGTGCGCCGCGCGCGCAAGCTGGCCCGCAAGCGCGCCCAGCGCGAAGGCCTGCTGCCCGGCAAGGCGCCGACGCCGACGACCGCCGCCGGTCCGCGCCGCTAAGCTGCACGTCATCTGACGAATTTGCGATGCGCCCTGAGCGATGAGCTCACGGGCGCATTTGCTGTTGTGCAGGCACGCGCGCCGGTGCCCTGGCGCGCAAGGCGTCGACCCAGCGGAACAGCTCGTCGTACGAGCCGTAGAGGTGGTGATCGGAATGCCCGGCATGCGGGAAGGTGGCGATTTCCTTCGGCGCATTGGCGGCGGCATACACCGCCTTGCCCATTTCGACCGGGATGACCTGATCGTCCTCGCCGTGCATGACCAGCATCGGCGCCGTCACCTGCGGCAGGAAGCGCATCGTCTCGTAGCGGTCGAAGACGAACGGGCGCACCGGTAGATACGGGTACGATACCGCCGCCACGTCGACGATCGACGTATAGGGCGCGTCGAGCACGATGCCACCCACCTGCTTCTCCGCCGCCACCTGCACGGCAACGCCGGAGCCGAGGGATTCCCCGTAGACGATGATGTCCTCAGGGGCGACACCGGACCTGCGCAAGGCCTCGTAGGCGAGCTTGGCATCGGCGACGTTGGCGCTCTCGCTCGGCCGTCCCGTCGAACCGCTGTAGCCGCGATAGCTGAGGAACATCACGCCCCAGCCGCGGGCCAGAAAGCGGCGCACGCGCTCGGATCGATTGCCGAGGTTGCCGGCATTGCCGTGGAAATAGAGCACCGTCGGGCGGCCGGGTGCGGCGGCCGCGAACCAGGCGACGAGTTGCTCGCCGTCGGGCGTGGCGATGACGCGCTCCTCGACGCCCGGAAGATTGAAGCTGGCCGGCGCGATCCGCTCTGGGTCGGGGAAGTAGGTCAGCCGGCGCTGAAACAGGAATGCGGCGAGGGCCACGACCGCGTAGAGCGTCGCCAACCCCAACATTAGCTTCAGGATCAGCTGCATGCTTTACGGTCGTTGCGGCGAGACGCCGTTCCCTGTGTGCGCACCCCGGAGCAACATAGACCGCGAAGTCTCCCGGCGCGAAGCCGACTGATGCGTTTGCTTTACTCGACCGTCGCGGAGGGCGGCGGCGCCAGACCGGCCAACCCTATTGGTACTTCTTCTTTGACACAGGAATACAATGGCTTAAGCCCCGAGCGCGACCAGCGGATCGACGTAGGGGAGCCCGAGGGATTCGGCCACTGCCCGGTACGTGACCTTCCCCTCGTAGACGTTGAGCCCGGCGAGCAGGTGCGGGTCGGCGCGCAACGCCGCCACGGTACCCTTGTTGGCCAGCGCCAGCACGAACGGCAGCGTGGCGTTGTTGAGCGCGAAGGTGGAAGTGCGCGCCACGGCGCCCGGCATGTTGGCGACGCAGTAGTGCACGACGCCGTGCGTCACATAGGTCGGGTTGGTGTGCGTCGTCGGATGCGAGGTTTCCGCAAATCCGCCCTGATCGATCGAGATGTCGACGATGACCGAGCCGCGGCGCATGGATTTGACCAGCTCCTCGCTGATCAGCTTGGGCGCCGCCGCACCGGGCACCAGCACCGCCCCGATGACGAGATCGGCTTGCAGCACGTAGTCCTCGATCGCCTGCCGCGTCGAAAAGATGGTGTTGACCGAGGCGCCGAACTGCTGGTCGAGCGCATACAGCCGCTCGATGTTGATATCGATGCAGGTGACCGCCGCCTCGAGCCCGATGCTCATGCGCACGGCGTTGACGCCGGAGACGCCGCCGCCGATGACGACGACGTTGGCGGGCGCCACGCCGGCCGAGCCGCCGAGCAGCATGCCGCGTCCACCCTGCTCCATCTCCAGGCAGTGCGCGCCGGCCTGAATCGACATGCGCCCGGCTACCTCGCTCATCGGCGACAACAGCGGCAGACCGCCGCGCGCGCCCGTCACCGTCTCATAAGCGATGGCCGTCACCCCGGAGCGCAGCAAATCCTTGGTCTGCTCCGGATCCGGCGCGAGATGAAGGTAGGTGAACAGCGTCTGACCCTGGCGCAGCATGGCGCGCTCCGCCGCTTGCGGCTCCTTCACCTTGACGATCATGTCGGCGACGTCGAACACCTCCGCGGCGGTGGGAAGGACCGTGGCGCCGACCCGGCGGTAATCGTCGTCGGAGATGCCCATGCGGTCGGCGGCGCCCGCCTGCACGAACACCTGATGCCCGTGCGCGATGAGTTCGCGCGCGCTCGCCGGCACCAGACCCACGCGGTACTCGTGAACCTTCACCTCTTTCGGCACCCCGACGCGCATGCTGGCTCCTTGCCGTTATGTGTCAGACGCTCAAGGTATTGGCAGGCTCCGCGATGGCAACCCGGAAGTGCACCTGTCCCCGCAGAAACCGCGGCCGAGGTTTGCGCGCGCTTAGGGGGCGTCGAGCACCGGCGTAGCGACCGAGGATACGTCGGCGCGCGCGTCTAGCCCGCCTGCAACCGGCGCAGCTCTTCCGCCGCGATATCCACGGTGGATTGGATCTGCTCGTCCGAGTGGGAGCTGGTAATGAAAAAGCGCAAGCGCGCCGCCTTCAGCGGCACTGCCGGATAAATGATCGGCAATACATTGACCCCGCGCGCGAGCATGCGATCGGTGATGCGGCCGGCTTTGATGATATCGCCCACCATGATGGGGATGATGGCGTAGCCTTCACTGGTTACGGTATCGAGGCCGCGCGCCTTGGCGGCGCGCAAGAAGTGGGCGCCGTTGGCCCGCACGCGCGCCACGCGCTCCGGTTCGGCATTCATCAACTTGATGGCTGCCAGCGCCGCGGCGGCCACGGGCGGCGACATGCCGACCGAGTAGACCTGCCCGCTGGCGCGGAACTTGAGCGTGTGCACCAATTCGTAGCTTCCGGCGATGTAACCGCCGCATCCGGCCAGCGCCTTGCTGAGCGTGCCCATCCAGATATCTACGTGCCGCGGCTCGACGCCAAAGTGCTCGGCGAGGCCGCGCCCGCGTGCGCCGAGCACGCCCAGCGCGTGCGCCTCGTCGACCATCAGCCAGGCGCCATAGCGTTGCTTCAATTCGATGAGCCGCGGCAGATCGGGGATGTCCCCATCCATCGAATATAGGCCCTCGACGACGATAAGCGCATTGCGGCTGGCGCGGCGATGCGTGCGCAGCAAGTGCTCGAGATTGTCGAGATCGTTGTGGCGGAAGGCGAAGGCCGTGGCCTTTGACAGCTTGGTGCCCGTCAGCAGGCTGTTGTGCGCCAACTCGTCGTAGAGGATGAGGTCGCTGGAATCGAGAAGCGTACTGATGGTTGAGACGTTGGTGGCGTGACCGCTGACGAACGCGACCGCATCCTCCGTCTCGTAGAGGTCGGCGAGCGCCGCCTCCAACTCGCGGTGCAGCGGGCGTTCGCCGGCAACGATGCGACTGGCCGAGACCGACGTCCCGTGCTCGTCGATCGCCGCCTTCGCCGCGGCGACCACGTCCGGGTGCCCGTTCAGTCCGAGGTAGTCGTAGGACGCGAAGGTCACATAGTCCTGACCGTCGATAGTGGCGATGGCACCGCGGCTGCGGTCGTGGCAGCGATAGAACGGATCGGTGAAGTTGAAACGGTCGGCGATCGAGCGATGCTTGATGATCGAGGTATAGGCCGGCAGCTCGGAAAACTCTTGCGAGGCGGGAAACGCCTCCGGATCATTCTGTATGGCGCGCCGGCGCGCCCGGCTATTCCCCATCCCGGAAAGCAGATCGCCGACGAACCATTTGATATTCAGTCCGGCGAGGATCAGTGCGCGGGTAGCGGCGTTCTCGCTTTGCTGCTCGGCCCCACTCGTGCCGACATCGGAATTGCGAACGTCCAAGCGGGTTCTCCCTCACGCACGACGCGTCTTAGTTCAACATTTAGAGCATCGGTTGAAAGCCGTATACATCGTTGGACGTTCCCGGAACGATCCCGTCGAGATATCTTCCTGCCGCGGGAAGCCCCCAAAGCCTGTCGGGGACCGGTGCGGCCTTGCGCCCCACCGGCTCAGAAGCATGGGAGGCTCGAGGGCGATGAGCTTGGCCGCCGTGATCCTAAGCCGGGGTAGCCGAGGGCATCGCCGCCCCATTGCGACCAACCATCGTGCTAGCGAACATCGGCGAATTGTGCCGGCGTCGGCGAGGCGGCCGCGCGGACGTGTGCTCGGCCTGCGAGTGGTCTAAGTTAGAATGGTCAAATCGGGGCACGCGAAGCATCACCGCTAGTGGGCGACGTTGCTCGAATTCATTCCCTCGCAGCGCGGTGGCATCCATGCCGAGAAGCCCGACCATCGAGATTATCTACTGCAGACTGTGCGGCTGGGGTCTGAGAGCCGGCTGGATGGCACAGGAGCTGCTGACGACGTTTGCCGAGGAGCTGGGCTCCGTCACGCTCACCCCGGACGTGACGGGCGGCGTCTTCGAGGTTCGCGTCAACGACGACCTCATCTGGTCGCGCAAAGAGAAGGGGCACCTTCCCGATATCAAGGAGTTGAAACGGCTGGTTCGCGATCATGTCGCCCCCGACCGCTCCCTGGGACATACCGACCGCGAAAAATGAGCGTCCCCGCCACGCGGCTAACGCACTTGGTCAGCGGTACATCGAGTCACGATCTTTGAGCTGACGGACGCAGATCTCCCGCCACTTGCTCGGCGTGATGTGGGTGCCCGCATCCCAGGTGGCGATGCATTGCGCGAGCGCATCATCACCGGATGGCGATTTCGCCGGCGCGGCGTCGGCAGGGACCTCCGACTGGGTGCCGTCAGCCTTATACGCCCGGGTTCCCTTGCGCTGTACCGGCTCGCTGATCGTTGCCACGCCCGCCGGCGCCGGCGCGATCACGGGCGCCGCAAAGACGGCATCGCCGGCTTGCGCCGCGCAAAGCACCACGAGGAGTGAACGCGCGAAAGGCATGTTTGAATATAGCACGCTTGCGGCCGGCTCGCAGGGGCGCGCACGCGCATGGTGAAACAATCGGCAACGCG
>CAZOOS010000164.1:0-6011 GCA_964581475.1 uncultured Hyphomicrobium sp.
AGATGATGGCGGCAACGCCGGCGTCCTCGAAGCGCTTGGCCATCTCCTCGGCCGTCAGCTCGGACGTCTCCGCCCAGCCCTCCACCGCCACCTTGCCGCCCTTGGCATCGATGCCGACGGCGATGCGGCCCGGATACTCGACGCAGGCGCGGCGCACGAGGTCGGGGTCGCGCACGGCGACGGTGCCGAGGATGACGCGGGCGATGCCGCTGTCGAGCCACTCCTCGATGGTGGCCATGTCGCGGATGCCGCCGCCGAGCTGCACGGGGATGGTGACGGCATCGAGGATCGCGTCGACCGCGTCGCCGTTCACCGGCGCGCCGGCGAAGGCGCCGTTGAGATCGACGAGGTGCAGGTAGGGGAAGCCCTGATCCTGGAAGGTACGCGCCTGCGCCGCCGGGTCATCGTTGAAGACGGTGGCGGCTTCCATGTCGCCCAGCTTCAGGCGCACGCACTGGCCGTCTTTCAGGTCGATGGCAGGAAAGAGGATCACGGGGGCTCTCGCGTCGTTGCGGTGGGGGCGTCGGGCGCCGAAACCATAGCCATCAGTTCGCTGTTATTGTCGGCGATAGAGATTTTGCGGCGGCATAAGTCAAGGCCGCCGGATACAGGTCCCGATACAAGCGTCGTCGTCATGGCCGTAGCGTTTTTGCAAACCGTACCGCCCGTCGTCGCCCAGCGTCCGCTGACCGAGGCGGATGCGATCGATATATGGATCGCCCGCTGGCTGCGCATCCGCCGCAAGGACCTCGTGCGCCGCTACGCCTGCGACCCGCGCCGCCTGTATGAGATCTGGGAGGGCGTGCGCTTTCCAGCCGCCCGCGCCAAGGCGCTGGAGCTGTTCGAGGCGCGCTACCCCTCGCTGCTCGACCGGGTCGATTTCGGTCCGCATCAGCGCCACGTCCGCACCCCGCATCCCGACCAATTATCGATGTTCAGTTAGTTGCAGCAGCCTGCTTAACGCAGGGGAACGTCGGAGAACAGGATGAGAACAAACACTGGACAACTCCGGTGATTCGTGCGATGTTCTCCCTACGTTCACAGTCGCAATGACAGCGCATTCCGGGGCCAGTATAGAGTCTCTCCCCCGTGAAGCCACAGCCAGAGAGACACCCGCCATGCGCACCCTCATCATCTCCTACGACCTGGCCCAGCCACACCGTAACAAGCACGTCCTCGCGCAGCAGATCATGGCGATCGGGCAGTCATGGGCCCGCCCTCTGGAGCAGACCTGGTACGTGCGCACCGACGCGCGCGAGGATCAGATCGAGGCGCAGCTGCGCGGCCATCTCGACCCCGACGACGGCCTGCTCATCCAGGCGACGCGCGACGAGGCGGTGCTGACCAACACGGCGCTGCGCTGGTTCCGCCAGCGGCGCGCCGGGATCGAGGCCGGTCAGGAGACCAACGTCATCGCCTTCCCGATGCCTGCCCAGTTCACCGACGATCAACAGGAACTCCCGTTGCCTCTCGCCGCAGCCTGCTGAGTTCTCTCTCCGGTAATGCGTAAAGCGTCGGGGCCCGATCCGCAGATCGGGCCCCTTTTGTTTTTGGGCCGCACGCGGCAAGCTTTCGCGGTCTCGAGGGCGTCAGCCCCGAGGGATGTCAAAGAGCAAGGGGCTGCGGGGCGGGAAGCGCCGCGAAGCTGTTTTAGTTTTGAGCGGACACTTGCCGCCCCGCAGCAGGATTATGGGCATACCCACGGCGTTTAAGGGGTTTCCCCCATCCAGGACTCTCACCCGGCGGGCGTGGCGAGCCTCAGGTAGTAGCGGCTTACGTGGAGCCGCCAGTACCCGACCTGCAGCCCGCCCTCGAACAGGAACGTCTCGAGTCGACCCCTTCAGCGGGGCGGGATGGGGGGAGTATGCGGGAGGCGTGGGCGGCGGGGATAAATTGGCGCTCCGCGTAGCTCAGACGCGGGTGGGCGTCGGGTCCTGATTGGCAGATCAGGAGCTATTTTCACTATGCTTTCGGATCGCCTGATCGAGGCTCCAGCCTCTTCTGCACTTCAACTTCGAATTCTTGCTGGTCAGCTGTCGGGATGAGCTTTACGAGGTCGATAAAGAAGCCCTCTCGCATCAACGCCCGGGCAAGGGCCTCTGCCAAACCAATTCTGGGAGCCTCAGCTTGGGCCAGTTTGAATAGCTCCTTCCCGAAGGGAGTAAGCGCGCAGATGTCCATGAGGCGAAGCGTATTGGGTGTTTCGCTGGTAATGCGAACGGCATAGTGGGCGGCAAGCCGAAGGAACGCCGGCTTATCCTTCGCTACGAAAAGATCGAGATTCAGAACACTCCCGACGCCCTGGAGCACCCCGATGCTCTCAAGCTCCAACAGCTCCCCAAATCTAGCCAGCTCAGGCTGGGCGCCTACGTATAGTGCTAGGTCGTTTACGACCAAGTCCATGTGCCGGTGGATCAGCTTAGCTTCCTGTACTTCGATGACAGAAAGCGCCTGCAATGTGCGGAGCCTAAACGAGCCCGGCTTCCGAATTTCTCCGGCCAGGACCCGTCCCCAGAGCAGCTGCATTTCCTCTTTGGATACGCGCGCCGCGCGATCCGAGAAGGCATTGAGCCAATCGTCATCGATGTCGCCGGGGGCATCCAAGCTTCCGGGATCGAGTTCAAGCTCGTTCGCCGCAAACTGTGCGACGCGTTCCCGATTGCGCTGTCCTTGAACACTTTCGCCGATGGCCGCCTCGATCGCTCGTTCCGTAAGCTCTCGGTGCCCCGCATCGATTTGCTCGCCGACAACGTCGGAACCCTTACGTATCAGCTCGATGGTTGCCTTCGCTCGAGCGTCATTGACTTTCGACCGCCGCTTCAACCAAGAGGCAACTTCGTCCCCTCCCAAGAGCACCAGTTTAGCCATCGCCTTATCCAGGTTTTTGGCTGTTTGTGGCATAGGAATGCGAGGCAATTTGAAGGGCAGCCAGCCTTCTAGAAATTTGAGGAAGGAAGGCTTCTCGACAGCTGTTATCTCCCGGTTGTCATCGGACATTTGCTTGCGCCCTTCTTTCGGAACAGAACACGGCGTTATGACTCGCGCGTTCTTCTAGAGCTTCTTCTTGTTCGCGGTCAGGCGAAGGCTCCGACAGACATGCGGCAACGCCGAAATATCCAGCGAATATTTCCAAGAGCTCAATGTGGAGTGGTCTAAGGCCGCCACTTGAGGAAGTTGGCGATGAGTTTCAGGCCGAGGGTCTGGCTCTTCTCGGGGTGGAACTGCGTGCCCGCCATGTTGTCCTTGGCGATGAACGCCGTGACCGGACCGCCGTAGTCGGTCTCGGCGACGACCTTGGCGTGATCCTCCGGCACGAAATGGAACGAGTGCACGAAATAGGCGTGCAGGCCGTCGGGGCCGGTGGGGATGTCCTGCAGCAACGCGTGCGGGGTGTCGACCGTGAGCGTGTTCCAGCCCATGTGCGGGATCTTGAGGCCGGGATCATTCGGCGCAATGGCGCGCACCTCGCCGGCGATCCAATCGAGCCCGTCGGTCGTCTCGAACTCGAGGCCGCGGCTGGCCATGAGCTGCATGCCGACGCAGATGCCGAGAAACGGCCGGCCCTTGCCGCGCACCATGTCCTCAAGCACGTCGCGCATGCCAGGCACGGCTTCGAGGCCGCGCTTGCAGTCGGCGAAGGCGCCGACGCCGGGCAGCACGATGCGGTCGGCGGCGGCGACGATGTCCGGGTCGGCGGTGAGCGTGATCTGCGCGTTGGCTTCGCTCTCGCGGGCGGCGCGCTCGAACGCCTTGGCGGCCGAGTGCAGGTTGCCGGAGCCGTAGTTGATGATGACGACGCGCTGCATTACGGCGCGGCCTTCGCGAACATGCTGCGGCCGCGCGCGACGATCTCCTTCGCTTGCGTCATCGCCGCCTGCGTCCACGGGGTGGCTGCGGGTCGTGGGAATGCAAGCTCATCACGCGGCGGGGGGACTTCCGTGCGCGTCGGCAGCCACGTCTCCAGGAAGCGGCGCTCGGCGTCTTCGGCGTTGCGGCCGGAGACGGTGCCGACGAGACGCCAGCCGCGCCGCTCGAGCGCGGCGCTGTAAAGCGCGCCGGCCTCGAAGCCGAACACGATCTGAATGATCAGCAGCAGGGCGTTGCTGAGGTTGGTGGCGCCGGCGCTGGTCAGCAGCCAGACGAGCAGGCCCGTGGCGCCGGCGTAGATGGCGAACTCGAGCCACATGCGCTTCCACAGCAGCCACAGCGGCGGCACCAGCGCCGCCAGCCAAGCGTAGCCGTCCTTGACGAAGACGAGCTGCTCGGCGCTTTGCAGGCGATTGGCCGATACGTTCGGCGGCTCATGCACGTTGAAGATGACCAATGCCGGACCTCGTAGCGAATTGACTGGTCAGCCGGCGAGCGTGCCCTTGGTCGACGGCACGCGGCCGGCCTGGCGCGTATCCGCCTCCGTCGCGGCCCGCAGGGCGCGCGCAAGGCCCTTATAGCAAGTCTCGGCGATGTGGTGGTTGTTCTCGCCGTAGAGGTTTTCCACGTGCAGCGTGATGCCGGCGTTCTGCGCGAACGCCTGGAACCACTCGCGGAACAGCTCCGTGTCCATCTCGCCCAGCTTGGGCTTGGAGAACTCGACGTTCCACACGAGATACGGCCGGCCGGACACGTCGACGCAGACGCGCGTCAGCGTCTCGTCCATGGGCAGGTGCACGTCGGCGTAGCGGGTGATGCCCTTCTTGTCGCCGAGCGCCTTGGCCACGGCCTGGCCCAGCACGATGCCGGTGTCCTCCGCCGTGTGGTGGAAGTCGATGTGCAGGTCGCCCTTGGCCTTCAAGGTGATGTCGATCATTGAATGGCGGGCAAGCTGCTCCAACATGTGATCCAGGAAGCCGATCCCGGTCGCGATGTCGAACACGCCGGAGCCGTCGAGATCGACTGTCGCCGTGATCTCGGTCTCCTTGGTCTTGCGGGAAATCGTCGCCTGCCGCTTCAATTGCGCCCTCATAGGCCACCTTGCCTCACTTGGACCGAGCGTTTATCAGCTTGAGCCCTGCCGTTCCAGAGCCGCACCCCTGCGGCTCGCGGGCTCTTAACCCGCAGCCTGGATGCTAATGCAATGCAAACCTCCGGCCCTCACACGGACGAGCCGCGCTCCTGGCACGCCACGACTATACTGACCATTCGTAAAGATGGTCGTGTGGTCATCGCCGGCGACGGCCAGGTCAGCCTCGGCGCCACCATCATCAAGTCCAACGCCCGCAAGGTGCGCACCCTCGGCAAGGGCGGCGTCATCGGGGGCTTCGCCGGGGCGACGGCCGACGCCTTCACGCTGTTCGAGCGGCTGGAGGCGAAGCTGGAGCAGTACCCCGGCCAGTTGACGCGCGCCTGCGTGGAGCTGGCCAAGGACTGGCGCACCGACCGCTACCTGCGGCGGCTCGAGGCCATGATGCTGGTCGCCGACGCGGAGACGACGCTGGTCTTGACCGGCACCGGCGACGTCCTGGAGCCGGAGCGGCACGTCATGGGCATCGGCTCGGGCGGCAACTATGCTTTGTCGGCCGCCCGCGCGCTGCTCGACCAGCCGCTCGACGCCGAGGCGATCGCCCGCAAGGCGATGGCCATCGCCGCCGAGATCTGCGTCTACACCAACGACAACCTCGTTATCGAAAGCCTGCCGTCGAGCCGCTGAGCGGCGCCGGTCCACTGCAGTAAAGGCATCCTCGATCCGATGACCCACTTCTCTCCCCGCGAAATCGTCTCCGAGCTCGACCGCTACATCGTCGGCCAGGGCGACGCCAAGCGTGCCGTCGCCATCGCCCTGCGCAACCGCTGGCGGCGGCAGCAGCTCGAGGGCGACCTCAAGGAGGAGGTGCAGCCGAAGAACATCCTGATGATCGGGCCGACCGGCGTCGGCAAGACGGAGATCTCACGCCGCCTCGCCAAGCTGGCGGGCGCGCCCTTCATCAAGGTCGAGGCGACGAAGTTCACCGAGGTCGGCTACGTCGGCCGCGATGTCGACAGCATCATCCGCGATCTCGTCGAGGTGGCGTTAGGGC
>CAZOOS010000165.1:0-5982 GCA_964581475.1 uncultured Hyphomicrobium sp.
CGGCGTCGAGATCGGCATGCGCGGCGGCGATGCCTTTGGTCATCAGGCTCTTGCGGCGCTTGTCGCGCTCGGCCAGCAGTTTGGCGCGCAGGCCGGCGAGGCGTTGCTCCTCCTCGGGCGGGCGCAGCGCCAGCCAGTGCAGCCGGTTGAGGATGTTGTGGCCTTCGAAGTTGCCGTCGCCGGTGACATCGTAGACCTCGGCGAAATAGCGCCCGTCCTCTTCGCCCAGCACGGCCAGCACCTCATCGCGCGACCAGACGTAGAACTTGCCTTCCTCGCCTTCCGAGTCGGCGTCGAGCGAGGCGGCAAAGCCGCCACCCTCGGCGATCATCTCGCGCTCGAGCCAGGCGACGGTTTCGGCGATGCGTGTCTTGAAAAGCTCAGAGCCCGTCTCGCGGTAGACCTCGGTCATCAGCTCGATCAACAGCGCGTTGTCATAGAGCATCTTTTCGAAATGCGGCACGAGCCAGCGCTCGTCGACCGAGTAGCGGGAGAAGCCACCGCCGAGGTGATCGTAGATGCCGCCCTGGCAGATGTTGTCGAGCGTGTTGACGACGGCGGCGCGTGCCCCGTCGTTGCCATAGCGAATGGCGCCGCGCCACAGCAGCCAGAAGAAACTCCACTGCGGAAACTTCGGCGCGCCCTGCAGGCCCCCGTGCACGGGGTCGACGGCCGGCACCATGCGTGCGGTGAGATCCTGGAGCAGCCGGTCATCGACGCGCGGCGCTGTCGTCGCCTGATGCGGGTTCTGCAAGGCGTCGGTGAGCGCCCTGGCGTTCTCGGCGACCTTCTCGGGCTCGTCGCGGAAGACCGTCGAGATGCGCCGTAGGACATCGGTGAATGCCGGCCGCCCGTAGCGGGTGTCCTTGGGAAAGTAGGTGCCGCCCCACACCGGCCGTGCCTCGCTGTCGAGGAACATGGTCAGCGGCCAGCCGCCTTGCTCACCGAGCGCATGCAGCGCGCCCATGTAGATGGCGTCGATGTCTGGCCGCTCCTCGCGGTCCACCTTGATGTTGACGAACAGGTCGTTCATGACGCCGGCCGTGGCGTCGTCTTCGAAGCTCTCGTGTGCCATGACATGGCACCAGTGGCAGGCCGCATAGCCGACCGACAACAGAATCGGCTTGCCGGTGCGCTTGGCCTCGGCAAGCGCCTCCGGTCCCCACGCCCACCAGTGGACGGGGTTGTTCTGGTGCTGCAGGAGATAGGGGCTCGTCTCCTTGCCGAGACGGTTCTCGCTCATCAATGCCTGGCTTTCTCGCGGACGCTCTTGAGGGCGCGGCGCTAACATGGAGCCTTAACGCCGCAACGGCTAGTCGAGACGCATGAATGCTGCCCCTACGATCTTTGCCCTTTCGACGGCGCCTGGCCGGGCCGGCATCGCCGTTGTCCGCGTTTCGGGGCCTGCCGCCGGCGACCTGATCGACGCGCTGGCACCGCCGCGCGCCAAGAAGCGCTTCGCCGCCCTGCGCCGCATTCGCGACCCGCAGACCGGCGAGACAATCGACGACGGGCTTGTCCTGTGGTTCGGCGCGCCGCGCACCGAGACCGGCGAGGACATGGCCGAATTCCACCTGCACGGCGGCCCGGCCATTGTCAAAGCCATGCTCGCTGTGCTCGCCCGCCAGCCCGGTTGCCGCCTCGCCGAGCCCGGCGAGTTCGCCCGTCGGGCCTTCGTCAACGGCAAGCTCGACCTTGCCCAGGTCGAAGGTCTCGCCGATCTCATCGACGCCGAGACGGAGGCCCAACGGCGCCAGGCGCTGGCGCAGACGCGCGGCGCACTGTCGGAACTCTACGAAGGCTGGCGCGCCGATCTCATCCGTGCCAGCGCGCTGGTCGAGGCGGCCATCGACTTCAGCGACGAGAGCGACGTGGCGAGCGACGCCTTCGCGATGGCGCGAAAGATGGTCGGCGAACTGCATGGCGCCATCGCCGCGCATGTCGACGATGGCAACCGCGGTGAGATCCTGCGCGAAGGCTTCCGCGTCGTGCTTGCCGGTCCGCCCAATGCCGGCAAGTCGAGCCTCTTGAATGTGCTCACCCGCCGCGAGGCCGCCATCGTCTCGGAGGAAGCGGGGACCACGCGCGATGTCATCGAGGTGCGTCTCGATCTCGCGGGCCTGCCGGTTATCGTGACCGACACGGCCGGCATTCGCGAGCCGCAAGGCACTATCGAGCGGGAAGGCATCCGCCGCTCGTTCGCCCACGCCCGCGAAGCCGATCTCGTGCTTTGGCTGAGCGACGCTTCGGCGCCGCCGGTGGCGGCCCCGCCCGAAGTTGCGGACCGCGGGGACAACTTTTTTCTGCCTCTCGCCAGCAAGATAGATATCCCCGGGGCGACGCCCCACGGCGCGGTGCTCGGGGTTTCTGCCAAGACCGGGGCGGGATTGCCCGAGCTCACACGCCGCCTGGCGGACATCGCCGCCACGCGCCTGGGGGACTTGTCCTCCCCGGCGATCACGCGTGAACGGTACAGGTACCAGCTCACAAGGTGCATGAACTCGCTTCAAGAGTTCATGTCCCTGCCGGCAGGGGAGCATGAACTCCGCGCCGAGGACCTGCGTCTCGCCGCTCATGCGCTTGGCCGCATCACCGGCCGGGTCGATGTCGAGGACGTGCTGGGGGAGATCTTCGCCCGCTTTTGCATCGGCAAATAGCGCCGGTCTGTTTCACGTGAAACGCCTTGTTAACCATCCGAGCGCCCCTTTGATTTGGGCGCCCGGTGCAGCTAGGGTCCGGCCGCAAACCGGATTTTTCCTCTATGTCCGAATCTAAGTTCGACGTGATCGTTGTGGGCGGCGGCCATGCCGGCTGCGAAGCCGCGGCCGCGGCTGCCCGCATGGGCGCCCGGACGGCGCTGGTCACGCATACTTTCGCGACCGTCGGCGAGATGTCCTGCAATCCGGCCATCGGCGGGCTCGGCAAGGGCCACCTGGTGCGTGAGGTCGATGCCCTCGACGGCCTCATGGGCCGGGTCGCCGACGCCGCCGGCATCCAGTTCCGGCTGCTCAACCGCTCCAAGGGCCCGGCCGTACAGGGTCCGCGCGCTCAGGCCGACCGCAAGTTGTACCGGCAGGCCATGCAGGCCGCCATCCGCGCCACCCCTAACCTCGCGGTGGTCGACGGCGGCGTCGAGGATCTGATCGTCGAGAACGGCCGCGTTTGTGGCGTCGTGACGGGAGACGGCCGTCACCTCTCGGCCGGCGCGGTGGTGCTGACCACCGGCACTTTCCTCAACGGCCTCATCCACCTCGGCGAGCAGCAGATCCCCGCCGGCCGCTCCGGCGAAGCCCCGGCCCTCAAGCTTTCCGAACGTCTCTACGGGTTGGGACTGCAACTGGGGCGTCTCAAGACCGGCACTCCGGCGCGTCTCAGCAAGGCTTCGATCGATTGGGATAGCCTGGAGCAACAGCCGGCCGACGACCCGCCCGTACCGTTCTCCTTCCTGACCGGCAAGATCACGACGCCCCAGGTCACCTGCGCCGTTACCCGCACGACCGAGGCGACGCACGCCATCATCCGCGCCAACCTCACCCGCTCGGCCATGTATTCCGGCCAGATCGCCTCGACCGGCCCGCGCTACTGCCCGTCGATCGAGGACAAGGTCGTGCGCTTCGCCGGCCGCGAAACGCACCAGGTCTTCCTCGAGCCGGAGGGCCTCGATGACGACACGGTCTATCCGAACGGCATCTCCACCTCCCTGCCGGCCGAGGTGCAGGAGGCCTTCATCCGCACCATGCCGGGCTTGGAAAAGGCGCTGATCAAGCGGCCCGGCTATGCCATCGAGTACGATTACGTCGACCCGCGCGAACTCGGCCCGGCGCTTCACGTGAAACGCTTGCCGGGGCTGTTCCTTGCCGGGCAAATCAACGGCACCACCGGATACGAGGAGGCCGCGGCCCAGGGTTTGGCCGCCGGCATCAACGCTGCCTTACTGGCCAGCGGCTCAGCCGAAACCTTCGTCGTCTCGCGCGCCGACGGCTACCTCGGCGTCATGATCGACGACCTCGTCACGCGCGGCGTCACAGAGCCCTACCGCATGTTCACCTCGCGGGCCGAGTACCGGCTGCGCCTGCGCGCCGACAACGCCGACCAGCGTCTGACGCCCGAAGGTTTGCGCGTCGGCTGCGTTGCTTCTGCAAGACGAGTTGCCTATGGAGCCAAGGCGGCGGCCCTGGGTGAGGCGACGGCCGCGCTCCGGTCGCTCTCCCTGACGCCGAGCGAGGCTGGCCGGCATGGCTTGGACGTCAACCGCGACGGCCGCCGCCGCTCGGCCTTCGACCTGCTGTCGTTGCCCGGCGTCGACACTGCGCGCCTCGCTGGCATCTGGCCGCAAGTCGGCACCATTGCCCCGGCGATCGCCGCCCAGGTGGCCATCGACGCCCGCTACGCCTCCTACATCGATCGCCAGGAGCTGGATGTTGCCGCCCTGCGCAAGGACGAGGCCCTGGGCATCCCCGCCGGCTTCGACTTCGACGCCCTCCCCGGCCTGTCGACGGAAGTGCGCCAGAAGCTCGGCCGGCATCGGCCGGCAACGCTCGCCCAAGCTTCCCGCATCGACGGGGTGACGCCGGCGGCGCTGCTGCTGCTGCTCGCTCACCTCAAGTCGGCGCCTGCGCGGAAATCCGCCTGATGACCGGCGCCGCCCTCGCCGCCATCAAGGACGCGGACGACTTCGTACGCCGCTTCGACGTTTCACGTGAAACGATTGATAAACTATTGGCTTACGAGGCCCTGCTACGGCAGTGGCAGAAGACCATCAATCTTGTCGCCCCGAGCACGCTAGACAGCATCTGGTCGCGGCACTTCGCCGATTCGGCGCAACTTCTCGCGCTCGCCCCTCCCGACGCCAAGCGTTGGCTCGACCTCGGCTCCGGCGGCGGTTTCCCCGGGCTCGTCCTGGCCATTATGCTCGCCGGCCGCGACGGGGCTAAGGTCACGCTCGTCGAAAGCGATACGCGCAAGGCCGCCTTCCTCGGTGAGGTCGCCCGGCGCACCGGAGCAGTTGTGGACATCCGCCCCGAGCGAATCGAAAAAGCCGCGACTCAATCTAAGCTTGGCAGCGTCGACGTGATCACCGCACGCGCGTTGGCGCCCTTGCCGCGTCTTCTCGAGCTGGCGGCCCCGGCCTTCTCATCCCCTACGCTGGGGTTGTTCCTCAAGGGCCGCGAAGTCGAAACGGAAGTGGACGCGGCAAAGGAGCGGTGGGATTTCGCCAGCGAGCTGCATCCCAGCCTGACGGACTCCAGCGGTCGAATCGTCGTAATCCGCGCGTTGCAAGCGAAGACGGAGGGTCCATCGCGATGAGCGCGACGAGAACACTGGCGATCGCCAACCAGAAGGGCGGCGTCGGCAAGACGACCACGGCCATCAACCTCGGCACGGCGCTGGCTTCGATCGGCGAGCGCGTGCTGGTGATCGATCTCGACCCGCAGGGCAACGCCTCGACGGGTCTCGGCATCGCCATCGAAGGGCGGCCGAAGACGACCTACGACGTGCTGACCGGCGGCGCCGGACTGCTCGAGTGCGCGCTGCCGACGGCCGTTCCCGGTCTATACGTGGTGCCCGCCAACAACGACCTCGTCGGCATCGATGCGGCGCTGACCGATGCCAATCGCCCCTATCGGCTGCGCGATGCGGTCTCGGCCTTGGCCGGGCGCCAGCGCTCGCTGCCCGCCGACCAGGCCTTCAGCTACATCCTCATCGATTGCCCGCCGTCGCTCAATCTGCTGACGCTCAACGCGCTGTCTGCAGCCAATGCTGTTTTGGTGCCGGTGCAGTGCGAGTTCTTCGCCCTGGAAGGCATCTCACAGCTCAAGGAATCGATCGACCAGATTCGCGCCACGCTCAATCCGTCGCTGCAGATTCAGGGCGTTGTCCTGACCATGCACGACGCGCGCACCTCTCTGTCGCGCGAGGTCGCCGAGAACGTGCGCGCCTTCTTCGGGCCGAAGGTCTACGAGACCATCATTCCGCGCAACA
>CAZOOS010000166.1:0-5926 GCA_964581475.1 uncultured Hyphomicrobium sp.
CGTTGACGCGAATGCTCTTCTTGCCGAGGTCGGCGGCGAGGTAGCGCACGCTGGCCTCGAGTGCGGCCTTGGCGACGCCCATCACATTGTAATGCGGCATCACCTTCTCGGCGCCGTAGTAAGTGAGCGTCAGCATTGAGCCACCGGGCGGCATCAGCTTCTCGGCGCGCGCTGCCAGTGCGGTGAACGAATAGCAGGAGACGAGCATCGTCTGGGTGAAGTTCTTCTCGCTGGTGTCGACGTAGCGTCCGTCGAGTTCCGACTTGTCGGAGAACGCGATGCAATGGACGAGGAAATCGAGACGGCCCCAGACCTGCTGCAGCTCGGCGAATACGGCGTCCATGGACCCCGCATCGACGACGTCGCAGGGCAGCACGATCTTCGAGCCGAGCTCGGCCGCCAACGGCTCGACGCGCTTCTTCAACGCGTCGCCCTGATAGGTGAAGGCAAGTTCGGCGCCCTGGGCGGCGGTCGCACGGGCAATGCCCCAGGCGATCGAGCGATTGTTCGCCAACCCCATGATAAGGCCGCGCTTGCCAGCCATCAGGTTGCCCTTCGCAACCCCTGCGCTCGGCAATGGCTCCGTCATGGGTCTCTCTCTGTTCCTAATTATCGCCCGGTCCGTTCGGCGCGCATCCTACACAAATGCACTGTGGGGTCCAGATGCGCGCTTTTCTACAGGTTTGAACGAAAAAGGCCGGCCCCGGGGGCCGGCCTTTCGGCGAAGGCGAAACGGTAAGGGGGACCCGCTGCTTCAGCCGTCGAGCTGCCAGCGGCCACTCGGCAGCCGGCAGGCGATTCCTTCTTGTTTCTTGGTGTTGGTGCCGGTCGTCATGAGGACGATCAGATGCCGGCACACTTTGCCGCCGGTATCCTTGAACGACGCGGTTGGCTGTACGATACCAGACAGTCTTCCATGCCAGCGGCGCCAGACGTAGGTCTTGCCGTCGCCGACCTCGGAGAGCGCGTACTGGATGCGCTCTAGAGCCGCGATCTCGTCCTTCTCGTCCAGCTTGGGTGGTGGCACGGCAATGTCGACGGTGGTCCCGGGCACCAGGGAGAACGGGATCTGCGTCGGCGCATTGGCGGGAGCGGCGGGAGAGACGGACGTTGCCCACTCATCCGATCCGCCGAAGGCTGCCGACGAGCCGAGCCACACCTGGGCGGCGAGCACAAAGGCCGTGGCGGCGACGGTAGCAAGCGTTACTAAAGAAGAATGCGAACTCATGACGCTATCACTCGATGCTGACGACGCTACGATCCGCTACTTGCGGGGTGACCTGTCTTCAGTATGAGCTGCTTTGGTTAAGGTCGGCTGAAGAGCTGTCCCAGACGCGGCGACGACGAGTTAACGAGGTGTTGACGTGAGCAACGATCAGTCTGCCGCGACCGGCGCGGCGCTTGAGCCCGGCGATTTCGCAGAGGCCGCCGAGCCGTTCGCGCTGTTCGAGACTTGGCTCGCCGATGCGACGCGTCATGAGCCGAACGATCCAAACGCGATGGCGCTCGCCACCGTCGATGCCGCGGGCCATCCCAACGTACGCATGGTTCTATTGAAGGCTGTCGATCCGGTGGGCCACTCAGGGCGCGGCTTCGTGTTCTTCACCAACTGCGAGAGCGCCAAGGGCCGTGAGCTCGGCGCTGCCCCGTACGCGGCGCTCGACTTCTATTGGAAGAGTTTGCACCGGCAGGTGCGCGTGCGCGGACCGGTGACGCCGACGAGTGCCGCCGAAGCCGACGCGTACTTCGCCACCCGTCCGCGCTCGGCGCAGATCGGAGCCTGGGCGTCGCAACAGTCACGTCCCCTGGAAAGCCGCTTTGCGCTGGAGAAAGCCGTGGCTACGGTGGCCGCCAGGTACATGGTCGGGGCGGTGCCGCGACCGCCTTATTGGTCGGGATTTCGCGTCACCCCGCTGGAGATCGAGTTCTGGCACAGCCGCTTGTCGCGACTGCACGAGCGCATCTCCTTCAGGCGCGAGACGCCGGGCGGTGACTGGCTCAAGACGCGTCTGTATCCTTAGTCCCTTAAGGGCTCCCGGCGGCCTGCCTTGACCGCGCCCCGGTGGCCGGGCAAACCCGCAGCAGCGTGTTTTTTGGACCATGGCGCCATGCCGACGAGCGGCAAACAGAAGCGCAAGACGCTGGTGTTGACGGGTGCCTCGCGCGGCATCGGCCACGCGACGGTGATGCGTTTTGCCGCCTCGGGCTGGCGCGTGATCAGTTGCTCGCGCTATCCCTTCCCCGAGAGCTGCCCGTGGGAGTTGGGTCGCGACGATCACATGCAGGTCGATCTTGCCGACGCGGCCGACACCGCCCGCGCCATCTTCGACATAAGGGAGCGGTTGGCGCGCGACGGCTCGCTTCTGCATGCGCTGGTGAACAACGCTGCCATCAGTCCCAAGGCACCGGGCGGTGCGCGCCTCAATGCGACCGACACGCCGATCGAGGATTGGCACCGGGTCTATCAGGTCAATTTCTTTGCCCCGCTCATGCTGGCACGCGGGCTGCTCGACGAGCTGGAGCGCGCGCAGGGCGCCATCGTCAACATCACCTCGATCGCCGGCAGCCGCGTGCACCCGTTCGCCGGCTCTGCCTATGCGACCTCGAAAGCGGCGCTGGCCGCACTGACGCGGGAGATGGCCGCCGATCTGGGGCCGCGCGGCATTCGCGTCAACGCCATTTCGCCGGGCGAGATCGACACAGCCATCCTGTCGCCGGGCACCGGCAAGATCGTGGAGGAGCAGATCCCCATGCAGCGCCTCGGCTCACCCGAGGAGGTCGCCCGCGCCATCTATTTCCTGTGCAGCGAGCAATCAAGCTACGTGCACGGGGCCGAATTGCACATTAACGGTGGCCAACACGTTTAGCGCGGGCACAGCGAGCGTTTCGGTGTCGCTGTTTTTCGCCCGATTCTGCGTTATCCTGCGCCGGCCGACCCATTTTCCGGATAGCTCGCATCGCATGGCTCCCAGCGTCACCCTGCTCAGGCCCTTGAGGCTTCGCCGCGCATGAGGTCGCCGCCGCCCCTGGGGCCGTCCTTTTTTGCACGCTGGACGAGCCGCATCGCGGTGTTCTCGGCCGTGCTCCTCGGCGCCGCGCTGTTTTTGCATCGGCTGTTCTCGCTGCCGACGCCGATCGCCGAGAACCTAACGTGGGTCGCCTTCGCCGGCGCCGGTCTGTCGCTGCTCATGTCCGTCGCCGCGACCATCGGCATTTGGCGCACCGGGCGCCCCGGCACGGCGCGCGTCGTTTTCGCCGTCCTCGTCAGCCTGAGCCTGATGCTGTGGCCGCTCGTCTTCCTGCCGAAGTACGAGGGACTGCCGAGCATCAACGATGTGACGACCGACGTGAACAGCCCGCCGGCCTTCGTGGAGATCGCCAAGCAGCGTCGTCCGGGTGCCAACCCGATCGACTATCCGGGCCTGTCGTTCGCGCGCAAGCAGCTCCTCGCTTATCCGGACATCAAGCCGATCGAGATCGATCGTTCGACCGACGAGGTCTTCGAACTCGCGGTCGACGCCGCCAAGCGTCTGAAGATGGAGATCGTGCATCAGGAGGCGCCCGACGTTGCCGCCGGCCGGCCGGGGCTCATCGAGATTGCCGATCGCACGCTGATCCTCGGCCTCTATGACGACGTCGCCATCCGCGTTGCCGGCACGGGGCAGCACGCGCGCGTCGATGTGCGCTCCGCATCCCGCTACGGCGGCCACGACCTCGGTCGCAACGCCGACCGCGTTCGCGTCATCCTCAAGGAAATCGTGACGGTGATGGAATCGACCGTGCCTGCCGCCCGCAGCGAGGTCGCCGCGGAGGAGAAGTCCGTCAAAGAGGAACGGCCACGCAGTCGACGTTCGAGGAATCGGCGCAGACGATAAGCCCACGCTCGGCCAGATGGTCGACGTGCGCCCTCAGCGACAGAGTGGCGGCACCCACGACGGCCTTGTCGAGATCGCGATAGATCACCGGCAGCAGCGCCCGCACGGTATTGGTGCCCTTGCGCACCGCGTCGAGGATTGCCTGCTCGCGCCACTTGCGATGCAGGAGGTAGGCTTTCACCGTGCGCTGCGCTTCCTCGATGGCGCCACCGTGTCCGGGCAACAGCATCGTCTCCTCGCGTCCGAGCACCAGCTCGAGGGAGCGGAGATAATCGGACATGCGCCCTTCCGGCGGCGCCACGACGGAGGTGTTCCAAGCCATCAGGTGATCGCCGGAAAACAGGATACCGGTCGCATCCAGCGCCAGACACAGATGATCAGGCGCGTGCCCGGGTGTGTGCAGGCCCGTCAGCGTCCACCCGTCGCCTTCGATTTTGTCGGCGTGGGCGACGTGCACGTCAGGCCGGAAGCTGTGACCGACGTACTCGGCATCGGCGTCGCCGCCGCCTCCGGCCGGAATTTCGGAGCGGCGAAAGCCGAACGTCTTGGCGCCCGTTGCCGCCTGCAGGGCCGCGACGCCGTCGACGTGATCGCGGTGTGCGTGCGTCGCGATGATGTGGGTGATCGGCCGTCCCGCCGCCGCCGCGAGGATGGCCGCGCGGTGGTCTGGGTCGTCGGGGCCCGGATCGATGATGGCCAGCTCGCGCGTGCCGACGATGTAGGTGTTGGTGCCCTTGAAGGTTAGCGGGCCGCCGTTCGGCGCCACGAGCCGGGCGATGCCGTCGGCTATGCGATCCGCCACCCCGTAGGTGAACTGCATTGACGTGTTAAATTTCAAGCTCTCGCTCATTTGTTCATTCGACGCTTGGATCGGGGCGCCGGCCAACTTAGGGACGGATTGCCACGTATGCCAGTCTCAGGGGGTTACGAGGGGAACGCTTCGCACCCGTGCGGGTTAGTCACACCGTCCAAAGGAGGTGCAAGATGGAACACCGCAGAGGTCTTCCGTCGTCGCGAAAGCCCGGCGTAGAGAGCGCCGCCGCCTGGATCGTCGGCATGCTCGGTCTGGGTATTGTTGCGGCCTTGCTGATCACGGTGGTGGCGCCGCCTGGTCCCAATGAGACGAACGGACCGGCGACCAGCCAAGAGCAGGCGGTACCCAACCCTCAACCCGTGCAGCCGCAATAGCCCGGCCGCTGCTGGCTTTAGTCGCTGCCCAAGTGCTTCGCTTGCGTGCGGCCAAATAGCTACGGCTTGGTGAAGGCGCACACGCTCTGGCCGAGCGGCTGGCCGAGAAACTCGATGGGCATTCCCAAACGCCGGGCAAAGTCGGCCATCGTGGCATCATCGAGCAGCGTGTTCCTTACGCCGACGCCGAGCAGTCGATGCGCGAGCTGCCGCAGCGGCCCGCGCGCGTGGCGGCGGTGCCGCGCATCGTGGCGATCGAGATAGGACGCGATGATCTTGCCGCCGGGTTTCAGCGTGCGGGCGGCATCGCGGAGATAGGCCAGGCTCTCGGCGGCGGATAGGTGGGTGAGGACCGAGAAGAACGATACGAAGTCGGCGACATCGTCGTCTTCCGGCACCTCGAGCCCTTCGACCACCAAGAACCGCCAGTCCGCTCGCGCGCATTGCTCACGCGCGAAGTCGATCATCTCGGGGACGACGTCGAGCCCGGTAAAGCGAAGCTGCGGCAGGGCCGTCAGTTGTCGCGGCAGGCGCCCGGCGCCGCATCCCACGTCGATCAGATAGTGGTCATCGCGCAGGCCCGCCCCGCGCAGGATCTCCAGTTGAAGGCGGGCAAAGGTGTCGCGGTCGCCGCCCCCTGTCGCCCGGAGGATGGCGCTCTCGGTGCTGCCGTGGCGGCGCAGCATCGTGCGCATGAGGCGACGGTAGTC
This sequence comes from uncultured Hyphomicrobium sp., assembly GCA_964581475.1. Taxonomy (GTDB): domain Bacteria; phylum Pseudomonadota; class Alphaproteobacteria; order Rhizobiales; family Hyphomicrobiaceae; genus Hyphomicrobium_A. The sequence continues at coordinate 5,774 of CAZOOS010000166.1, forward strand.
GCGGACGAAGTGCCGGCTCGCCAGGTCCATCGACGCTCCGCAACGGGGTTGAGCCGAGCTTGCGGCATCCGCGACGATCAATCAAAGGTCGAAAGTGATGGTCGGAGCGGGGAGATTCGAACTCCCGACCCCTTGCTCCCGAAGCAAGTGCGC
>CAZOOS010000167.1:0-5849 GCA_964581475.1 uncultured Hyphomicrobium sp.
TCTCCGCCACCGCCGCCGCCGCCGCGATAACCACCGCCACCGCCGCCGCGATCACGGTCGCCGCCGCGCCCCCCGAAGCCGCCGCCGCCACCGCCGCGGAAGCCGCCGCCCCGACCGCCGAAGCCGCCGCGATCACCACGATCGCCGCGCTCGTCGCGGTCGCTCTTGCGCATCATCACGGACGGCTCGGTCTCGTGAGCCTCGACCTTGACGGTGAGGAAACGGAGAACCTCGGTGGAAAGGCCCATGCGGCGCTCCATCTCGGCCACGGCCGCCGGAGGCGCATCGATGTTGAGCAGCGAGAAGTGGGCCTTGCGGCTCTTCTTGATCTTGTAGGCGAGGCCTTTGACGCCCCAGTACTCGCTCTTGGTGACCTTGCCGCCACCCTGCTCGATGAGATCGGTGAATTCTTTGGTGAGTGCCTCGACCTGGGCGTTGGAAACGTCCTGGCGCGCGAGGAACACATGCTCGTAGAGAGCCATGCGGATAGCCTTTCCTTCTGTTCGTGCCGCCCCGGCGCAAAGCCCCTTATGGACCCGAGAAAGGCCCAAGCAGGTCACCCATGAGAGCGAAGACACCGGGAACCGGGCCTTTTACGGCCCTGCCGCGCTCATTTGCATGAGGCAGCTCCCCGTTCAGCCTCCAGCCGAAGCGAGCAAGGGGCGGGTTATAGCCGAATTTGCTGGTGTGGCAAGGGCCCGGGCGGAGCCCGGCGCGCGCAGTCGGCCCCGCGGCAGCAAGCCCGGGGGCGGTGAAAACGGGGAGCGGGGCGGTCCTGGCCCTTCTAATTGTTCGTGTGGATGCAGCCATCGCCGCCCCACCCAGGCACAAGTGCCGATCAACCACCATTCCCCGGATCGCATCCCTGCCCGGGGCGTCACCGGCATTTTCGCGCCGGCGGTAGAAGATCGTAGGGCTACGCTTACGGCCCCGGCTGTCTTGCGCCGGCCCATCTCCTGCAGTTCCGCCAGCGCACGTCTGCACCCCGGGTCGTCGAAATGGGCTGGCTGGAGTCTATGCGAGGTCAAGCGGTGCGGGGATAACCGGAACGTGGGGCGCGGAAGGCCGTTCGGCTGACGGCGCGTGGTCCGCAGATATTGCGCTGGACCCTTGGGCTGGCGCGTGCATCCTCGCGCGAAACAAGAGGCCCACCATGATTAATCTTATCCGTCGTGCGCTCACGCAGCTGGGCGTCCTCTCCGGCCATCCACTGGCGTTCTTGATAGTCTTTGCGTATGTCGCGGCTTGGCTGGTTTTTGAGCCCGAGACGTTTGACTGGCACGGCATAGCCACCATCGTCGTCTGGATCATGACGCTGTTCATTCAACGCGCCGAGAACCGCGACACGCAGTCAATCCAGGCAAAGCTTGATGAACTGCTCCACGCTCACAGTCTGGCGAGCAACGCCATGACGCGGATTGACGAGGAGCAGCCCGAGGATATCGAGCAGCACCGAAAAGACGCGCGGAAGGACGATTGAAGACGAGCGGAACAAAGGTCGCTCTCGGTTGTTCTGTGTCCGAGAATTAGCTCGGGAGTTCACATGCCAGACGCGCCCAGCGAACCCAATCCAACGGCGGCGGGAAAGACTGAGATCATTCGTGCTCGGTATCAGCGTGCGCAAAACGAAGCGGCAATCCGACTAGACCCTTTAGAGATGGTGGCTATTGCGGCCGGCGTTGGCTTCGTTTTTGCCATGCTGCTTCGGCGATGAGTACGCCACGACGATCAGAGAGCCGGCCGAAGATCAGAGGCTCGCAATCGCTACGGCGTGCCGGGGCTGAGGATGGTTCTAAATATCCAATTGCCGCTGCGCCCGTGGCCACGGTGGTGATGGTGGCCGCGGTCGGCGTGGCGATAGAGGCGTGGGCCATCTCGATGACCGCGGTTTGCATAGGCCGGCGCGACGCTGCTGACGGCGACGAGCGCAACCATCGCGGCGGATACAGTCCTCAAGCTCATTAGTCGTCTCCCCTATTTCGAGCACTAGGTCTGCGGAGCTTCGTTCTGGGAACGCACGGCCAGCGCCATGGTTGCGCAAGCCGCGCTCAGCGTCGCTCGCCCAGAGCGACGACCCCGGCACAGGTGTTCCCTAGATAACAGCCAACCACTTCATTTTCGCCTAGACCTCGGCCAGGACAAGTCCACGGCGCGTCGCCGTGGCGGCAGAGGTAGGCGTGATGGCAATGGTTCGGAGATGGGCGATCTTCAGGGTCGCCGGCGAGAATTTCATCCAGGTCGGGGCGCAGCCATCAAAGGGCCTCGCCGCCATGGAGGCTGTAAGGCTCGCCAGCAGCACCGGCGCGACGCATCACATTGCCGAGCAAATTCTCTCGCGCCAGGCGGCCATCGAACAGCACGCGCGCCCGGCTGCTCTGCTTCGTTAGTAGCCAATCCAAAAATCATTCCGGATGCGGAGCCTGGCTATTTCGCCTCGACATCCACCGCGTCGATGAGCACTTGCTCGACATGCCACATGGTGTGGGCGCCAAACAGTGTGCCCTTGACGACGACATGCTTGCCGATGGGCAGATCCTTGGTATTGGCCTCGCCGGCCATTTGAATGCGGTCGATGGGCTCGTCCGTTGAAGCGTTGAATTCATCGCCTTCGGGCGGCGCATCGACGCAAGCCGGCTTGTCGAGGGCCAGGTAGGCATAGGTGAACTCGCCCTGGGCGTCGTGCTGGCCCTTGCTCTCCTTAAGTGTGCCCTCGAGCTCCACCGGCGCGTTATAGCCGAGGCGGGTCGGCGCCTCGCAGGCGAACGAGGGCGCGATGCCGAGAAGGAGGAGGCAGACGATCAGATAGGTTCGTGGCATGGGCGCAACCCTTGTTGCCGATGCCTCTGTCCTAGCAGACCGTGCGTCCGGCGTCCGCGGCGCGGCTCCGTTGGCTTAACGGCCCCTAGAGCGTCGCGCGCGTGATCCGGCAACCCTCGACGACATGCATGGCGACGTTGCGCAGGCGCTCGGGATTGCGCTGCCCGGCGCGTACGGCGCCCATGATGCGCAGGGCGAGGGCGCGGCGGATGCCGGACTTTGCCGGCTCGGCGCGCACCCAGCTCGTCGCCTCGATCTCGGCCCACGCCTCGTCCAGCGCGCGGCCCATGAGGGTCAGCGTCTCGGGATCGAAGGCGGCGCGGGTCGGCATGGCAATCTTCCTCCAATTTCGCGCCGTTGAGACCACGGGCGCCTGACAGGATCATGACGGCTCCGCCATAGCCGGCTGGCCCCCCGGGCGGCGACCGGCGCGGATGGGACGCCCTTGCGCGTGCACGGCCGCGTCGGCCTGCGCTATCGGTTCTGGTTTGATTCCGCAGGCGCACCCGGGGCGGGTGTCGATTGCTCTGCGGGAGGTCATTCGCCCTATTGATGAGCAATAAATCAGCATCGTTGCGGCGACGACACATTGACTGCGAGGTTTGTTCACCTTCGAGGTTAGCGGTTGAGGCACCGTTCTACCGCTGGTAGCGGTAACAATGTTCAGAATGTAAGTAGGCGGGGCGTCGGGTGGGCGTTGTTCAGTCGGTACGGCCTCAATGGCCGATGCGTTTGCAGGCGGTCGGTCGGTCAAGCCTGGGGCGGCTTCGATATAGCCCCCTCCTGATCGTTTTGTTCTGCGCTACCGCCGCGAGCGAGGCGCAAGCCCAATGCACGCCGGCGAGCCCGTGCTTCACTACTCCGCTCGACCTCGGCATCCCTGGGGCAGGGTACACTTTCCCCTCTCCTAAAAGCATCAGCAGCGACGGCTCGGTGGTCGCCGGCATAGTCCTGACCAACGGCTCGACCAAGGACCGTGCCTTCCGCTGGGAAGGCGGCACGATGCAAGATCTTGGTACACTCGGCGGGACGCAAGCCAGTGCACTCGCACTCAGCAGCGACGGCTCGGTGGTCATCGGACAATCGTGGACCACGAATGATGTCGCCACTCACGCCTTCCGCTGGACGCAAGCCGGAGGCATGCAAGATCTCGGCACGTTCGGCGGGGGAAACTCCTATGCTCGGGGGCTCAGCAGCGACGGGTCGGTTGTCGTCGGCTTCGCGTTTACCGGTGGCAACGCCACCAATCTCGCTTTCCGCTGGGAAAGCGGTACTTTACAGAATCTCGGCACCCTCGGCGGGAGCAAGTCCGCGGCTGAGGCTGTCAGCGCCGACGGGTCGGTGGTGGTGGGCTCCGCGTCTACCGCCGGCAATCTCGAACACGCCTTCCGCTGGGAAGGGTCCGCGGCCGGCGGGAGCATGCAGGATCTCGAAACGCTTGGCGGGAGCACGTCCACTGCTTTGGCTGTCAGCGCCGACGGGTCGGTGGTGGTGGGCTGGGCGTACACCGCTGGTAATCTCCAACACGCCTTCCGCTGGGAAAACGACACGATGGTGGATATCGACACGCTCGGTGGCAATTCCTCCAGCGCCACGCATGTCAGCAGCGATGGATCGGTGGTCGTGGGCTCCTGGACCACCACCGGCAATCTCAAGCGCGCCTTCCGCTGGGAAGACGGCAGCACGGCCGATCTCGGCACGCTCGGTGGGACCAGGTCCACGGCATCGGCTATCAGCAGCGATGGGGCGGTGGTGGTGGGCTACTCGTACACAGCGGGCAACGCACTACATGCTTTCCGCTGGACGGGCGCGTCCGGCATGCAGGACCTCAACACGCTGCTTTCGAGCGCCGGCGTGAACATGTCCGGCATCGTGCTCTACAATGCCAACGCGATATCGAGCAATGGGCAGTTCATCACCGGCGAAGGAGCCTTCTCGGGCGTAGGGCGCGGCTACCTCGTGCGCTACTACGATGGCGTTGGCGGCATTGGCGATCCGGAATCTGTCCAGCATTCGATCAACGAGTTGGGTCATGCGCGCACCGGCATTATGGCCCAACAGCAGGGCTTCGCCATGCCGCTGCTCGGCGGCGACAAGCCGATGGGCGAGGAGAGCGAGATCGGCGTCTTCGGTCAGGCAGGTTCGGCGCAAGGCGGCGGATACGCACGCTTTGCGACATCGAGCGGCCTCGCCATCCTCGCCGGCGTCTCCTACGGGCAGGAGGACTACGACAGCGCGCAGATCGACAACGCGCTGATGGGTGCGCTGGCCGTGCGCTATCGCGTGCCGGGCAAAGACGCCTGGCGTCCCTTCGTCGAGGCTGGCGGTTGGCTGGCGCCGCAGGCCGACATGGAGTTCTCGCGCACCTATACGAACGGCGCCGGCACGGCTACCGGTATCGGCAGCACCGAGGGCGACATCTCCTATCTCTATGGCCGCGCCGGCGTAATTTTTGCGCCCGGACGCGGCGAGCAGCTCGCGCTGTCGGCCGAGCTAGGCCGCGAGCGACTCGAAGTCGACGCCTACTCGGAGGAGTTGACCGCGACCAACCCGTTCGAGGCGCACGTGTCGGCCGGCACCGACAGCATGGATCTCGTCAAGGCGCGTGCCCAATGGTCGATGGTGCTGGGGCACGGCTTTGACGCCACGCTGTGGGGTGCCGGCGTCTATGGCTTCAACCGCGACACGGACTTCACCGCCAGTGTTCCGGGGATTGGCACTCTGTCGCCAGTGGAGGACGAGCAGACCTCCTGGGCGGAATGTGGTGCCCGCGTCGGCTATGCGCTCACCGCTGCGACGACGCTCGATGTGTTCGTCAACGGTGTTTCCGGACAGAAAGACGAGATCGACACCCGCGTGCACGGTGGCGGCGGACTGCGATACCGGTTCTAGCCCACTGCACGCGTGAGGGTTTCGGCTGCACGGCTCCCGCCCGCTTGACAGCGGCGCGGGGGGCGTGTTCTTGCCAGGCAAATCTGCCACACGAGCGCACCCTCTTCCATGGCCATCGCATTCATATTTCCCGGGCAGGG
>CAZOOS010000168.1:0-5848 GCA_964581475.1 uncultured Hyphomicrobium sp.
TGTCGAGAAAGCCGCAGGTGTTCACGACCACGACGTCGGCGCCACTGTAATCGGGCGCCACGCGATAGCCCTCGGCGCGCAGCTTGGTGAGGATGCGCTCGCTGTCGACCAGCGCCTTGGGGCAGCCGAGCGAGACAAAGCCGACCGTCGGCACGTGCCCGCGCTCTTTCGGGGCCAGCGCAGCGATTTTCACAGGAGAAGCTGTCATGCGCGCGGCTCTAGCACGGGCGGCGGCGGCGGGCGAGCCCCGCCGGACGGGGATGCGGCGCCTTGGGTCCAGGCGGAACGCCGCAGCGGAGGATGGAAAGTCGGCCCGGCTGCCCCCCGCACGCCCTTAGCAGGATCCGGCATAAGCAATGCAGAAGTTCATCGTTCGGCGCGCTGGCCCTGGCCGCTAGGTTCCGGCTCGCCAATTACCGGGAGCCGAGCCAATGTCTGCCGAACTGCTGCTGTCGTGGGCGGGCCTGGTCATGTCCGTGGCCTTTGTCGCCTCGGTGATCTTCGCCCTGGTCTAAGATATCGGCTAGCGCGTCTCGTCGGGGGCGCGGTGATAGACATCGTCGGTTCGGATGATGTCGTCCTCGCCCAGGTACGTGCCAATCTGCACCTCGATCATCTCCAGCGGCACCTTGCCCGGGTTCTCCAGCCGGTGCCATTGCGTCGCCGTGATGTAGACGCTCTCGTTCTCCTGCACGAGCTTGGACGTCTCCCCCACCGTCACCTTGGCGGTGCCGCGCACCACGACCCAGTGCTCGGACCGGTGGTGATGCATTTGCATCGAGAGCTGCCCGCCGGGCTTGACGTGCAGCAGCTTCACCTGGAAACGGGCGCCCGTACCGAGCTGTTCGAAAAAGCCCCACGGGCGATAGTTTCTGATGTGCTGCGCCTGCTCGATACGGTTGAGCCCCTTGAGGCGCGCGACCAGGGCTGAGACATCCTGCGCCCGCTCCTGGTCGGCGACCAGCAGCGCATCCGGCGTATCGACGATGACGAGGCCGTTGAGACCTATGGTGGCGACGAGCGAGCGCTCCGAGTGGACGAGGCAGTTGGTCGTGTCGATGAGGATCGCGTCGCCCTGCACGGCATTTGCTTGCGCATCACGCGGCGAGGCTTCCCACAGCGACGACCACGAGCCGACGTCGCTCCAGCCGACATCGATGGGCACCATCGCAGCCTTCTTCGTCTTCTCCATCACCGCGTAGTCGACGGAGACATTGGGCGAGCGCGCGAACGCAGCGCCATCGAGGCGAAGGAAGCCCAGATCCTCGCCGGCTGCATCGAGCGCGGCACGCGCTGCGGCGAGCACATCCGGGGCCAGTTGCTCGATCTCGGTAAGGAAGGTGCGCGCGTGCAGCACGAAGATGCCGCTGTTCCAGAAATAGTTCGCATCGGCGACATATTTTTCAGCCGTTGCACGGTTCGGCTTCTCGAAGAAGGCGTCGACGCTGAAGCCGCCGGCTTCTCCCGGCAGCGCCGGACCGCGGCGGATGTAGCCATAGCCGGTGTGCGGACCCGTCGGCACGATGCCAAACAGCACGAGCTTGCCGGTTGCCGCAATGGCAGCCGCACGCTTGAGGCTGGCGGCGAACGCCTGGGTGTCCTTCACCACATGGTCGGAGGGCATGACGGCGATGACGGCGTCGTCCGACTTCTTCACCGCGGCGAGCGCGGCAACGGCGACGGCCGCCGCGGTGTTGCGCGCCATCGGCTCCAGAATGATCGCATCGGGCGTCATGGCCGCGCCGGACAGCTCCTCGCGCACGAGGAAGCGATGGTCGTTATTGCAGATGATGATCGGCGGTGAAAAGTCCGCATCGTCGATGCGCCGCAGCGTGGCGGCGAGCATGCTGCCTTGGCCATTGAAGAAGCGGATGAACTGCTTGGGGTACATGGTTCGCGACAGCGGCCACAGGCGCGTGCCCGAGCCACCGGACAGAATTACCGGAACGATCCGATCTGTCGCCATCAACCTGCCCCCGATCCTTCGATCTATTGGCGATCCCGAGCGCGTTCACGCGCAACTTCGGGGATCCGCAAGGCCGCTTCTTAAGCGCATACCGGCCCCCGACCAAGCCTAGTTTTACGCTTGCCGACAGGGTGGAAGGAAGGCGGCCGGGACTTCATAGTTTTTATCGGCGCGTTCGCTCCATACCCACCGATCGACTTTTATGGCACAGTTTCCCGCCGTCCCCGGCCTCCACAAGCGCCAGCCTGCGGGCGGCTCCTCCTCCATGAATTTTTAAGCCGCGTCCCTGTAGGTTAACGTCGGCGCACTAACCTCACCTCTGACGGAATTTTCGCCATGCGCGCATTCAATTCGGCTCTGCGCCTCGCCCCCGTCGGTATTGCCGTCTTGCTGTTGCTGGCGGCGTGCGGGGAGCGCAACACCTATCAGCCGCCGCCGCCCGCCGAGGTCTCCGTCGCCAAGCCCGAGCAGCGCAAGGTCACGCTCTATATGGAGCTGACCGGCACCACTGCGCCGTTCAATCACGTCGACCTCGTCGCGCGCGTGCAGGGCTTCCTCGACAAGGTCGGCTACAAGGACGGCGCCGCCGTCAAGAAGGGCGACCTGCTCTTTCAGATCGACAAAGAGGATTTCGAGATCGCCCTGCAAATCGCCCAAGCGACGCAGGAGCAGCAGGAAGCGTTGCTCCTGCAGGCGGACGCTGACTTGAAGCGCAAGCAGGACCTCGTGAAGACGGCCGCCGTCTCGATCGCCCAGGTCGATGAATCACGTGCCAAGCGCGACTCCACCCTCGCTGCGCTGGAGCAGGCGAAGGGGCAGGTCGCCCAGGCTAGGCGCAACCTTGCTTACACGACCATCGTGGCACCCTTCGACGGCATCGTTTCCGCCCGGCTCGTCGACCCGGGCGCGATGGTCGGCGCCGATGGGCCGACCAAGCTGGCGACGATCGTGCAGGTCATGCCCATCTACGTGAAGTTCAACGTTGACGAGCAGCAGGTGCTCGACATCCGCGAACGCATGCGCATCGCCGGCGTGACATTGAAGGATCTGGGGCCCATCGCGGTCGACATCGGCCTGCAGAACGAGCAGGGCTATCCGCACAATGGAACTCTCGACTACGTGGCACCCGAGGTCGATTCCAGCACCGGCACCCTCGCCGGCCGCGCCGTGCTCGACAACAAGGACGCCGTGCTGCAGCCGGGCCTGTTCGTGCGCGTGCGCATCCCCAAGCAGAAGGATGTCGAATCCCTCCTCGTGCCGGACATCGCGCTCGGCAACAACCAGCAGGGGCGCTACCTGCTGATCGTCAACGACAAGAACGTCGTCGAGCAGCGGCAGGTGCAGCCGGGGGCGCTGGTCGACGGCGGGTTGCGCGTCATCGAGAGCGGGCTGTTGCCGAACGAGCGCGTCGTCGTTGGCGGCCTCATGCGCGCGCTTCCCGGCAACACCGTCGTGCCGACGACGACCTCCGCATCTGCGGCGGCCGAGGCTGACGGTCAATGATCGCCAAGTTCTTCATCGAGCGGCCGGTTCTCGCCAACGTCATCGCGCTGCTGATCGTCATCCTCGGCATCGTCGCGCTCTATAATCTCCCGGTCGCGCAATATCCCGACGTCGTGCCGCCCACGGTGCAGGTGACGGCGCGCTATCCCGGTGCCAGCGCCTCCACGGTGGCGCGCGAGGTCGCCCTGCCAATCGAGCAGCGCGTCAACGGCGTCGAAGGCATGATCTATATGTCGTCGCTGTCGACCAGCGACGGCCAGTACACGCTGACGGTCACCTTCAAGATCGGCACCGACGGCGATAAGGCGCAGATCCTGGTGCAGAACCGCGTGACGGCGGCGCTCGCGGCGCTCCCCGAGAGCGTGCAGAAGCAGGGCGTGCAGACCAACAAGCGTTCCACGTCGATCCTCGAGATCGTCGCCCTCACTTCACCCGACGGGCGCTACGACAGCCTGTTCCTGTCGAACTACGCAACCATCAACCTGCTCGACGAGATCGCCCGCCTCGATGGCGTTGGCAACGTCGCCGTGTTCGGCGCGGGACAGTACGCCATCCGCATTTGGCTCGATCCGCAGAAGCTGCAGGCGCGTGGACTGGTGCCGCAGGACGTCATCAACGCCGTCAATTTGCAAAGCCGCTCGACCAGCGCTGGACAAGTCGGCCTGCCGCCCGTGCCGCAAGGACAGACATTCCAGTACTCGATCAACGTCCGCGGCAAGCTCGACGACGTCGCCGAGTTCGAGAAGATCATTGTCAAGACGGACACGGGCGGCCGCATCACCCGCGTGCAGGACGTGGCGACCGTCGAGCTCGGTGCCCAGCAATACAGCCAGACGTTCAAGCTCGACGGCAGGCCCTCCGCCGGCATGGCCATCTACCAACTGCCCAATGCCAACGCCCTCGAGGTCGCTGCGCGCGTCGAGGCGCGCATGACCGAGCTGGCCAAATCCTTCCCCGAAGGCATGACCTGGGTCATCCCCTTCGACACGACGAAGTTCGTCTCCTCCGCCGTGCACGACGTCTACAAGACGCTGATCGAGGCCGCGGTGCTCGTGCTCATCGTCATCCTGGTGTTCCTGCAGGATTGGCGTGCCACGCTAGTGCCGGCGACGACCGTGCCGGTCACCATCATCGGCGCCTTTGCCGCCATGGCGGCGCTCGGTTTCACGGTGAACCTGTCGACCTTGTTCGCCATCATTCTCGCCATCGGCATCGTCGTCGACGACGCCATCATCGTCGTCGAAGGCGCCGCCAAGCACATCGAGCATGGGCTGACGCCGCACGATGCCGCCATCAAGGCGATGGACGAGTTGCTCGGCCCCATCCTCGGCATCACGCTGGTGCTGATGGCGGTGTTCATTCCAGCCGCCTTCCTGCCCGGCCTCTCGGGCCAGATGTACCGCCAGTTCGCGCTCGTCATCGCGGCGACGGCCCTCATCTCGGCCATCAACGCTATGACGCTGAAGCCGACGCAGTGCGCCCTGTGGTTGCGGCCCGTCACGCCTCCCGAGCAGCGCAACTTCCTCTATCGCGGCTTCAACCGCGTCTATAACGCGCTCGAGCACGCCTACGCCGGCCTCATCCGGCGCATGGTCGGCCTTGCCGGCCTGATGTCGGTCATCGTCGCCGGCCTCGTGGTGCTCGCCGTGTTCGCGCTCAGCCGCGTGCCGACTGGCTTCCTGCCCATCGAAGACCAGGGCTACTTCCTCGTCATCGTGCAGCTTCCAGAGGGCGCCGCGCTGGAGCGCACCACGCGGGCGCTCGACGACATCACCACCCGCGTCAAGGCCCAGCCCGGCGTCGAGAAGGTCGTTGCCATCGCCGGTCTCGCCGCGCTCAACGACAGTGCCAGCCTCTCCAACGCCGGCGTCGCCTACGTCATCCTCAAGGATTGGGACCAGCGGGGTGAGGGCGAAGATCTGCTCGGCCTCTACAAGGGCCTCTCGGCGCGCGTCAAAGACATCAACGACGGCACCGCGCTGGTCATTCCGCCGCCGGCGATCCAGGGCATCGGCAATGTCGCCGGCGCCACGATGAAGGTGGAGATCCGCGACGGATCGTTCGACTACGCCAAGCTGCAGCGCCTAGCCCAGGCTGTCACCGACCGTGCCGCCGGCCAGTCGATGATCCAATCGGCGACCAACGTCTTCCTCGCCGACGCGCCGCAGCTCAATGTCGAGATCGACCGCATCAAGGCCGAGACGCTCGGCGTGCCGCTGGGCAATGCGCTCGACGCGCTCAGCTCATATGTCGGGTCGACCTACGTCGGCCAGTTCAACAAGTTCGGCCGCGTGTTCCAGATCTACGTGCAGGCGGACGCCGCCGCGCGCATCAACGCCGACAGCCTGCAATACCTGCAAGTTCGCAACAACGACGGCA
>CAZOOS010000169.1:0-5831 GCA_964581475.1 uncultured Hyphomicrobium sp.
TCATTCTGCTTCAGCGCATCGGCCGTCTCGGCCAGATGGGCGACGTCGTCAACGTCAAGGACGGTTACGCGCGCAACTTCCTGCTGCCGCAGAAGAAGGCGCTGCGGGCGACCGAAGACAACCGCGCCCACTTCGAAACCCAGCGCGCGCAGCTCGAAGCCAACAACCTAGAGCTCAAGAAAGAGGCCGAGGCCGTCGCCGAGAAGCTCGAGGGCAAGATCTTCGTCGCCATCCGCTCGGCCGGCGACACCGGCCAGCTCTATGGCTCGGTGGCGACGCGCGACATCGCCGAGGCCGTCACCGCCGGCGGCTTCACCATCGACCGCCGCCAGGTCATCCTCGAGCGTCCCATCAAGACGCTCGGGTTGCATAAGACACGCGTCGCGCTGCATCCGGAGGTCATCGTCAACGTGACGCTGAACGTCGCCCGCTCGCAGGACGAGGCCGATCGCCAGTCGCGCGGCGAGGACGTCACCATGGTCAAGGAAGAGAAGCTCGAGCTCGAGACGTTCAATCCCGACGAGGTGTTCGAGGAAGGCGCCGCGCCTGCCGGCACCGAGGAGAAGCAAGGCGAGTAACGCCTGCGCTGGGCGATTCGGTACCAGCCAAGCAAATTCCCGTCCCCGTGTGCATAACGGGGACGGGACCCAAGCGCCGCTCGACGGGACACCGATTGAATCGGATACCGTCAAGCCATGGCACAAAACGCTCTGCAGCTTTCCGACAGGCTCTCCGCCGTAACGGCCGACGAGCAGCTCCCCTTCCGTCAGGCTCCCCACAATCTGGAGGCCGAGCAAGCGCTGCTCGGCGCCATCCTCGTCAACAACGAGGCGATGGACCGCGTCTCGGCGTTCCTCGACCCGCAGCACTTCTATGATCCGCTGCACCAGCAGATTTACGAGACGGCGGCGAAACTGATCCACGTCGGCAAGCAGGCGACGCCGATCACCATGCGCACGTTCTTCGAGACGGCCGAGCCGATCTCGCCGACGCTCACCGTGCCGCAGTACCTCGGCTCGCTCGCCGGCAAGGCGACGACCATCATCAACGCCGAGGACTACGGACGCACCATCTACGACCTCGCCACGCGCCGCGCGCTGATCATCATCGGCGAGGACATGGTCAACGGCGCCTATGATTCGAGCGTCGATTCAACGCCGCAACTGCAGATCGAGGAATCTGAATCGCGGCTCTACGCTCTCGCCGAGGCGCGCAAGTACGGCTCGGGGTTCCTCGACTTCAACTCCGCGTTGACCACCGCCATCGAGATGGCGAGCGCCGCCTTCCAGCGCGACGGACACCTCTCCGGCCTGTCGACCGGCCTCACCGATCTCGACAACAAGCTCGGCGGCCTGCAGTCGTCGGACCTGATCATCCTCGCCGGCCGCCCGTCGATGGGCAAGACGGCGCTGGCCACCAACATCGCCTACAACATCGCCAAGTCGTACCGCGCCGAGCCGCAGCCGGACGGAACGATGAAAGCGGCGGACGGCGGCATTGTCGGCTTCTTCTCGCTCGAAATGTCGGCCGAGCAGCTGGCGACGCGTATTCTTTCCGAGCAGGCCGGAATCGGCTCGGAAAAAATTCGGCGAGGCATGATTGACAGGGGTGAGTTTGACAAGCTCGCCGATGTTAGTCGAGTGATGAGTCAGGCTCCCCTCTACATCGACCAGACCGGCGGCATCTCCATCGCCCAGCTCGCCGCCCGCGCGCGCAAGCTGAAGCGCCAGAAGGGCCTCGGCGTGTTGATCGTCGACTACCTGCAGCTGCTCACCGGATCCTCCAGGCGCGAGAGCAACCGCGTGCAGGAGATCACCGAGATCACCACCGGCCTCAAGGCGCTGGCCAAGGAGCTGGCGGTGCCGATCATTGCCCTGTCGCAGCTCTCCCGCCAAGTCGAGCAGCGCGAGGATAAGCGCCCGCAACTTTCCGATCTGCGCGAGTCCGGCTCGATCGAGCAGGACGCCGACGTCGTCATGTTCGTCTACCGCGAGGAATACTATGTCGAGCGCCTCAAGCCGTCGGAGGGAACGGCCGAGTTCAGCGAGTGGCAACAGAAGATGATGGCCGTCTCCGGCAAGGCCGAAGTCATCATCGGCAAGCAGCGTCACGGCCCGGTGGGTTCTGTGGAGCTGTCGTTCGAGAGCCACCTCACCCGCTTCGGCAATCTCGCCCGCGACTACCAGGTCACCAGCTACAGCCGCTAGGTCCCAACTGTCATCCTCGGGCTTGTCCCGAGGACCCATGTATCAACTGGCTGCACGCCTGCGCGAGTTGTGGCGCGGGGGCCGCAAAACCTCTCTCATGGAGCTAGCTTAGAGCTGGGTCCTCGGGACAAGCCCGAGGATGACACCTCTGGAGACGGGCCAACTGACGCCTCGTTTGCGGCGCGATTCCGGGCTAGAAACGACACTCATCCTGCTGCCGGGGTTCAATGGTGTCTGACCGGAATGCGCGACTGACGATTGAGCCGCCGCCACGCGGGGCGCCGCGGCACATCGTCGAGCGGGTGCAGGCCGCGCAGATTCCTCCCGGCGCCACCGGCGTCATCGAAATCGACCTGACGCAAATCCGCGCCAACTGGCGCACGCTGGCCAAACGCGTGGCGCCCGCCGGGTGCGGCGCCGTCGTCAAAGCCGACGCCTACGGTCTCGGTGCAGCACGCGTCATCCCCGCCCTTTATGAGGCGGGCTGCCGCAACTTCTTCGTCGCCACGCAGGCCGAAGCGCAGAGCGCCATCGCGCTGGCCCCGGGCGCCACCATCTACGTGCTCGACGGCATTATGCCCGGCTGCGCGCGTGAGCTTGCGGCGCTGGGTGTGCGCCCGGTCATGACCAGCCTCGATGAGGCACGCGCGTGGGCGGCCTTGGCAACGAGCGGCGCGCGCACGCCACCGGCGGCGCTGCACGTCGACACGGGGCTCAACCGCCTCGGCATGAGCGCGGCCGACTTCAATGCGCTCGTCGGCGACGAGCAACTGGCCGGCCGGCTCGACATCGCCATGCTCATCAGCCACCTCGCCTGCGCCGACGACGCGCGCCATGCCATGAACCGCGAGCAGCTCGTCACCTTCAGCCGCCTGCGCGCGCGGCTGCCGAAAGCGCGCGCCAGCCTCGCGGCTTCCGACGGTCTGATGCTGGGCAAGGAGTTCCACTTCGATCTCGTGCGGCCGGGCTACGCGCTGTATGGCGGCCAGGCGGCCGAGCAGCGCGCCCCGGTGCTGCCGGTGGTGCGCGTCGCAGCGCGCATTCTGCAGGTGCAAGACGTGCCAGCCGGCGCCCACGTCGGCTACTCGGCCACGTACTGCGCACCGTCCCCGCGGCGCATCGCCACCGTCGCCGCCGGTTACGCCGATGGCGTCTTCCGGCACGCAAGCGCAGCGAACGCGGAAACGGGTGGCGCCGTCGCCATTCGCGGCAAGCTGGCGCCGATCGTCGGGCGCGTGTCGATGGATCTCATCACCGTCGACATCACCGATGTCGGCGATCCGGCGCCGGTGCGTGGCGACTTCGTCGATCTTATCGGCCCGGAGCTGCCGCTCGAAGCGGTGGGCGCTGATGCGCGCAGCATCGGCTACGAGGTGCTGACGCGGCTCGGCGCGCGCTTCCATCGCCATTATGTCGATCGCGGCGACTGAGCGCCTATGGCCAAGCCGAGCAAGACCACCTTCGTCTGTCAGAACTGCGGGTCGACGTCGCCGCGCTGGACGGGCAAGTGCCCCGCCTGCGGGGAATGGAACACGCTCACCGAGGAGACCGATGCCATCGCGCCACCGGGGACCGGGCTGTCACGCCGCGGCAGCGGACGCGTCATCGTGCTCGAAGGTCTCAAAGGCTCGACGCAGGAGGCGCCGCGCTTCTCGACCGGCATCGGCGAGCTCGACCGCGTCACCGGCGGCGGCATCGTTCCCGGATCGGCACTGCTCATCGGCGGCGAGCCGGGCATCGGCAAATCGACGCTGCTGCTGCAGCTTGCGGCCACACTGGCGCGCGCCGGACGCCGCGCCGTCTACTTTTCGGGCGAGGAGGCGGCAGCGCAGGTGCGCCTACGCGCCGAGCGCCTCGGTCTGTCGGACGCGCCCGTGGCGCTCGCCTGCGAGACGAGTCTCGCGCATATCCTGGCGACGCTCGAGGCGGGACCGCCGCCCGATCTCATCGTCGTCGATTCCATCCAAACGCTGTGGGCCGAAGCCATCGAGGCGGCGCCTGGCACCGTGAGCCAAGTGCGCGCCGCCGCGCAGGCACTGATCCGCCATGCCAAGCTCGCCGGCAGCGCCCTCCTGCTCGTCGGCCACGTCACCAAGGACGGACAGATCGCCGGCCCCAAGGTGATCGAGCACATGGTCGACACCGTGTTGTACTTCGAAGGCGACCGCGGGCATACCTATCGCATCCTGCGCGCGGTGAAGAACCGCTTCGGCGCCACCGACGAGATCGGCGTGTTCGAGATGGTGTCCGAAGGGCTGCGCGAGATCGCCAATCCATCGGAGCTGTTCCTCGGCGACCGCCACGCTTCGACGCCGGGCGCGGCGGTGTTTGCCGGCATCGAAGGCACGCGACCGTTGCTGGTCGAAATCCAGGCCCTCGTCGCGCCCTCCTCGCTCGGCACGCCGCGCCGCGCCGTCGTCGGATGGGACACCGGCCGCCTGTCGATGCTGCTCGCCGTGCTGGAAGCGCGCGCCGGGCTGTCGTTCGCCGGGCAGGATGTCTACCTCAACGTCGCCGGCGGTCTCAGAATCAACGAGCCCGCCGCCGACCTCGCCGCCGCGGCGGCGCTGGTGTCGTCGCTCTCGGGTGTGGCTATTCCGCGACATAGGGTCCATTTCGGCGAGGTGTCGCTGTCGGGCGCCATCAGCGGCGTGCCGCTCATGAGCACGCGGCTTAAAGAGGCGCAGAAGCTGGGGTTTCGGCAGGCCGTGCTTCCCGCCCAGGGCGAGCTGGATACCGCCGGTCTGAAGCTGAAGGCGACTCGCATCGCCCATCTGAGGGAGCTTGCCGATGGCCCGCCAGCGTGCGACTGACAGGCAGCGCAGGGGCTGCCCGCAACCGCCGAGTAATGGAGCTCTCTAGACCATGCTGGGGCCGATCACCTATCTCGACGCCGCACTGATCGCGGTCTGCTTTATCTCCGGTCTGCTGGCCATGTACCGGGGCTTTGCGCGCGAGATGCTGTCGATCGTGTCGTGGGCGATCGCGGCCGGCGCGGTCCTCTACTTCGTCGTCTTCCATAAGCCGTTCGCGCAGGACATGGCGGCCCAGATGGGCACGCAGGTCGCCGTGGCGCAGATCGTCGTCGGCGCGGTGCTGTTCCTTATCGTGCTCATCGTCGTGCACCTCATCACCGCGCGCCTGTCGGATGCGATCCTCGACAGCCGCATCGGCATGATCGATCGCATCCTCGGTTTTCTCTTCGGCGTCGTGCGCGGCTTCGTGCTGATCGTCATCCCCTACATGTTCTACGAGGCCTTCTTCCCCAACCAGGAGCAGCACTTCCCCTGGGTGCGCGAGGCCAAGACGCTGCCCTACATCAAGGGCACCGGCGATTCGATCCGTTTCTTGCTGGAATCCTACATGCCCTCGTCGCTGACGGCGCCGCCCGGGGAGACGCCGCCGGAAGAGGCGCCCGTGCAACCCCAGCAGCAGGGCGCACTGGAAAACCCGCGAAGTGACGAATTAGCGCTTGAAGCCCGCGAAATATATCATATTTCTGTCACGTGGCAGGTGCGCGCCAGCTGATCCAGCAGCACCGCCAGCGTTAACGTGCGTTCATCCTATCGGGCAGCGGCACGGCACCAGCGGGAGGTGACGATGACTCAACGGCTCGACGAGGCC
>CAZOOS010000170.1:0-5727 GCA_964581475.1 uncultured Hyphomicrobium sp.
CGGCGAGCGGGTCGAGGTAGGCGCCAAGCTCCGTCTGCCAGCCGAAGGTCTTGGCGAGGTAGCCGTCGACTGCGTCGGAGATGCCGGCGACGATGAACAGCACGAAGGCGAGCTGCGTCTGCCCGGTGATCAGCAGCCAGAAGACGACCGGCACCAGGATCACCCGCAGAAGCGTGATGAAGTTGGGGAGATTGAGCGCCCGGTCCACGTCTCGTCCATCGGTTGCGCGACGCGCGCTGCGCCGTCGCCGTGTTTCGCCGCTTGTCGCCGCTGAGTTGTCTTCAGGTCTGACTGAAGGTGGCCAGTATGGAGCTAGTAGGCCGAACGAAGTATGAGCCGGTCGGTGCCATTTTCCAGGGCGAGACCGCGACCGTAAAGGGCGGACGCCAGCTCGTTGGCACCACCGGGAAAGCGCAGAGTGAGATCGGCACCGCGCGCCGATTCCGCCTCGATGCGCACGTCCTCGACACCCGGGAGGTCAAGAAGTTGGCGGCGCATTTCGCTCCACTCGGAGAGGCTCTGGAACTGGGCGCGCATGGAAACCTGCTGCCCGCCGCCGCCCGACGGATTGGCGGCGTATGCCGGCGCATAGGACGAGCCGCCAGCAGCCGGCAGCTTGTGTGCCTTCCAGCGCCCCTCGAGCACGCCGAGACCGACCACCGCGGCCAGCTCCATCGCGTACGCCGTGTCGCCGTCATAGATGCGATAGCTGCGCGGCAGGGTGAAACTGCCGACGGCGTCGATGCCCGACAGCGTGACGCTGAGCCGATTGATGGCCGCATCGGGATCGGCGATGGCGAGGATGACGTACGGCGAGCCGTACTCGCCGGCGACGATGCGCTCAGCGCCGCCGCGGCCCTCGACCGCCATCTTCAGCGTGTCGGCCTGGATCTGCGGCTTGACGGTTTGCAGGCTGAAGGGGGTCAGCGTGTGCTCGAGGTCGAGGCTCTTCCACGATTGGGTCCACGCACGCGCCGCCGCGCCGCTGTCGACGGAGCCGTCGGCGTTGCGCAGCACCGGCACGATGATGATGTCGCGCGCCTGCTCCTCGACGAAGGGTATGCCTTCCTGCTGCAGCACCGTGCGCACCGAATCGGCGCGGAATGAGAAGTCGAGGTTGGCGATATAGCGGGTGGGTGAGTTGCGCTCGGAGCGCACCGACACGCCTTCAAGGAAGCCGGAAGACTTGAGCTGCGCCAGGCGCTTCAGGCGATCGTACGAGGTGACGGGGACGAGGCGCTTCAGCAGCGAGCGAAACGCGGCCTGCTGGCCGTCGGCCATGGCATTCTGCTTGGCGGCAACGGCGTTGGCGGCGTCGGCGTCGACCGGGTAATTGCCGACAGTGAACACGTCATCGTTGGGCGCCGCGGTGACCGCGACGGGCCCCACCGGTCCCGCCAGGAAGAGCCCCGCCAGCATTGCGCACAGAAAACTACGTCGAGCCGCCGGCACGCGCCTTCTCCATCCCCGGTTCCAGCCTTGCCTCAGGTCCAGAATCGCCGCGAGTTGCCCTTCGGCCGCCGAAGCTGCTAGGACGCCGCATCTCCCGCAGGCAAAGGGGGCAGAAGTTGGGTTCCAAGGTCACATGACAGAGCCTGATCGGGAACGCAACCCGGCCATCACCTACCGCGATGCCGGCGTCGACATCGACGCGGGCAACCGGCTGGTGGAGCTGATCAAGCCACTGGCGCGGTCGACGCGCCGGCCCGGCGCCGACACGGATTTGGGCGGATTCGGCGGCCTGTTCGACCTCAAGGGCGCCGGTTTCCGCGATCCGGTCCTGGTGTCGGCCACCGACGGCGTGGGCACCAAGCTGAAGATCGCCATCGATACCAGCCAGCACGCCACGATCGGCGTCGACCTGGTCGCCATGTGCGTCAACGATCTCGTGGTGCAGGGCGCCGAGCCTTTGTTTTTCCTTGATTATTTCGCTTGCGGAAAGCTCGATGTGGAGACCACGCGAGCGGTGGTCGGCGGCATCGCCGATGGCTGCCGGCAGGCCGGCTGCGCGCTGATCGGCGGGGAAACCGCTGAAATGCCGGGAATGTATCAGCCGGGCGACTATGACCTCGCCGGCTTTGCCGTGGGCGCGGTCGAGCGCGGCGAGATCCTGCCGCGCGGCGACATCGTGGTCGGCGACGTGCTGATCGGGCTCGCCTCCTCGGGCGTGCATTCCAACGGCTATTCGCTGGTCCGCCGCCTGGTGAAGGAGAGCGGGCTCGCCTGGGAAGCGCCGGCGCCGTTCGAAGCGGGCGTGACGCTAGCTGCCGCGCTGCTCGCGCCGACGCGCATCTACGTCAAGCCGGTTCTGGCGGCGATCGAGGCGGTCGGCGGCACCGACGGCGCCGTGAAGGCGCTGGCACACATCACCGGTGGCGGGCTCTCCGAGAACGTACCGCGCGTGCTGCCGGAGACGGTGGCGGCGCGCATCGACCTGTCCTCGTTCGTCGCGCCTCCCGTGTTCGGTTGGCTGGCGCAAACGGGACGGCTGCCGGATGCCGAGATGCTGAAGACGTTCAACTGCGGCATCGGCATGGTGCTGGTCGTCGCCAAGGCGGAGGCGGACGGCGTCATCCGCACGCTGCAGGAAGCCGGCGAGGCCCCGTTCGTCATCGGCGAGATCGTGCCGCCGGGCGGGGCGCGCACCGAGGCCAAGGGCAAGGGCGATACCTGGGCCGTGCAGTACGCGAGCGCGCTGCGCTACGCGTGAAGTCGATCTCGACGTCGCGGTGCGTGGTGCAAAGACGTCTTCGCACAACCATTTAGCGATTCCCGTTGACACGCAGTGACAGTTAACCAACTATACAACCCAAGGTTGCATAGTTGGCGAGTTCGCGCATGGACGTCCCTGAAAAGCGGCAAGGCGAAGCAAAAATCGCCCGCAAGTCCAAGCGCAAGGCCGCGACCCCGAAACCGGCGCGTTCGCCCGGCCCCTCGCGACGCGACGACAAGCTCGACTGCCGGGCGCTCATCGTCGGCATCAACGACTATCAAGGCACCGTCAACGATCTGCCGAGCTGCGTGAACGATGCGCGTGCCGTCGATGAGCTCGTGCGCGGGGCCTACAAGTTTGCCTCGACCAAGGTGCTGATCGACGCCGATGCGACGATTGCCAACGTGGCGGCCGAGCTCGAGCGTTTATTCAGCAAGGCGGCGGCTGATACGCGGCTGCTCTTCTATTATTCGGGCCACGGGTCGACCGAGCGGAAGGGAAGCACGCTCGAGGAATGCCTCTGTCTCTACGACGGCTCCTTTTTCGACGACAGGCTCGTGCAGCTCGCCGCGGCAGCTCCGCCTGGCATCTTCACCACAATTTTCGACTCATGCTTCTCCGGCGGCATGGACAAGCAGCTCCTGAAGACGGCGATAGGTCCCGAAGGCAACATCGAGCGTGGCCGCGTCAAAGCGTTTCTGAGGGAGGATCCGCTGGAGTTTCTGGCCCACACCAGGGACCAAGAGGTCGTGAAGTACGGCAAACAGTTTTTCGGCCCGCCGTTCGTTCCACCGATCACGGTCGTCAACGAGGTCCTCTGTGGCGAGACGCCCGACAAGGCGCTTATCCCGGCCCCGCCTTCCGACGAAGCCGGTCAAAAGCCGCTCAACGGGCTCCTGCTTTCCGCCTGCCTTGAAACCGAGACAGCCGCCGCCAGCACGGCTTCGACGGATGGCAAATCATCCTTCACCTACGCTCTGCTCGAGGTGCTGAAAGCGACAGGATACCGCGCTTCGAGCAGCGTGGTCATCGAGGCGGTTCAGCAGAAGCTGAAGCGGATGGGATTCCGCCAGACACCGTTGATCAAGGAGCCTCAGCGGCCGGGGCGCCTTGGGGAGCGCGCCTTCCTAACCTTCGAGGACGCCAAATCGGGTGCACCGGCGGCACCGGTCGTCGCCACGGGAGACGCCACGGCGGCGCTCGCAAACGTATTGACGCAAATCATTTCAGGAGGATCGGCCATGGACCCCGCAGTCATCATTCAGCTCATCACTGCCCTTTCAAAATCCAGCCAGCCCGCGCCCAAGAGCAAGGGCATCGGCGATTTGATTCCGATCATTCTGCCGCTCATTCTCAAGTCGGCCGCGCCCGCACAACCCGCCGGCAAGGGCATCGTCGATATCCTTCCTGTCATCCTACCGCTGATCCTGAAATCGGGGCAGGCTACGCAGGAAAAGCTGTTCGGCATCGACGACGCCATTCTGGTCCCGGCGATCGCCAGCATCATCACCTCGGCCATCAACAAGGGCTCGGCGCCGGCCGACAAGTTCTTCGGGATCGACGATGCGATTATCGGACCCGTACTCGTTCACATTGCCACGGAGGCTCTGCGGCGCTGATGCGTAGCGCAGAGGCCGTGAGCGGCATGCGGCCCGGTCTGCGCCCGCCGGTGCGGAGAGACGGCGGTGCCGCGCTGCGGGGCGCCTGACACTCAGAAAAATCATTTGCCTCCGTCCTGCCCGCGGCCGCTTCTAAGCTGGCCGCAGTGAGCGGGGCGGACATGGCGGCGAGCAGGGTTCTCAAGGGGTTCATTCTTGCCGGCGTCGGGATGGCGACAGCCATGGCGCTGCTGGCGGTCGTGCTCGTCATCCGGCTGACCATCGCCGATCCGTTCGGCGGGGCGCCGCATCCGACCGACGCGGCGATGCTGGCGCAGTTCGCGAAAAACCGGCCGGCACTGGAAGAGATCGTCGGCATGATCGGACAGGATCCAAGCATCGAGCGGCTGGCGCCGGATTTCACGCGGCCGGAGCCGCTGCCCATCCCTCCACAACGCCTCGCCGACTATCGGGCGCGCCTGCAGGCGGCCGGCGTCGCCCACGGCCTGTACCGTTACGGCGACGCCGTCGAGTTCATCGTGTCGACGCAGGGTCTCGCCATCAGCGGCAGCGGCAAGAGCTTCGTTCATGCCGCGCACGCCGATCCCGACGCCACGGTCATCGACGGCGATCTCGATGCGGCGGTCGACGCGCTGGCCGACAAGGATGTGCTGCTGCAGCGGCGCATCGGCGAGCACTGGTGGCTGCAGTTGGACAGGCGCTGAACGCGCAAGCCTCGTGAACCGGAAGAGCCGCCTCGGCAAGGGAGGCTGTTTAGTCTGTCGGGTGACGACAGGGACGCCTGTCGCGCCCGCGTGCTATGTCAGTTCAATTCACGGCTCAACGGGCGCGACTGCCGAAGCCAGGGATTGAAAATGACAGGCACGACTATCGAGGTGAAGGCCAACCTATGGCCGGCCTTGACCATGTTCGTCGCCGTCTATCTGGCGTTGTCGGCGGCCGTCGCCGCGGTGCTGATCTTCTTCGATCTCAACTCCAACACCGGCGTGTCGATCGCCGTACTGCTCGCCGCCACGGCCGCGGCGGCGCAAAAATTCGTCGCCGGCCACGCACGACCGTTACGGCGCGGCGAGCAGTTGCGGTTTGCGCTCTTGGCGACGGCGGCGACGATGCTGCTGACAGCTTTGCAGGTGGCCGCCATCTTGCCGATGTACGTCGCGGCCGCCGAGCTGCCGCAGCTTGCCTCCGAAGCGCAGGCATGGGTGGCCGCCAATGTCGGCCTCGTGGTTTTCGTCGCCGCCGTGGTGATCGGGCTGTTCTTTGCCGTCCTCTACTTCGGCTCGGGATGGTTCTCGCGCATGCTCGCCAGCCGAGGGGAATAGCTGACCCCCACCGGTACCGCCGCCGGCGCACGGATGCCATTCTCCGGGCTGCGTGCTAAGGGACCGGCATGAG
>CAZOOS010000171.1:0-5718 GCA_964581475.1 uncultured Hyphomicrobium sp.
CCAACACCATCGCCATCGGCGAGAACAAGATCATGAACCGCGAAGGCCTGCGCTATCCGCAGGAGTTCGTGCGTCACAAGATCCTCGACGCCGTAGGCGATCTGGCTCTTGCCGGCAAGCCGCTGCTCGCCGCCTACCGCTCCGTGAAGGGTGGCCATCGCCTCAACTCGCTGGTGCTCAAGGCGCTGCTCGCCGACACGGATGCCTGGACCATCGCCCAGGCGCCGCGTGTACGCGAGGCCAAGCCGGTCGACATGGGCTTTGCCATCGCCGCCGGAGAGTAAACGCCCGGCCGACACTCGCCGTTTAGACATGCGCGCGGCCCTCGTGGCCGCGTTGCAGTTTGTGGCCCTCTTTCGGGTGGTATCGCGTGACCGAAAAGCCGCTCCCGCCAGTCCTATAACAACCATAATCATCGCCTAGCCGAAGAGGCGGTGCAGGAACGCAGCGCCGCGACTTGTCCGGTTCGCGCGATGTGCTAGGGGTGAGGGGACGCTGGGGTCCGCGCGGGCCTGATCGTCCAACGAAAGCAGGCGGATGCCGCAGGTGGGGAACGTCAAGAGAGGTTCGAGCGTGCTGCAGGCCCTGCAGGGCTTTGCGCTGCTCGCCGTCGTCGTTGCCGTCGGCGGTTGCGCCGGTGCGGGCGATGCCGCCCGGGCGCTCAACCCCGATCCGCCGAGCAAGATGTTCGCCGACGCCGATGCCCTGCAGAGCAAGGGCAAGTTCGAGGACGCCGCCAAGAAATTCGAGGACGTCGACCGCGAGCACCCGTATTCGCCGGAGGCGCGCCGCGCCATCGTCATGGGCGCCTACGCCTACTTCAAGGCCGGCAAGCTGCCGGAGGCTATTGCCACGGCCGAGCGCTACACGACCATGCATCCGGGCACCAAGGAAGCTCCGCTCGCCCACCACATCATCGCCGAATCCTACTTCGACCAGATGAAGCTGCCCGACCGCGATCAGGAGTCGACGCGCAAAGCCCTGGCGCAATATAAGATCCTCAAGTCGCGCTACCCGGACAGCACCTACGCGCAGAAGGCCGACAACAAGATCCGCCTGTGCGAGGACACGCTGGCGGCGCAGGAGATGAACGTCGGCCGCTACTACATGGACAAGAACAATCAAGTCGCGGCCATCAACCGCTTCAAGACTGTGGTCACCGACTACCAGACGACGGCGCACGTGGAAGAGGCGCTGTACCGCCTGACGGTCGCCTATCTGACGCTCGGCATCGCGCCGGAGGCGCAGAACGCCGCCGCCGTGCTGGGGCACAACTTCCCCAACTCGACCTGGTACAAGGAATCCTACGCGCTGCTGAACAAGCAGGGCCTCATGCCTCAGGTCAGCCAGGGCTCGTGGATGACCGACGTGCTGCAGGGCCCGGCCAAGGCCCCGGCGGCGCCGCCGCCCACCGCCAAGGCCAAGCCAGCGCCGGTGCCCGATTGGACGCCAGCGACGACCAAGGAGCTGCCGAAGGCGCCTCCTGGCCCGCCGCCGCCGTCGACGCTCGGCGGCCCCAGCACCTGAGGCTCGCTGCACGAAGCCGTCCCGTTGTCCAAAGCTGTGTGCGTTCGGGCGGTCCGGTTTGCGCTGCGGTTCGCTTCGGCTAATTCTGGCCGCGGAAGATGCGGCCGCAGCGGCACGCCCGGAGCCTGATGAGCGACAAGGACACGAGCGCCGCTCCCGTCGAGGAGCTGAAGCGGGCCGAGGCCGAGGTCGAACTGCGCCGCCTGGCCGCGCTCATCCGCCATCACGACGAGCTCTACTACCGGCAGGACGCGCCCGAGGTCTCCGACGCCGAATACGACGCCCTGCGCCGGCGCAACGAAGCGATTGAGGCGCGTTTCCCCAAGCTCGTGCGCCCCGACAGCCCGTCGCGGCGCGTTGGCGCGGCCCCGGTCGACGGCTTCGGCAAGGTGCGCCACCGGGTGCCGATGCTGTCTCTGGGCAATGCCTTCGACGTCGAGGACGTAACCGATTTCGTCGAGCGCGTGCATCGCTTCCTGAAGCTCGATACTGAGGCGCCGCTGGCATTCACCGCCGAACCGAAGATCGACGGGCTGTCGATCTCGCTGCGCTACGAGCATGGCGCGCTGACCGGGGCGGCGACGCGCGGCGATGGCATGGAGGGCGAGAACGTTACCCGTAACGTGATGACCATCAAGCAGATTCCGCACAAGCTGAAGGGCCGTAATCTGCCCGAGGCGATCGACGTGCGCGGCGAGATCTACATGGGGCACGCCGACTTCTTCCGCATGAACAAGCAGCAGGAAGCCGCCGGCGGCAAGGTGTTCGCCAACCCGCGCAATGCCGCGGCCGGATCGCTGCGCCAGCTCGACCCCGCCGTCACCGCCTCCCGGCCGCTGCGCTTCTTCGCCTATGCCTGGGGGGAGGCATCGAAGCTCCCGGCCGATACGCAATTCGGCGTCTACGAAGCGTTTGCCAAGTGGGGGTTGCCGGTCAATCCGCAGACGCGCATCTGCACCGGCGCGGCCGAGCTGCTCGCCTACTACGAGGCGTTGGCGGAGGAGCGCGCCAAGCTCGCCTACGACATCGATGGCGTCGTCTACAAGGTGAACCGCCTCGACCTGCAGGAGCGCTTGGGTTTCGTCTCCCGCTCGCCGCGCTGGGCCATCGCCCACAAGTTTCCCGCCCAGCAGGCGATGACCATCCTCAACGGCATCGACATCCAGGTGGGACGCACGGGCGCCTTGACGCCGGTCGCGCGGCTGGAGCCGGTGACCGTTGGCGGCGTCGTCGTCACCAACGCCACGTTGCACAACGAGGACGAGATCAAGCGCAAGGACGTGCGCGTCGGCGATACGGTGGTCATCCAGCGCGCCGGCGACGTCATCCCGCAGATCACCGGCATCGTCGCCGACAAGCGGCCGAAAGGCGCCAAGCCCTACCGCTTTCCCGAACTGTGCCCCGCCTGCGGCAGCCATGCCGTGCGCGAGGTGGACGAGAAGACCGGCAAGGTCGACGTCGTGCGCCGCTGCACGGGGGGCCTCATCTGTCCGGCGCAGCGCGTCGAGCGCCTGAAGCACTTCGTCTCGCGCAACGCCTTCGACATCGAAGGGCTTGGCGAGAAGAACATCCAGGCATTCTACGACGACGGGCTGATCCAGTCGCCGGAGGACATCTTCACGCTCGCGGTCCGCGATGCGCGCGCCGCCAAGAAGCTGGAGGAGCGCGAGGGCTGGGGGCCGCAGTCGGCGACCAAGCTGTTCAACGCTATCGCCGCGCGCCGCAGCATCGCCCTCGACCGTTTCATCTATGCCCTCGGCATTCGTCACGTCGGCGAGACGACGGCGAAGCTGCTGGCCCGCTTCTACGGCTCGGTCGAGCACTTCCGCGCGGCTATGATCGAGGCGTCGCAGGGCAAGGATAGTGAGGCGTTCAAGGAGCTCGACAACATCGAAGGCATCGGCGAGGTGGTGGCCGAGGCCATCGCCGACTTTTTCGGCGAGCCGCACAATGTCCGCGTCGTCGACGATCTCCTGAAGGAAGTGTCTCCGCAGCCACTCGCGGCGGTCGATACGAACTCTGCCGTCGCCGGCAAGACGGTTGTGTTCACCGGGACACTGGTTGTGCTCACCCGCGGGGAAGCGAAGGCCCAAGCCGAGCGCCTCGGCGCCAAAGTCGCCGGCTCGGTGTCGAAAAAGACCGATTATGTCGTCGCCGGCGCCGACGCCGGCTCCAAGCTCGCCAAGGCGCGGGAGCTTGGTGTCGCCGTGCTTGATGAGCAGCAATGGTTGCAATTGACCGGGGCGGCGGATCGCGGCTAGGTGCCGGCCTGGATTTACCGCGTCTGATCCCTTACCTAGCTCGGGATCGCGCCAATAGACGAGGAGGCCCAATGCTGAGGAGACGCCGCCTATCCTCCGGGGTTCGCCTCGGACCTCCGCTGCCGATGCGCCTTCTCAACAAGCTGGGCCCCTTGGTCAGGTCGCTGGGCCTGTGGCCGAGCATCGATATCGACCGCCAGATGCGCGCGACCGAGCGCAAGTACAAGCGCAACAACTGGACGCCGGAGTTCCGGCGCGCTCTGCCGCCGCGGGCGGAAGGCTTCAACAGCCGCGACGCCGACCTGTCGCTGTTCGGCGCGTTGGTCATCCGCGGGCAGTTCCTCAAGAGCATGGACAATGCCATGGCGCTCGAGGATCTGATCGCGCGCTATCCGCAGATCCTCGATGAGCAGATCCGCCGGCCGCTGTTCGTGCTGGGGCTCGCCCGCACCGGCACGACGCTGCTGCAGCGCCTCCTGTCGCTGCATTCCGGCGCCCGCTACCTGCCGTTCTGGGAGGGCTACACGCCCTATCCGCGCCAGGTCGGCAATCACCAGGGCGGCAAGGACGGCCGCTACCGGGAGGCCAAGGGCCGGCTGAAGCTGCTCGATTGGGTGGGGTCCGAGTTCCGCAAGATCCACCCCATCGACATCGACGACCCGGAGGAGTGCTACCACCTCTTCCGCAACCACTTCCTGGTGCCGCCGGGCTTCGACTTCGCCAACGTGCCGAGCTACTGGCGGTGGTGGGACGACCGGGCGCATGCAGATGCCTACCGCATGCATAAGCGGCAACTGCAGGCGCTGCAGTGGCTCAACCCCAACCAGCACTGGGTGCTGAAGTGCCCCAACCACCTGTCGGGGCTGAAGCATTTGCTGGAGACGTACCCCGACGCGCGCATCGTCAATACGCACCGCGATCCACTGAAGACCGTGCCGTCGCTGTGCAGTCTGACGGCGGTGATGTGGGGGATGACGTCTGACACGATCGATCTGCACACCATCGCCGAGTTCGTTCTCGACCTCGCCGACAACTGCGAGGCCGCCGGCCGCGCGGCGATGCACGTCGTTCCGCGCGATCAGATCGTGCATGTCGAGTACGAGGAGCTCGTGCGCGATCCGGCGGCGATGGCGATGTCGATTTTCGAGCGGCTGGGCTATGCGACCGATGCCGCCTTGAAGGCGCGCATGCAGCAGTGGCTGGCCGAGCATCCCAGCGACAAGCACGGCAAGCACAACTATGCGATGGAGGATTTCGGCCTGACGCCGGAGATCATCCGCGACCGCCTCGCCGTGCCGCCGATCCGCAACCTCGCCGGCGAGTAGCACTGTCGGGGCTCGCCGCCTGCGCGGCGATGACGAACTAGAGTGCGGTCAGATCGGGGCGGTGGCGTGCCGGAGCCAGGCGCGCGCGTCCTCGTCGAGCTCCGGGGTGAGCGCCGCGGCGACGCGTGCGTGATAGTCGTCGAGCCAGCGGATCTCGGCGGCGGCGAGGATATCCTTGACGATAAGCCGCCGGTCGATCGGCGCCTGCGTTAGCGTCTCGAAGCCCATGGTCTCGCGGTCGGCGCCCGGCAGCTTCTGCAGCTCGGTGACGAGCACCAGGTTCTCAATGCGGATGCCGTAGGCGCCCTCTTTGTAGTAGCCCGGCTCGTTGGAGAGAAGCATGCCCGGCTCCAGCACCGCCATGCCGGCACGCGAGATCGACTGCGGGCCCTCGTGCACCGACAGATAGCTGCCGATGCCGTGGCCGGTGCCGTGATCGTAGTCGAGGCCGTGCTGCCATAGCGCCCGGCGCGCGAACGGGTCGAGGTCGATGCCGCGCGTACCCTTGGGAAAGCGCGCCGTGGCGATGGCGATGTGCCCCTTGAGGACAAGCGTGAAGCGCTCGCGCATCTCGTTCGTCGGCTTGCCGATGGCGACGGTGCGCG
>CAZOOS010000172.1:0-5708 GCA_964581475.1 uncultured Hyphomicrobium sp.
CCTGGTTCCCATCCTCACCGTCAGCCTGCTGAATGTGCCTTCGACTTTCGTGATGTGGGAGATCGCGGCCACGCTGGGCGTGACCATCGCCAAGGTGGCCGCTTTCGTCGTCGTCATGCTCGTCATCGGCCGCCGCGTCATTCCGTGGATCCTGCACTACGTGGCGCACAGCGGCTCGCGCGAGCTGTTCCGCCTGGCCGTGCTGAGCATCGCCCTTGGATGCGCCTATGGCGCGGCGCAACTGTTCGACGTGTCGTTCGCCCTCGGCGCCTTCTTCGCCGGCATGATCTTGAGCGAGTCCGCGCTCAGCCAGCAGGCGGCCTCGGAGACGCTGCCGCTGCGCGACGCCTTCGCGGTGCTGTTCTTCATTTCGGTCGGCATGCTGTTCGACCCGGCGATCCTCGTCCGCGATCCGCTTCTGGTGCTGGCGACCGTGGCCATCATCGTCGTCGCCAAGTCGCTTGCCGCCCTTGTCATCGTGCAGTTGTTCGGGCGCCCGCTCGGCACCGCCGCCACCATTGCCGTCAGCCTGGCACAGATCGGCGAGTTCTCCTTCATCCTGGCCGGCCTCGGCGTGTCGCTCGGCCTCATGCCGCAGCTCGGCCGCGAGCTGGTGCTCGCCGGCGCCATCATTTCCATCGTGCTCAATCCGCTGCTGTTCATGATGCTCGACCGGCTACGGCCGTGGCTCGATCAGCGCGACGGTGCCAAGGCGGTGGCGGACGCCGTGGCGGCCGACAAGGCGATGGACGCCAGCGCCAAGGCTGTCGCCGCCGAGATGGTGGTGACGACCCAGCAAGGGCATACCGTCCTCGTCGGCTACGGCAGCATCGGTCACTGGATCGGCGAGGCGCTGTCGAGCGCCGGCGTACCGCTGTTCGTCATCGAGGAGAAGGACGAGATCGTCGCGCGATTGAAGGCACGCGGCATCGAGGCGGTGGCCGCCAGTGCGCCGTCGGCGCTCGTCGCCGCCAACCTGCGCCACGCGCGCGCGCTGCTGGTGGCGGTGCCGGAAGCGTTCGAGGCGGGTCAGATCGTGGCGCAGGCGCGCGCCGCCAACAGCGGTCTCTTCATTGTCGCGCACGCGCACTCCGATGCCGAGGCGGCGTACCTGTCGAACTATGGCGCCAGCGCCGTGGTGCAGGGCGCGCGCGAGATCGCCGCCACCATGGTGGCACAACTGCCGCCGGCCATGCAGGAGCCGCAGACCAGCTAACCGATTGGCCGCGCGTTCATACTTCCGTCGACTTTGCTCTGCAGCAACGCCATCGAAGCGGTAGTCGCGTCGAGGGGCGATCATGATGAAAAGCGCAGACATTGAGCCGGCGCGGTGCGCGACGACCGTTGCGCTGAGCTGCGTCGCGTCGCTATTGGCGGCGCTGCCGGCGCCGGCAGCACCCGGCAGCGGCTGCGCTGCCGTCAATCGCGGCGCGCTGAGTGCCGATGTTGCCGCCAGCGCGCCCGTGTCACGACAGATAGTGCTCGAGCAGGGCGACCTGCTGAGCTTCGCTGCCAGCGGCGCATCGGTGTCGCTCGTCGGCGGTGCCGGCGCCCCGGCGACGCTGGTCGGCGGCACGTCGGCATCGGCGGCGACGTTCAAGGCGCCCACGGCGTCGTCCTACGTCTTTCAGTTTGCCGCCACCGGCGACGCGGCCGCGCACGTCAGTGTCGCGTGCACGTCGACATTAACGGAAGCAGCCAACGCCGCGTTCCTCGACCGCCGCAAGGCGCTGCTCAATGAGCGCGATCCCGATCGCCTGCGCATCGATCGCGCGGCGACGCCGATCGCCAACGCCGAAAAGCCGCTGTCGAGCACGGTCGCCGTCGATGAGGAAGGCCGGCCGAAGGACGTCGAGTTCTCGGTTAGCGTCTCGGAGATCACCGCGGCGAGCAACGGCGGCAAATCCGTCGAGCCCAGCCTCATCGATTTCTGGCTCGAAGGGCGGATGCAAACTTACGAATCGATCGCGCTCGACACGGGCACCCGCGACGGCAATCTCGGCGTCGTCTATCTCGGCACGCGTTCGATGGTCGGTCCCGATATCATGGTCGGCGCGCTGGCGCAGTTCGACCGCGGCGTCGAGATCGCCAAATACGATGCGCCGGAAGTGGCGGCGAAGGGGTGGATGGCAGGCCCCTACGTCAGCATGAAGCTCGGCTCCGGCGTCGTGTTCGACGGCCGCGCCGCCTGGGGCGAGACGGAGAATGCCGTCGCCAGTCCCGATATCGACAACAGCCTGACGGCGCGCCGCCTCGTGCGCGGCAAGCTGACCGGCACGCGCGACGTGCAAGGCTGGAGCGTGGCGCCGAGCCTAGGGCTCGTCTACGTCGAGGATGCGGTGCGCGATGCGGCGTCCGGCGAGGCGCGCGCCGCCGGCACCGGCAAGGTGGAGGTGCTGCCCGAGGTTTCCAAACGCTTCGCCCTCGACGACGTGACCTTCATCGAGCCACGCGCCGCGGTCGGCGCCTTCGTCGGCTTCGACGATTTGCAGGCGCTCAATCCGGCGGTCCCGTCGGTGCGTCCGACGGACGTGCAGCTGAAAGCCCAGGCCGGCGTCGCTTACGGCGTGAAGGACGGCTCGAGCCTATCGGCGACCGGCGGCGTCGAGAGCGGCACCACGAACTCGACCCTGCAGAACTGGATGGGGCGGCTGCAGCTCAACGTTCCGCTCGACAAATGACGCCGCTTCGCAGCGCAACAAACAATTTTGTCAACATCCGTCTTACCTCAATGCAATGGAATGTTATTTCGCGTGTCACAGATGTCACGTATAGTCCTTGTTGTAGGTGATCAGTATTGGCTGCGGGTCGCTGCCGCAATGGCAGGCAAATGCTCCCCCGAACCGCCTTTCCGCAGCGCTGATCTCCTGCATAGGAGGTGACGCATGGCATGCCCGAAGATCGAGGTCCGCGGCAAAAGAGTAATTCTGCTCAGCGGATTTCACGACACGGTCAAAGCAGCCCGCCCCCAGGTTGTCATTGGGGATTCGGACGTGAAGGAAGCCGACCAACTGCGGCAGTCCGCACGGCTGCACCCCGACGCGGTGGCTTTCGGCTACACAGCCGGCCGCTGGGTGCCGGCCGCCTGATCCGGCCCTAAGGGACGCTCGTCCCGCTTCGAACCTGGACGTCCTCAATCGAATCCCCAGACCCGCCCCCCGGGTCTGGGGATTTTGCCGTCTTTCAGGGTCGCGGCAGAGCAGCTAGATAATGGCTAGCCAATCACGGATCACAATGGTTCTCGCACTCGACCAGCCCTCCGCGGCCCTAGACGCCGCCCTGCCCGCTGACAAGCCGTCCCTCGCCGGTCTCGGCCGCGAGGGCTTGCGCGCGGCCCTGGCGGAAGCCGGGGTGCCGGAGAAGCAACTGCGCATGCGCGTCAACCAGCTCTATAGCTGGCTGTACGTGCGCGGCGTCGCCGATTTCGAGGCCATGACCGACGTCGCCAAGGAGCTGCGCGCCGAGCTGAGCCGCCGCTACACGCTGGCGCGCCCGCAGATCGTCACCGAGCAGGTGTCGGTCGACGGCACCCGCAAGTGGCTGCTGCGGCTTCCCTCGCTGGGGCGCGGCGGCAGGGCGCCGGAAATCGAGACTGTCTACATCCCCGAAGCCGAGCGCGGCACGCTGTGCATCTCCAGCCAGGTCGGCTGCACGCTCAACTGCACCTTCTGCCATACGGGCACGCAGCGCCTCGTTCGCAATCTCACGGCGCAGGAGATCGTCGGTCAGATCCTCTTGGCGCGCGACCGCATCGGCGACTGGCAGGGCGCGGAGGCCCTGGGCGATGGACGCCTCCTCCCATCCTCTGACCGCAAGATCACCAACATCGTGCTCATGGGCATGGGCGAGCCGCTCTACAACTTCGACAACGTCAAGGCGGCAATGGAGCTGGCCGCCGACGGCGAGGCGTTGTCGGTGTCGAAGCGGCGCATCACGCTGTCGACGTCGGGCATCGTGCCGGAGATCGCCCGCTGGGGCGCCGAGACGGGGACGTCGCTCGCCATCTCGCTGCATGCGGTACGCGATGAGCTGCGTGACGAGCTGGTGCCGATCAACCGCAAGTATCCGATCGCCGAGCTGCTCGAAGCTTGCCGCAACTATCCGGTACTGTCGAACGCGCGGCGCATCACCTTCGAATACGTCATGCTGAAGGGCGTCAACGACAGCCTGGCGGAGGCGCGCGAGCTGGTGCGCCTGCTCGCCGGCATCCCGGCCAAGATCAATCTCATTCCCTTCAACCCGTGGCCCGGCGCGCCGTACGAATGCTCCGACTGGGAGCAGATCGAGCGCTTCGCCGAGGTGGTGAACAAGGCCGGGTATGCGAGCCCGGTGCGCACGCCGCGCGGTCGCGACATCCATGCCGCCTGCGGGCAGCTCCGCTCCGAAAGCGTCAAGCAACGGGCGAGCGAGCGGGTGGCGGCGACCGAAGTGCCTTCGAGCGGCGGCGGAGCCTGACGCGACGTGGTCGGCCGCATCCTCATCGTCATCCCGTTCGCGCTGCTGCTGGCGGCGTGCGCCTCGGCCTTCGTGCTGGTCACGCTGGGGCTCGAGCGCGTCACGTCCTTCCTGCACGTCAATCCGATCGGCGACGAGGACGTCGAGACCATTTTCGCCATGATGAACCAGGGGCTGCTGTTGGCGGCGAGCATCACCGTCATTCCGGCACTGCTGATGGTCATCGTCGGCGAGATCGCGCGCATTCGCTCGCTCGCCTACTACGTGGTCGGCGGCGGCTTGGCGCTGGCCGCCATTCCGCTGCTGGCACGCTACGGCCAGGGCGGCGCCATCGCCTCGCCCGAGGCGCTGGTGTGGCAGGTGTTCGCCACGGCGGGCTTTGCCGGCGGCTTCGTCTACTGGCTCATCGCCGGCCGCAACGCCTGAAAGAGGCGCCACTGTCATCCTCGGCTCTATGCCGAGGACCCAACTCTCCGCTTGCTCCGCCGATCGCGGTGTTGGGCCCGAGCAGCCGATGGCCGTTCGTTGGAGCCAGTTGAAACCTGGGTCCTCGGGACAAGCCCGAGGATGACACCTAATGGAGACCAAAGGCGCCGAGGCCGGCGGGCCGTTAGGCAGTACGGGCGTTTTTCGTTGAGGGAGGCAACTCAGGGCCTGTAAGCTCCACGCGGCATCATCCGAGCGAGTGGGCCCATGATCACGCTGCTGCGCGTCCTTTTCGGCTTCATCATCGCCTGCCTCGTCGCCGGCCTCGTCACCGTCGCCTTCGTCGTCACCCCGGCCGACATCGCCGGGCTGCCGGCCGAGGCCCAGCCCGAGCGGCTCGGCAACGCCGGCGTGCTGTCGCTCCTGGCGGCTACCCACTCGGCCATTTTCGCCTTCCCGTTCGCCGTCATCGCCATCGGCATCGCTGAAATGTCGGCCATCAGGACTTGGCTCTATTATGCGTTCGTCGGCGTTGCGATCGCCCTTGGTGGCCTCGCTGCCGAGTATGCCAACGAGGTTGGCGGCCAGCCGTCGATCCTCAACGGCTATGCGTTGGCGGCATACGTCGCGGTGGGCCTCGCCGGCGGTCTCGCCTACTGGCTCGTCGCCGGGCGTCGCGCCGGTGGCAAGCGGGCGGACGGGCCAGCGGCCGCGGCGCCGCCGCCGGCCGATCCCGAGCCGGTTGCCCAGGCCACCTGAGCCGCGTCAGGGCCTCACGCGCAATTGTGTTGTTGCGTCGCAGCAATCGGTTTAGCTTTCTGCGCAAT
>CAZOOS010000173.1:0-5663 GCA_964581475.1 uncultured Hyphomicrobium sp.
CGCCGTTGGAGCTCGCCGGGCGCGACATCTATCTGCGTGAGGGCTGCTATAACTGTCACAGCCAGATGATCCGCTCGCTGCGCGATGAAGTGGAGCGGTACGGCCACTACAGTCTCGCCGCCGAGAGCATGTATGATCATCCGTTCCAGTGGGGCTCGAAACGGACCGGGCCGGACTTGGCGCGTATCGGCGGAAAATACTCCGACGCCTGGCACGTCGAGCATATGATCGCTCCGCGCGGCATCGTCCCGGGTTCGGTTATGCCGGGCTATCCGTTCCTTGCCAAGCGCAAGCTCGACGCGTCGAACGTAGCGGCTCGCATGCAGGCGCTGAAACTGGCGGGGGTGCCGTACTCCGACGACATGATAGCCCAGGCAAACGCCGATCTGGTGGCGCAGATCAATCCGGATTCGGACGGCGCCAAGGCCGTGGTCGAGCGCTATCCCAAGGCACAGGTGCGCAAGTTCGACGGCACGCCGTCGGAGGAGCCGACCGAACTCGACGCGCTGATATCCTATCTGCAAATGCTTGGCACGCTCGTCGACTTCACGAAGTTCGACGCGGCCGGGCCCAACCTACGCTGAGTGAGGATGCGATGACTTACGAGACCATAGCGTTCCTCTGCCAGATGCTGGCAATGGCCATATTCGGGACGGTCATGGTGGGGTTCCTGGTGCACGTGCTGCGCCCGAAAAACAAAGCCCACTTCGAGGCGGCCTCGCGCATGGCGCTCCGCAACGACGACGACATCACGGAGAAGCCGCATGGCCGCTAACAAAGAGATCGACGCGGTCACCGGCGTCGAGACGACGGGGCATGTTTGGGACGGCGACCTCAAGGAGCTCAACAAGCCGTTGCCCCGCTGGTGGCTGTACATACTCTACGCCACCATCGTCTGGGCCATCGGCTATTGGGTGCTCTACCCAACCTGGCCGCTGCGCGACGGCTACACCCGCGGCGTACTCGGCTATAGCCAGCGCAGTGAAGTGAGTGCCGCGCTTGCCGCTTCGCGGGCGGCGCAGGCGCGCTTGCTCGAACAGGTGGCGGCCACGCCCGTCGCCGACATCGAAAAGAACCCCGATCTCATGGAATTCGTCATGCGCGGCGGTGGCGCGCAGTTTTCCAACAACTGTGCGCCATGCCACGGCCGCGGCGCGCAGGGCTTCAAGGGCTATCCCAACCTCAACGACGACGACTGGCTCTGGGGCGGTTCGACGGAGCAGCTCGAGAAGACCATCCGCTATGGCATCAGGTCCGGCCACGCCGACGCGCATGCGATGGCGATGCCGCGCTTCGGCATCGACCAGATGCTGGAAAGCAAGCAGATGTCGGACGTCGCCGACTATGTCGTTTCGCTTTCGCAGCCGGGAGGCGATGCCGCCGCGATAGAGCGCGGCCGCGCCATCTTCGCCGAGCAGTGCAGTGCCTGCCACGGCGAGACGGGCAAGGGATCGATCGAGATGGGCGCTCCCAACCTTACGGATGGGATCTGGCTGTACGGAGATCGCAAGTCCGATATCCTTGAGACGATCCGCACGGGGCGCGGCGGCGTGATGCCGAGCTGGGATGGGAAGCTCGATCCTGCAACCATAAAGATGCTGGCGATCTATGTTCACTCGTTGGGCGGCGGCAAGTAGCAAGAAGACTTGGAGGTCACGCGTGACCCAGCTAGATCCGGCTGCCAAATTCATCATCGACGCCGCGCCGGCGCCTGCTAGCTTTTACGCGAAGCAGCGCAAGATCTACCCCAAGCTGGCGCACGGCACGTTCCGCAACGTGAAGTGGGCGGTGATGGTCGTCACGCTCGGCATCTACTACCTGCTGCCGTGGATCCGCTGGGACCGCGGCCCCAACTTGCCGGACCAGGCGTTCCTGCTCGACTTCGCCAACCAGCGGCTGTTCTTCGGTCCTATCGAAATCTGGGCGCAGGAATTCTACTACATCACCGGCGTGCTGGTGCTGGCAGCCCTCAGCCTGTTCCTCGTCACGGCAATCGCCGGGCGCATGTGGTGCGGGTATGCGTGTCCGCAAACCGTGTGGACCGACCTCATGGTCACCGTCGAGCGCTTCTTTCAGGGCGATCGTAACGCGCGGTTGAGGCTCGATGCTTCGCCGTGGGGGCTGACGAAGATCTGGAAGAAGGGCGCCACGCACGCGACGTGGCTACTTATCGCGCTCGCCACCGGCGGTGTGTTCGTTTTCTATTTCCGCGACGCGCCAACGCTGTTGAAGGAGCTGCTGAGCGGCGAAGCCTCGCCCGTCGCTTATGCGTTCCTGGGCATCTTCACATCGACTACGTACGTGCTCGGCGGCTTCGCGCGCGAGCAGGTGTGCAACTACATGTGTCCGTGGCCGCGCATCCAGGCTGCCATGTTCGATTCCGAGTCGCTGCTCGTCTCGTACCGTGGCTATCGCGGAGAGCCACGTGGCCCGCACAAGAAGGGGCAGCCGTGGGAAGGGCGCGGTGACTGCGTCGACTGTACGGCTTGCGTTGCCGTTTGTCCGGCGGGCATCGACATCCGCGATGGCTCGCAATTGGAATGCATCCAGTGCGCGCTGTGCATCGACGCGTGCAATGACATCATGGCCAAGTTGGATCGCCCGTCCGGCCTGATCGCTTACGATACCTTCCGCAATATTTCCATCACATCGGCGGAGCAACGCGTGCCGGTCAGGCTCGTTCGCCCACGTACGGTGCTCTACACGGCCCTCATTGCGCTCGTCGCCGGCATCATGGGCTGGGCGTTCGCGACGCGCCCGGATGTCGAGATCAGTCTGATCGAGGACCGCAATCCGCTATTCGTCAGGCTGTCGGACGGTGGTGTGCGCAACGGCTATACGCTGAAAATCCTCAATAAGAGGCATCTGCCGCAGTCCTTCGTCGTGGGCGTTGACGGTATTGCCGAGGCGCAGATGTCTATCGTTGGCTTCGACGGCGGCGAACTGTCCGTCGATGCCGACGGCCTGCGCGCGGTGAAGATCTACGTCACGGTACCGCGCGATGCGCACGCGAATATCGCTAGCGGCTCGACGCCGCTGCGTTTCGTCGTAACCGATACAGGGAGCGGCGCGACGGTAGTGCGCGACACGACGTTCCGGAGTCCTGAGCCATGAGTTCGACCGCGCCCACGCGAGCCGGGCCCCGCGGTATTCGCGGCGCACATGTCCTCGGGACCATGCTGGCGTTCTTCGCCGTCATCATCGTCGCCGATGCGACCATGATCTACAAGGCGCTGACGACCTTCGGCGGTGTCGACAACACGAATGCGTATCGCGATGGCGTTGCATACAATCGGCGCATCGCCAGAGATGCCGAGCAGTCTCTGACCGGCTGGCACGACGACATGCAGATCGTCGACGCCCAGACGCTGAGGGTGTCGCTGCGCGACCGGGACGGCGGTGCCGTAGCGGGCAAGACGGTTACCGCTCGCATCGGAAGGCCGGCCACGAACCGCTTCGATCAGCCGCTTACGCTTGCCGAGGTAACGCCGGGCCGCTACGAGGCGCCGGTTCCGGACGCGGGTGAAGGCTCTTGGATCGTCGACCTCAGCGTTTACAGCCTTGAACCAGCAGCCGGTCCCGTTTACCAGATGCGGAGGCGGGTGTGGATCAAGCCCTAACGCTGCCCGCCGCGGCGCGCGGGGCATTTATGGCGCCGGCGAGCAAGCCGCAGACCACTTCGCTTATCGTCGAGAACATGACGTGCGGCACATGTATCGGGCGCATCGAGCACGCATTGCATGCAGCGCCCGGGGTGGCGGCCGCGCGCGCTAGTCTCTCAGCTAAACGGGTCGCCGTGACGTTTGACGAGACGGTGACCGACCCGCAGCGGTTGATCGAAGCGCTGGACCGCTGCGGGTACCGCGCGGCCGAATCGCTCGAGGGCGCCGGCGACAGCGCGGCAGCACGTGCCGACGATCTACTGCGCCGCCTCGGCGTTGCCGGCTTCGCCGCCGCCAACGTCATGCTGCTGTCGGTGTCGGTGTGGGCCGGTTTTGCGAGCGATATGGACCAGTCGGCGGCGGACCTCTTCCACTGGTTGTCGGCGTTCATCGCCATGCCCGCGGTCGCCTATGCGGCGCAGCCGTTCTTCGCATCTGCCTACACCGCGCTGAAATCGCGGCGGCTCAACATGGATGTGCCCATATCGCTCGGCATCAGCTTGGCGACGATGATGAGCCTCTACCAGACCATTCGCGGCACCGATCAGGTCTATTTCGACGCTGCGGTCTCGCTGACGTTCTTCCTGCTGATCGGTCGCTATCTGGACGAGAAGATGCGGGTGCGCGCGCGTGGGGCCGCCGAGAACCTGCTGGGTCTAAAGGCGCTTTCCGCCAGCGTCATTGGCGAGGATGGCGTGGTGCGGCGCCTGGCAGCGCGCGCGCTCGTGCCGGGCATGCGCGTGCAAGTCGCGGCCGGGGAGCGCTTCCCGGTGGACGGCCGCGTCCTCGATGGAGAGACGCACGTCGATACAAGTCTCATCACCGGCGAAGCGGTCCCGCGTGCCGCATCGGTGGGCGAGTTGGTGCATGCCGGCACCGTTAACCTCGCCAAGACCATCACCGTCCGAGCCACTGCAACCGACGACAACACGCTGCTCGCCGACATTGCTCGCCTGGTGGCTGCGGCAGAGCAGGGCCGCGGCCAGTACGTGCGGCTCGCCGATCGCGCTGCGCGGCTATACGCCCCGGCCGTGCACATTCTCGGCGCTTCGACGCTCATCGGCTGGCTCATCATCGGCAGCGGCTTCGAGCAGGCACTGACCTATGCTGTCGCCGTGCTGATCATCACATGCCCGTGCGCGCTGGCGCTCGCGGTACCCGCCGTGCAGGTGGTGGCCACCGGACGACTGTTCGCCAAGGGCGTCATCGTCAAGGCCGCCGACGGACTGGAGCGCCTCTCGGAGGTCGATACCATCGTGTTCGACAAGACCGGCACGCTCACGCGCGGTGAGCCGTCGCTGGCCAACGCCGCCGACATCGACGATGCGACGCTGGCGGCGGCGGCTTCCCTCGCGATCGCCAGCCGGCATCCATATTCGCGGGCCGTAGTGCGAACCGCGCGCGAGCGCGGCCTGGTCATCGCCGCTGCCGCGGACGTTATCGAGCAGCCGGGCAGCGGCTTGCTGGCACGTGGCGCGTGCGGCCAGCGACGCCTCGGCTCGTCGCGTTGGGTAACCGGGTCGGGCGAGGCCGGTTCGGCGTCGCTGTGGTACCGCGACGGCGATGCGGCCCCGATTGCCCTGCGTTTCGAAGATGCGCTGCGCTCCGATGCGGCATCGGTAGTTGGGGACCTGCGCAGGTCCGGCTACCGCGTGTATCTTCTGTCCGGCGACCGCGAAGCCTCGGTGCGCGCCGCAGCGCGGGACGCGGGGATCGCGGAATGGGCGAGCGAGGTCCGGCCGGATGGTAAGATCGCGCGGCTGGAAGCGTTGAAAGCGGAAGGACGCAAGATTCTGATGGTCGGCGACGGGCTCAACGATGCGCCGGCGCTCGCTGCCGCGCACGCCTCGCTCTCGCCATCGACCGCCGCCGACGTCAGCCAGACCGCATCGGATGCCGTGTTCCAGGGCGAAGCATTGGCGCCGATCGTCGAGGTCCTGCGCGTTGCACGCGCCTCACAGCGTATGTCGTTGGAGAATTTCGCCGTCGCCATTGGCTACA
>CAZOOS010000174.1:0-5626 GCA_964581475.1 uncultured Hyphomicrobium sp.
CAAGCTTTCAGAAGTCAATGGCCATGCCTAAGAGCACATCGAAGCCGAAAGCGCCTCGCAGCGGCCGCGCGAAACGCGCGCCCGCGACACTGCGGTCGACGAGTGGCGCCGGGTTCGAGTTCGAAGACTTGATAAACGCCTGGCAGTTGGTGAAGGCCCTGTCGGGTGAGCAGGCACCAGGTATCGGTGGCGTCGTCACGCAGGTCCAAGCCCAAGTCTCGACCTTGGGCTGGCGTATTGACGACCTCCTGCTGACGGTCCAGACCACCAGCGCGCGGCGGCTTGCAATCTCGGCGAAGGGGAATTTGCAGGTGACTGCGGCAGCCCTCCCAGTTGACTTCGTGATGCGTGCTTGGGAACAATGGCGTGACCTGCAGGGGCCCTTCAACCGTGCAGCCGATGGGCTGGCCTTGGTCACGCTCGGCACACATCACGCGTTCGACCCGGCATGGCGTGAAGTGAAGAACGCGTGCAGCGGCACGGATACCGCGCTGGCTATGAGCCGTATCCGCGGCAACAAGAGGCAGTCGGGCGTCTTCGACAGCGTCCAGAGACCCGGCGCTGCCTCCGACGAGGAGACCATCGAGCTAATTCGCCGCCTGCACGTGCTACCAACCGACTTGCAGTTCGCTCACTCCGAGAACGAGACCCAGGCTATCGCGCAATGCCGTCGCTTGCTCGCGTCTGGCGGCAACGACGAAGCACAGGCTCTCTGGAAGGGGCTCATCAACGTCGCTAAAGTGGTGCGCCTTCGCAGCGGTACCATCACCGTCCCTGACCTGTTGGCCTTGCTCCGGGGCCAGTTTGGCCTTCGCCATCACCCAGATTTTGAGCGTGATTGGGAGACGCTCTCCAGCATCACAGCGGACCACAAGGCGCGGATAGAGACGGAGTTGCCGTCAGGCTATGCGGTGCCGCGGACAGCTGAGATGGCATCGCTTCAGGCGGCATTCGTCAACAACACTGTCACGGTGGTCTTTGGGGAGTCGGGCTCGGGCAAATCAGCGCTGGTCAAGTCGGTGTTGGACTGTGCGTACCCATCGTGGAAGCAGGTGTGGTTCGGTCCGGAAGAACTGAAGGCGGCGCTTAGCGCTGCGCGCCGCGGTGCTCTCCCTTTGGCGCACGAACTTTCGCTGGTGCTAAACGCCACGGTGAAGCCGCAGAACGTGATGGTCATCGATTCTGCGGAACACATTGAAGCCAGCGAGTTCGTCGTCATCCGCAAGTTGCTTCAAGCCATCCTTCCTAATGACGGTGAAGGCGCCGAGGGCGCGTGGCGTGTTGTCATTGTCACGCAGACGCAGAGTTGGGTTGAAGGCGAAGAGACGATACTCGGCCGAAGAAAGGCGCATCTTGTCGAGGTCGAGGCGCTCAAGAGCGAGGCTGTGAAGCTAGCGCTTCTGCCGTCGCCTACCTTGGGTTGGTTGGCCGCGCACGACGAAACCATAGCGGCGCTGACGAATCTACGGACATTGGCGTGGGTAATCAAGGCGGGTACGGCGCTGGGGTCGAACGCCGGCGGACTGGCGTCTCACACCGCCATCGCCGACCGCCTATGGAAGTTTTGGACGAAGGACAGCGCCGACGTGCAGGCGCTGATGATGCGCCTCGCCCAGCGCGAAGCATCGTTTGAGCGCAGTTTCGCGCTTACCGACTTGGAGGCGACGGACACGGCCACCTTCACGCAGCGGCCCGAGGAGCTTCCACTGCGCCTGAACGAGCGGACCAACCGCATCGAATTCGAGCACGATCTCGCGGCGGATTGGGCGCGCTTCCAGTTCCTGAAGCAGATTTGGACGGACACGCCACAGTGGGCCGCCCTGGCCGGCAATCCGCTCTGGACGAATGCGCTTCGGATGCTGGGCCAATTCCTACTGCGACAGCCGGCCGAGACTGGGGCGGCCTGGGACGTCGCAGTCGGGGCAGCGGAGGCCGGGAAGAACGAGCTGG
Organism: uncultured Hyphomicrobium sp.; assembly: GCA_964581475.1. Lineage (GTDB taxonomy): Bacteria > Pseudomonadota > Alphaproteobacteria > Rhizobiales > Hyphomicrobiaceae > Hyphomicrobium_A. The sequence goes on from CAZOOS010000174.1 coordinate 1,951, forward strand.
CGGGCGACATCCTCCTTGATGCGCTCTGCTTGGACCCCGATGCCGAACGCTTCCTGATCGAACGCGCCGACCTCCTGCTCGGCAACGGCGCGAAACATTTCACGCGGCTGCTTCTGCGCTTCCACCACATCGCGACGGTGCCGGCCGGCGGCGGAATGGGACTAAGCGCGACGGTCGACTTGTACATGGAGGCGCAGTACCGCTCAATTATCTTCGGCCGTTGGCCGCCCGTTCTCCGCTTCCTCATTGCGCAGCGGGCGCGACTGGCTGGGCTGGTTTCATCTGCTCTCGCGAAGGTAATCGAGACTTGGCTGACGAAGACGCCGCTCATGCTGAGCAGCGGCAATCCGATGCCTTTTCGCCTAGAGCTGGCGGAAATGGCGCTCTCCATGGCTCGGACCGTGCAGGTCGAGAAGGGCCACGGCGTGATGTACCTAACGCGTGAGCCGTTGCTGTACACCGCGCCATTGGCTGGCGTGGCCGACCTGCCGACCGAGGTCGGGAACTGGGCGCGCGAACTCGCGGGACGCCGAGAGATCGACACTGATGTCAAACGGCGCATCGCCGAGGCTCAAATACAGAAAGCGAAGGCGCACGCTGAGCGTTTGAAGAGCGATGCCGAATACAAAGCACGACACGAAAAACGGAAGCAGATGCCGCACTCCTTCGGGGCGTTCCGGAAGCGGTTGCCTCCTTGGCCACTAGGGGCCCACGGCAAGGTCGACTTGGATTTCCGGACTGCCTGCATTAAGGAGAACGGCATCCAGTTTCTGATGCGTGCGCAGCCTGAACTGGCGGCAGAAGTTCTGCTTGCGCTCATCGTCGAAGACCAGCCAGAACGGGGGTACGAGTCCTCACGGTCCGAAATCGACCTCGGCCTCGAATTCTTCCAGGACGCGTACCCGACGGCCTTCTGGAAGAGCCCGTTCTTCCCCTTCTTTCAGATGGCCCCTGAAACGGCGCTCACCTCGCTCATCGCGTTAGTGAACTTCTGCACAGAGCGCTGGGTCGCCGAGGTGATGCAGGGTCGAATTGGTGAGGCGCCAGCGGTGATGCTGCAATTGGCAGATGGCTCGGAAAAGGCCTTCCCTGGCTGGTGGCAGGTATTCGACTGGCCGCAGTCCAGTGAGATGCGAAACGGAAACCTATTCTGCGCTCTCGATGCGTTAGAGCGCTGGCTTACAATGCGGCTCAACGCGGGTGAGGACATCACCGCTGATATCGAGAGGATACTTAAAGAGGGAAACTCAGCGGCACTCGTCAGCGTCCTCATCAACGTCGCAAAGTATCGGCCGTCGCTGCTGACGGGGCAGCTCTCGGCACTGTTATCGTGTCCGAACCTCTTCGATTGGGACAGCGCCCGCGTGAAGCAGCTTGGTGACAACTTCATCGCATGGAGCTGGGCCCAGGGCGGAGAGGCAATATTCAACTTCGCTCGTGATTGGACCTTGGCTCCCCATCGCCAGCGGACGTTCCTCGATGTCGTTGTTGAACTCATGAAGGCCGATGATGGTGTTGCGCGGCGTCTTCAAGCAATGTTGCCAACCTGGGCGTTGCCTGAAGACCCGAAGGAGGCGTTGGAGTTCAAGCTGCTCTCTGCCGCACTCGACCGGGCCAACTATCAGACCGTCGCAGATCCGGCGACGGGCGCGCAGACACTATGCCTCGTGTACCCAGACGAACTGCGCCTCGAGGTGCAGTCTTGGCAGGCCGATAGCTCACCCACCCTCGCATACCTTCTCGCGCCGGGCCGGTGTGAGCAGCGGCTTCAGGGCGGACAGCCGCTCACCGACGATGAGGCCGCGTACCTCTTCAATCTGCTTAAGGAGTGTGAGACGGGGACGAAAGGGGACGACGAGGAAGCGAAATCGAGATGCCGCTTCGCCGCAGCCGGCACGCTTGTAGCGTTGGGCGGTGCTTGGCTCGCCCAGAACTCTGAAGCGCAGAAGCAGGCGCTCGAAGTCGTACGCGCTGGTGTCTCGGCGGTAGCATCGACAGAAGAAGAGATTCGCGGGCAGGGCATGGGTAGCCGCGACGAGCTTAAGTTCGTCGCCTACTCGGCCATGCACCTGTGGCTCGTCAATGGAGATGGAGTTCAGGAATGGGAGACCGCCGTCCTGCGCCTTCTGACGAGCGGCGACACGCGAGCGGCCGCCGTTGTGGTTGGCATCGCCTATGCAAATAGAGCGCAGCTTGGCACCGCGTGGTGGCGGCTGCTCCTCGCCGGGCTGTTCTGGTCAGGCCTCATACTGCTCGCACCGCACCACGGAGACGGCGACGATGTGGAACGCGCCTGGAAAGCATGGCTCGCGAGGCTGCGGCGCTTTCCGCTCCGGGGACCAAACGCGACGCCGGATGACCTCAACTTCAAGCGTGTTGTCGAGGGCAGAAAACGCCTGGACTTTCAGCGCCGGTTGCGGCTCTACAACGCCGGCGACCAGACTTGGCGCGGGAAACCAAAGCGCGAACGTGGCGGTTCGCTAGACGGTCACTTCCTTAAAGTCCTTTTCAACTGGCTCATAGAAGGCGATGGCACAGGCGACCGCGAACTCGACACCCGCTTGGCTCTGCGCATCTGGGACTACGACGCTACGCGCGCCAAGGCGCACGAAAAAAAAGAAAACGGCGAGTACGACTTGCCGAGCCAGAGCCTCGGCTACGACATACTAATGAAGCTCGGAGCCCTGTCGATCGCGGCACCCGAAGGGGAAGACCGTGCGGTCTGGGAATCTGTTCTCGCCCACGGTCCAGCCGCACACTACGCGCTGCAACACTTCATAAGGAGCTTATTCCTGCGACTCGGAAAAGGTGACGACCCCGTGGCATTCGAGCGAGTCTGGCGGGCCACCGTGGAGTATGGGCTTGCAGCGGAATGGTCTCAACCTGGCCTCTGGTTCTACGGCGAGCGCTTGAAATGCGATCTGCTTGGATTCGGGAACGAGAATGCCCTGTCTAATCTGCACCAAGGCGCAGCCCTACGGATGAAGGAACTCTACAAACGCTGGGCCGTTGCACACCTGGCTCGTGACGAAGAGTGTGTCACGCGCTTCTGCTACTTCCTGACGACGAACTTTGGAGCACCGCTTCGCCTTGACGGACTTCTCTGGGTCGCCGCTGTGCTGAAGGAACATCAGCATCTCGGTCGCTGGTACCGCCAGGGTACGGGCGACGCGCTGGTGGAACTCGTTGCGACGGCGTTGAATTCCGACGCGCAGTCCCTGTCGCATCATGCTCAGTCACGACAGTCGCTTGTCGAGATAGCTGCTGCACTTGCAGCTGTGAACGTCCCAACCGCCCTGACTCTCCAAGAGCGCATTAAGCAACTGCGATAACGGTTGAGAATAGGCTTCACGTGGTCGTCGTGACGAAAGTTCGTTCGCTGCCCAATCTCGATGTCTGCAACAGGCGCAAAAGCAGGCGCCTACCATGGCGCACCTCATTGTCTGCTTTGGCCGAAGAGTGAGAGTTCAGGAATAAAGGCCAGAGGTTTGAGGTTTGAGGTTCGGATAACGCGGCCGATCGAGGCCACTCCGTAAATGGCTGAAAGCAGTGCTCACCAGCCATAGGCTTGTAGATCAGATCATGCCGAATGCAGCCCTCAATTTCACCGTGCTGCCACGGTGCATCCCTAGCACGCTTTAGCCCACGCGTTCCAAACAAAACCCAATCGATTAAA
>CAZOOS010000175.1:0-5588 GCA_964581475.1 uncultured Hyphomicrobium sp.
GTACCCGTGCGCCGCGAGGATGTCGTGGAAGAGCTTCATGTTGAGCTCGTTGTCTTCCACGATCAGCACCGTGGTGCCGCTAACCTGCGGCACGGGCTGACGCCCTCCGGCGGTGCTGGTTTCCTGGATGTTCATGACGTTGCAGCTCGCACTCCCCGACCTCTTCTGCACCGATTCTGCGGGCTGGTCGGCGGGGAGTTTGCGGGCGAAGCCGTAACCAACAGTTAATGAATGCAAGCACCGCCCCGGCTTCGGCCGGAATAAGTATAACTTTCGACATTTAGGTGAATTCGGGGTTGAGGCGCATGCAGAGCGATCGTGCGGAATCGATTGGTGTTTCGGCGTTGCTGTTTCTGGCCGGCGATACCGACCGGCTGGTGCGGTTCCTGACGCTGACAGGGCTGGGGCCGGCCGAGCTGCGCGCCGAGGCGCGTTCGCCGCGCATTCTCGCCGCGGTGCTGGAGCACTTGCTGCAAGACGAGAGCCTATTGCTGGTCTTTTGCGCATCCGACGGCGTGCCGCCGGAGGACATTGCCCCGGCGCGGCGCGCGCTGGTCGAGATCGCCGGCGAGATGGACGATTCCGAGTTCGGCGCTTGACGGAGTTCAGCGCTTGACTGGGGCGACCGGCCCGTCGCCCTCGCACTTGCCTTCCTCGAGGAAGGTGAGCTCCTTCAGTTCGCCGCGGATGGCGAAGTCGCCGTAGTCGATATAGAGGCGCGAGGATACGCCGTTCTCGTAGAAGCGGAACGACAACTCATAGGTCGGCAGCGCATCGAGACGCGTCGGACCCGGCTCGAAATAGCCGATGGCGATGGGCCAGGAGGCGATCTCGGCGAGCTTGTCGCCGTTGGTGACTTTGGCCGGCGCCAAAACGTTCCCCGGCGCGGCGCGCGGGCCGATCACCGCGCTCGTCTCGTAGAACTTCTCGCCCTTGTCGGAGCCGTCGTAGAGATTGGCGGTAAACTGGCTGTGGCCGGCACGCGCGGCCTGCACCAGCGCCAGCGAGTGCTGAATGGGAAAGTAGATATCCGATGGCAGCTTCACGGTCTTCTTCGCCGGCTTGGTCAGCTTGACCTCGGTGAAGGACGAGCCGTTGCCGGGCCCGGCGCTGCCTTGCGAGGCCTCGGCAAGCTTCTGGTTCTCGTACTGGCTGGACGAAAACCGCAGGCGGTGCGTCGCCAGCTCCTCGAAGCTGGACGTGCGCAGGTCGTTGACCTGGGCAACACCCTCCTGGTTGGTCATGCGGGTGACGAAGCGCATGTTCTGCGCGTACTCGCCGCATTTGCTGCCGGTCATCTCGTAGACCATGCGGCCGGTCATGTCGGCGACGCCGGAGCCGGGCGTCGCGTGGTCAAAGCTGATGTCGTAGACGGCCCGGTGCGGGCGGAAATGCACCGCGCTGCCGCCGACTTGCGCCTGCGAGTTGCTGATAGGCGTCGCGAGCACTGCCGCGCTCATCGCGGTTGCACACAAGACCTTGGCTAACTGGGACATTCTTCCTCGAGGTCGTTTTTGGGCGCAGCCTACCCCAGACAAGTTAAGTCCCATTACCTGGGCGCCGGGACGCCATTGCCAAGATGGGGCGCCCCGGTCAAAAAGGCGAGCGACAGGGTCGCCTAGCCGACCATCGAGGCGGAAGGATAGCAGCATGGACGATAAGGTCGAGGCGCGTCTTGCGACGCTTGGTATCACGCTGCCCGCTGCGCCGAGCCCAGTCGCCAACTACGTGCCTTTCTTCGTCGCCGGCAACCTGCTGTTTATATCCGGACAGGTCTCCAAGGCGGCCGACGGCAGCATTGTCGCCGGGCGGCTCGGCGGCGGAATGTCGGTTGTCGAAGGGCGCGAGGCGGCCCGCCTTTGCGCCCTCAGCATCCTTGCCCAGGCGAAAGCGGCCGTCGGCAGCCTCGATCGCATCGCCCAGATCGTGCGGTTGAACGGCTTTGTCAACGCCGTGCCTGAATTCACCGAGCACCCGCAGGTCCTCAATGGCGCTTCCGACCTGATGGTCGACGTCCTCGGCGACAAGGGGCGCCATACGCGCGTCGCCGTCGGGGTGTCGAGCCTGCCGCTCGGCTGCGCCGTCGAGGTCGACGCCGTCCTGCTGCTCGATCGTTGAGGCAAGCCATGCGCGATCGTTCGGCCTTCCTGAAGCCGATCGCGCACCGCGGGCTGCACGACGCCGCCAAAGGCATCGTCGAGAACACGGCGGCGGCCTTCGAGGCGGCCATCGCCAAGGGCTACGGCATCGAATGCGATGTGCGTCCCGCCGGCTGCTCGACCCCCGTGGTGTTTCACGATCTCACCCTCGAGCGCCTGATCGAGGCGGAGGGCCCGCTCGCCGTGCATGAGGTGGCGGCTCTGAAGAAGCTCGCCTACCGCAACGGCGGCGGCAGCATGATGGAACTGGCCGATCTGCTCGACCTCGTCGGCGGACGCGAGCCGCTGCTGATCGAAATCAAGAGCGAATGGGACGCGCCGGATGTGCGCTTCCTGCAGGCGATCGCCCGGACCGCAGTGGCCTATCGCGGGCCGCTGGCGCTGATGTCGTTCGATCCGGCGGTGATGGCCGGCATCCGCGCGCTGGCGCCGCAGATCCCCCGCGGCATCGTCTCGGGCCTCTTTGCCGGCGACTGCTGGTGGCGCGGCAAGCTAGGCCCGGAGCGCGCCTACAGCCTGACGCACTTGCTTGAATCCGGCCCCGCGGCTCCCGATTTCTACGCCTACGACATCAACGCCCTCCCTACCCCTGTGACGCGCTTCACGCGCGAGGTCTTGGGGCTGCCGCTGTTCACGTGGACGGTGCGCACGCCGGAGCAGCGCGACACGGCTGCCCGCTGGGCCGACGCGCCGATCTTCGAGGGATACGAGCCCTAGGGGCCGGCGGGGATAAGGGTGTGAGAGCAAGCTTTGCCGATGAGCATCGATGAAGGCGAGGAGCGAAGGGCGGTCGCCAGCATCGCGGCGCGCATCGCCGATATCGATGCCGAGGCCTGGGACGCCTGCGCCAATCCCGATGCGGCAACGTTCAATCCGTTCATCGCGCATGCGTTCCTCAACGCGCTCGAAGCATCCGGCAGCGTCGGCGAGCGCCATACCGCCTGGATCCCGCAGCACATCACCATCGACGACGGCGCTGGTGGCATCGCCGCCTGCGCGCCCTGCTACGCCAAGCTCAACAGCTCCGGCGAATACGTCTTCGATCATGCCTGGGCGTCGGCCTATGCGCACGCGGCGGGCAGGTATTATCCCAAGCTGCAGATCGCCGTGCCCTTCACGCCGGTTCCCGGGCGGCGCCTCCTGGTGCGCGCCGACGTCGACACGGACTACTACACCAAACTGCTGGCCTCCGCCGCAGCAGCGCTGTGCGACCGGCTCGGCGCCTCGTCGGTGCACGCCACCTTCCTCAGCGAGCGCGAGTGGAAGGCGCTCGGAGCGCAAGGTTATCTGTTGCGCAACGACCAGCAGTTCCACTGGGCCAACGAGGGCTACGCGACGTTCGATGATTTCCTCGCCAGCCTCGCCTCACGCAAGCGCAAGGCGGTGCGCAAGGAGCGCGAGCAGGCGCTGCTGGGCGACATCGTTATCGAGCGCCTGACCGGCGCCGACATCGAGGAAAAGCACTGGGACGCGTTCTTCGACTTCTACACCGATACGGGCAGCCGCAAATGGGGACAGCCCTATCTGAACCGCCGCTTCTTTTCGCTGCTCGGCACCTCGATGGCCGACCGCTGCCTGCTGATCATGGCCAAGCGCGGCCGCCGCTACGTGGCCGGTGCGCTCAACCTCATCGGCGGCGATTGCCTCTATGGCCGCTACTGGGGCACCCTCGAGCCGCACCCGTGCCTGCATTTCGAGGTCTGCTACTACCAGGCCATCGACTACGCCATCGCGCATCGGCTAGCGCGCGTCGAGGCGGGCGCGCAGGGCGAGCACAAGTTGGCGCGCGGTTACATGCCGACGCCGACTTACTCGGCGCACTGGATCGCCGATCCCGGCTTGCGGCGTGCCATCGCCCGCTACCTGCAGGACGAGCGCGCCGCGGTCGCCGAGAGCATCAGCGAACTCGCCGCGTTCGGTCCCTACCGCAAGGACGGTCGATCCTGAGACGCAGCCCGCTTGACGGCGAACGTGGCGGACCGTTTAACAGAGCCGTGTCATGGCGTAGCCATGCTCTGCATGGACGCGTAGCCATGCTCTGCATGGACGCGTAGCCATGCTCCGCACGGACGGTAGCCGGAGGCATCGATGCCCTACGACGACAACAACGTCTTCGCCAAGATCCTGCGCGGCGACATCCCGTCCAGCAAAGTCTACGAGGACGACGATGCGCTGGTGTTCATGGATGTGATGCCGCAAGCGCCGGGGCATACGCTGGTCGTGCCGAAGGCGCCTTCGCGCAACCTGCTCGACGCCGATCCGGCGGTGCTGGCCAAGCTGGCGCCCCTCGTGCAGCTGACGGCGCGGGCGGTGAAGGAAGCCTTCAACGGCGACGGCGTCACCGTCGTGCAGTTCAACGAGGCGGCCAGCGGGCAGACGGTTTTCCATCTGCACTACCACGTCATCCCGCGCCATGAGGGCGTGCCGCTGATGCCGCACAATCGCACCATGGAAAAGCCGGAGGTGCTCGCCGGGCACGCGGAGCGCATTCGCACGGCGTGGAAGGCCTAGCGGCTACGGGCAGCGTTCACCGGCCTGCGTCAGGGCTTGTCCTTGGGAAAGAGGTCGAGGGCCGGCGCCGACATGAAGCCGCCGGCGATCTCGATGTTGGAAAACGCCGTAGCGTTGGCGATCTGCTTGGCGGTGATGTCGATCTGGCCGATGCGCGTCGACAGTTGCGCGATGGACGCCGCGAACACCAGCCGCTTGATCCCGCACCAGATGATGGCACCCATGCACATCACGCACGGCTCGCCCGAGCTGTAGAGCGTCGTCTCCTTCAGATCGTCCGGCTCGTGACCGTTGAGAAAGGCGCGGATGGCCACCATCTCGGCATGCGCGGTGGGGTCGGAGTTGCGCTTCGAGCAGTTGCGCCCCAAGGCCAGCACGCGCCCGCCGCGCACGATCACGGCGCCGAACGGGTAGTCGCCTTCCTTCGCCTGATCGATGGCGATCTGCATGAATTTGCCGTCATCCGGCGTGATCGCCGAGGTGCGTGCGCGCGCGCCCGCTTTGCTCGGCAGCAGCTGCGCGGCGAGCAGGACACCCCCTCCACTGAGCAATGACCGCCTGTTCATATCGTCCCGCCTCCCTGCCGCGCCTCTACCGGCGGCAAGTCTATGCGCAATCGGCAGCGGCGGTCATCAGGCACGCGCCGCAACTAGCGCTGCGGCGCGATCAAACCCTTGTAGGCGGGAAGAACTCCCGGTTGCAGCTCGGCGGCGAGCAGCCGGAGCGGATCGACGGGGCCTGGCAGCACGATCTGCCCGGGCGGCACGGGCGCAAAGCCGAAGCGGCCGTAATACGGCTCATCGCCGACTAGCACGACCAATTTCACGCCGGCCGCCTTCGCCGCCTCGATGGCCTCGGCGATCAGGCGCTTGCCGAAGCCCTGGCCGGCGAAATCGGGATCGACCGCGAGCGGCCCCA
>CAZOOS010000176.1:0-5562 GCA_964581475.1 uncultured Hyphomicrobium sp.
ACGCCGTTTGGCGACGACCAGCCGGCATTTTATGCGGAAGGCGAGCGCCGCGACGGCGAGACCACGTCCGGCCATCGCGAAGCCATCGCCGATTTCCCCAATTTGCCTGCCGACGGCAACGAGGAGCTTCCCGCCCGGGAGGTGCATCGCGCCCAAGCAGAGGTGACGCCGCCGCGCAAGGAAGAGCCCGCCGCGGCGGTGCGCGAAGCCGAGCCCGCCGCTCCTGCGCGCCGGCGCACCGGCTCCAGCGAGCCGCGCCTGGAACGCATCGTGGTTGGCCAGCAGCTCGAGGTTACGACCGAGGATGCCTCCGCATCGAGCGCCCCCGCGCGCAAGGGCTGGTGGCAGCGCAAGCTCGGCGGCGAATAAACTCTAGCCGCACGGCTGCAAGACAAGAAAGGCCGGAGCACCGCTCCGGCCTTTCGCTTGTCTCGGCGGCTAAGTTCAGAAGCGGCCGCGATCGTGACCGCCATGGCCGTGCTTGCCGCCCATCGCCCAGCGATTGCCGCGAGGGCCGCGGCCGTCCTGACCGAAGTGGGTGAGCACGCGGCCGGCCACCGCCTTCTGCTCCTCGCTGAAGGAGGCGTAGAGCGGCTTCAATGTCTCGGCGAACTCCTTCGCCTTGGCGGCCTGCTCGGTCAACTTAGCGGCGCGCGCCGTCAGACGCTCGCTGCGCTTCTCGATACGCTCCGGCAGCGCCAGCTTCTCGCCCTTGTTGCCGTCCTCACCCTCGGCCTTCTTGTCGGCGCGGCGCTGCTCGCGCTTCGCCTGCCAGGCTTCGCGGGCCTTGCGCCGCTCCTCGAAGCCGGCGCGAATCTTGTCTTCGACGGGCGCCCACAGCTTTTCCTGGTCGGGTGACAGCTTGAGCGCCGTCTTGGCCATGGCAATGCGGCCGTCCTGCAGACGCGCGATGGTCTCCGGCGATGGCCCGCGCCGCGTCTCGCTCTTCTCGGCCACCGGCGGCTGATCGGCGGGGGTCGCCTGCTGCGCCAGCACGATGGTGGCCGGAATGGTGGCGGCCATCAGCGTGACGGCGAGCGCACGTGACAGATTGTTCATGGTTTCACTCCTGGATCCGTTTCGCAGCCGCGTCATCTGGTGCGCCGCTGTTGGGCAAAGGAACGCGGCGGCCGGTGGCGATCCGTCGCCGCCCTGCTCGGCCAGTAACAAAAGGGTTAGCGGCGACGCCCGGCCCAAGCCTGCAGGCGCCGTGCCGCCTCGGCCATGTCGGCCGTCGTTCCCGCGTAGGAAAGGCGCAGGTGCTGGTTGCCACGTTGCGCGTCGAAGTCGGTGCCCGGCGTCACCGCGACGCCCGCTTCCTGCAGCAGGCTCCGCGACAGCGCCGCCGCGTCGCCGGTGACATCGCCGACATCGCAGTAGAGGTAGAAGGCCCCGTCGGCGGGAGCGAACGACGTAAAGCCGGCCTTCGGCAGCTCCGCGAGCAAGAGGGCGCGGTTGTCCGCGTAGACGCGCCGGTTTGCTTCCAACTCCTCGGTGGCATCGAAAGCGCCCAGCGCGGCGGACTGCGCGATGGCCGGCGGCGAGATGTAGAGGTTCTGCGCCAGCCGCTCGACGCTGCGCACAAGCGCCTCCGGCAGCACCATCCAACCGACGCGCCAGCCGGTCATCGAGAAGTATTTCGAGAAGCTGTTGATGACGACGATGTCATCGCCATGCGCCAGCGCGGTTTCGGCGGCGCGCTCGTAAGTCAGCCCGTGATAGATCTCATCGGAGATCAGACGCACGCCATGCTCGCGGCAGACGGCGACGAGTTCAGCCAGGCGCGGGGCGGAGATCATGGTGCCGGTGGGATTGGCGGGGCTGGCAATCACCAGGCCATTGATGGCATCGCGGCGGACGGCGCGGACGACATCTTCAGCGGTCGGCATCCATTCGCTTGCCGGTCCCGTTTCAAGCAGCACCGACCGCTGCCCCAGGGCGGTTAGGATGTGCCGGTAGCAGGGATAGCCCGGGGACGGCAGCGCCACCGTATCGCCGGCGTCAAACATGGCGAGGAAGGCGAGCACGAACGCCGCCGACGAACCCGCCGTCACGGCGACGCGTTGCGGCGCGATCGCGATGCCGTACCATTCGCCGTAAAGCTTGGCGATGCGCGCCCGTAGCACGTCGTTGCCGAGCGCCATGGTGTAGCCGAGCGTCTCGGCTTCGAGGGCGCGCGCCGCCGCCGCCCTGGCCGCCCTCGGCGCCGCAGTCCCCGGCTGACCGACCTCCATATGGATGACGTTCTGCCCGGCATTCTCCGCCGCCAGCGCGGCGCACATCACGTCCATGACGATGAAGCTGGGGATGCTGCTGCGCACAGAGCCGGCGACCGGCAAACCGTTGCCGATGAACGCTGCCGCCGCCGTCAACCGGCCGTGGTCCTGATCCTTCATGCCGCTCCATTACGCGGATGTAACGTACACCCGTCTCGTGCGCCCAAATGCTGCCGTCGCCGGCGCTATTATCGCCGATGCGTGGTGAAAATTGCGCGCCGGGAATTCGCCAATAGGGCGCATCTTCACACACCATCGAGGCTTGCGTTGACGCCGTTTAGACCCGTAACTAGGGTCCGGATCAACGCCTGGATTTCCTTGTTGCGAGCAAGGCCGATGACGCTATCACTCTCCACTGGCAAGTGGCCGAAGTTCGCCGTGCTGTGCGGCCTCGCCGCAGTCGCGACCGTGGCCGGCGCTGCGTCCGCGTCGGCACAGAACCTGCCGCTCATCCGTGACAGCGAGATCGAGAACATCCTCAGCGATTATGCCAAGCCCCTGTTCAAGGCGGCTGGCCTCGGCTCGGGGCGCATCAAGATGCGCATTGTGCAGAACGACGCCTTCAACGCCTTCGTGCTCGATGGCAAAAATGTCTTCGTGCACACCGGGACGCTGATGCAGGCCAACACGCCCAACGAGGTGATCGGCGTCATCGCCCACGAGACCGGCCACATCACCGGCGGTCACATGGCGGCGCTGCGCGCGCGCATCGCCAAGGATCAGACGCGCTCGCTGCTCGCGCAGATTCTCGGCATCGGCCTGATGGTCGCCGGCGGCGTAGCGGGCGGCGACAGCGCGCGCGACCTCGGTAGCGCCGGCCAGGGCGTTTTGTTCGGCGGCAACGAAGTGATCATGCGTTCGCTGCTTGCCGAGCGCCGGCAGCAGGAGTCGGCGGCAGACCAGGCGGGCCTTTCCTTCCTCAACGCGACCAAGCAATCCGGCCGTGGCATGCTGGCGACCTTCGAGCGCTTCGCCGCGCAGGAATACGTCTCGGATGCGCAGAAGGACGCCTTCGCCCGCAGCCATCCTCTTTCCGTCGACCGCTTGGCGCGGCTGCGCAAGCTCGTCGAGACGAGCGCCTACTACAGCAACAAGGATTCTCCCGAGTTGCAACTGCGCCATGACCTGATGCGCGCCAAGCTGGCGGGCTATCTGGATAAGCCGGACACGGTATTCAATCGCTACCCCCCTAGTGACCAAACACTGCCGGCGCGCTACGCGCGGGCGCTGGCGCGTTTCTTCCAGGGCGGCCCCGGTGCCCTCGAAGCGGCGCTCGCCGGCTTCGACGATCTCATCGCCGCGCGGCCGAGCTACGCCTATTTTTGGGAGGCCAAGGGTGACCTGCTGATGCGCGCCGGCAAGACGCATCAGGCGATCCCCTTCTTGCGCCAGGCGCTGAAGCTCGACCCTTCCTCGAGCCTCATCCGCGTGCAACTCGCCGGCGCCCTGCAGGAGGACCAAGGCGATGCGGGCATCACCGAGTCCGTTGGCCTGCTCCGCAAGTCACTGATTGACGACGAAAATTCGCGCGCCTATCGCCTTCTTGCCAACAGCTACTATAAGCAGGGCAAGCGGCCCGAGGCTGACGCGATGATTGCCCAGGCCTACTTCATGGAGGGCGACCTCAAGCAGGCGCAGCTATTTGCCAAACGCGCGCAAACGAAGCTGCCCTCCGGCACCCCCGAATGGCTGAAGAACGACGATATAATCAACTACAAACCGCAGACCTGATCGCCGCCGCCATTCTGGCGCTCGACCGCGATCGTCCTTTCAAGAGGCCCCTATGTCCCTAGATGCCCGTCCCAACCCGTTGCGCACGCTTGCCGAGCGCAAGGCGCTGTGGCTCGCCGTTCCCGCTATCGCCCTGCTCGCCGGCCTCGCCATGATCGGCAGTTGGTCGGTGACGCCGCCGAAGCTGGTCACCCAAGCGCAGCCGGCCCCGGCTCCTCCGCCTGCGCTTTTTCCGGCCGCCGTCGCCACTACGGCCGTTCCGCCTAAGCTCGAAACGCAGGCGGCGTTCTCGCCGGAGCAAAAGCAGGAACTCGGCAAGATCATCAAGGAGTACCTCATCGCCAATCCGGAGGTCTTCCTCGAGGCGCAGTCGGCGCTCGAATCGAAGATGGAGAAGGAGCAGGCTGAAAAGCTCAAGGTCGCCATCGCCGAAAACGCGGGCGAAATCTATCGTGATCCGAAGGCAGATACGGCCGGCAACCCGAAGGGAGATATCACGGTCGTCGAGTTCTTCGACTACAACTGCGGCTACTGCAAGCGCGGCCTGCACGACGTGATCAAGCTCATCGAGGGCGACCCGAACGTACGCGTCGTGTTCAAGGAACTGCCCATCCTGTCGAAGGGGTCGGAGGAGGCTTCGCGCGTCGCCATCGCCGCCGGCCGCCAAGGCAAATACTGGGACATGCATAAGGCGATGCTCGAGGCCAAGGGCCAGATGAACGAGGCCAACGCGCTAGCCATCGCAACCAAGCTCGGTCTCGACATCGAGAAGCTGAAAACGGACATGGCCTCCCCGGAAGTCGCGGACGAGATCAAGAAATCGGAAGCCCTGGCCAAGAAAATGGGAGTTAACGGCACACCGCATTTCCTGGTCGGCGACCGCGCCATTCCGGGCGCCCCCGAGGACCTCCACGATCAGCTTGCCAACCACGTCAAGGACCTGCGCAAGTCGGGTTGCTCCTACTGCTGACCACCCGGCGGAGTTGCCCGTCAATTAACGCGATTTACCCCGGCGTCGCGGCCGTTGGGCCGCCCCGGGGGACAGTCATGGGCGGCCTTCCGCCATTACCTGAAAGCTGATAGATGGGGGTTCCATTCCGCCTGGAGCCCTGACACAGCGGCTCAACGTGACGGGCAGCAAGGATCCCATGGCCAAGCCGATTTACGTCCTCAACGGACCCAACCTGAACATGCTGGGGCTGCGCGAGCCCGCCATTTACGGGACGGATTCGCTCGATGACGTGCGCCGGAAAGCCGAAGCGCGCGCCAAGGCCGTGGGTCTGATCATCGATTTCCGCCAGTCGAACATCGAAGGCGAACTCGTCACCTGGGTGCAGGAGGCGCGCGACAAGGCGGCCGGGATCATCCTTAACGCCGGCGCCTACTCGCATAGCTCGATCGCGCTGCTCGACGCGCTGCAGGCGGCCGAGCTTCCGGTCATCGAAGTGCACCTGTCGAACATCTTCCGTCGCGAGCCGTACCGGCAGCATTCCTACATTTCGTTGGGCGCCAAGGGTGTGATCTGTGGCCTCGGCGCCAAGGGTTACGAGCTGGC
>CAZOOS010000177.1:0-2544 GCA_964581475.1 uncultured Hyphomicrobium sp.
GACGATTGCGCCGTCATCGCGCCGCCACCCGGCACGGAGCTGGTCGTCACGACCGACGCCTTGATTGAAGGCGTGCATTTCCTGCCGGGCGCGGACGCCGGCGCCGTCGGCTGGAAGGCCCTCGCCGTCAATGTTTCCGATCTTGTCGCCAAGGGTGCCGAGCCGCTGGCCTACCTGATGAGCATCGCGCTCCCAGCAGCTCCAGACCGCGCGTGGCTCGGCAACTTCGCGGCAGGATTGTGCAATGCCCAGGAGGCGTTCGGTTGTCATCTTGCGGGCGGCGACACCGACCGCACGCCGGGGCCACTCAGCGTCTCGATCACCGCCTTCGGATGCGTGCCTGCCGGCACCATGGTGCGCCGATCGACGGCGCAGGCCGGGGATCGTGTCTATGTGTCGGGCACGATCGGCGATGCCACGCTGGGGCTGGCGCTGGCGCGCGATCCGGGGTTGGGGGAGCGCTGCAAACTCGCCGACGCGGCGCGCGATGCGCTGGCCGGAAAATTTTCCCGGCCGCAGCCGCCCGTGGCGCTGGTGCCAGCTCTGCGTGCCTGCGCCTCGGCGGCGATGGACATATCCGATGGGCTGATGAAGGACTTCGAGCGCCTGTGCCGAGCCTCGCGCGTCGGCGGCCGCATCGAGGTGGCACGAGTGCCGATCTCGCCAGCGGCGCGCGCCGTACTCGCCGCCGGTGGCACCACCCTCGGCGACTTGTTGACAGGCGGGGAGGACTACGAGGTTCTGGCGACGATCCCTGTTCAGCGCACGGGAGACTTCGAACGCCTTGCGCAACGGGCCGGCACCCGAGTCACTTGCATCGGGTCGATCACGGCCTCCCTTGAGGAGGGCGTGCATGCCATCGACGAGAGGGGGACCGCCATGGTCTTCACCAAAACCGGCTGGGATCATTTTCAGAACCGGGATGCGTCTGAACCGTAAGCTCAGTGCGACCAAATCGCATGGCGTCGGGGCCGTCTGCGGGCGTTAAAAGCAACGGCATCCAATCGTCTTGGTTTGGCCATATCCTGGCGGCTATTGAGGCATTGGCGTGCGAAGATCGTGAGCGCGCCTCGCCAGGGATTTGCATCAGACCGGCGGCTGGGTTCGCGGCTCGTCGACCAAGATCAGGACGGATTCATGCTGGCAAATCGCGCCCCCGCGCGGCGTTTGGGTTCGTATCGCAACATCATGCGGGGTGCCGAAGCTCACGGCCTGACCATGTTTGCTCTTGCCGGCTTGATTGGCGTGCTCGTTCTCGGGACTCCGGCGCTCGGGCAGGGGCCGCAGGCCAATTGGTGGGAGAGCCTTACCGGCTCGGGGACCCCCGACTACACGGGCCGCCGTCAGGAAGATCGCGCGCGCGACCGCGCCAGCCAGCAGAACGAGGTGCTCGACGATCTGCGGCCCGACGCCATGCCCATGCGCAGCGACGAGATGGTCGCCGCCATGGATGCCGCGATCGCCAAGTATCAGCAGATAGCCGACAACGGCGGCTGGCCGATCATTCCGCCGGGTCGCATGATGCGCGAAGGCGAGGACGACGAGCGCGTGCCGCTGCTGCGCCGCCGCCTGCAAATGAGCGGTGACCTGCGGGTCCGCTCGGACGGATACAACTCCTCCACCTTCGACAGCGCCCTCACCGACGCGGTGAAGCGTTACCAGCGGCGCAACGGTCTGCGGCCCACCGGTCGCGTCGAGCGCTCGACCTACCCGGCGCTCAACATGACGGTTGACGAGCGCATCGCTCAACTGCGCATGAATCTCGGCCGCGTCCGCGAGCTCATGTCGACGCCCGCCGAGGAGCGCTACGTTCTCGTCAACGTTCCGGCCTTCCAGCTCGAGGCGGTGGCCAAGTACGAGGTGCAGCAACGTCACCGCGTCATCGTCGGCCGCACGGAGCGGCAGACGCCGTCGGTGAAGGCCACCATCCGTGCGCTCAACTTCTTCCCCTACTGGCGGGTGCCCGACAGCGTCGCCCACCTCGACCTCATTCCGCGCCTGATGAAGGAGCCGGAGTACCTGCAGAACGAGAAGATCCGCGTGCTCGACCCCGCCGGCAACCGCGAGGTCGATCCGCAGACGGTCGATTGGAATTCGGCGGAGGCCAAGAAGCTCAAGTTCCGCCAGGATCCGGGGCCGCAGAACGCCTTGGGCCTCGTCCGCATCGACATGCCGAACGAGCACACGGTCTACATGCACGACACGCCGATGAAGCCGCTGTTCAAGCAGCGCTCGCGCGCCTTCAGCGCCGGCTGCGTGCGCGTCGAAGGCGTGTTCGACCTCGTCGATTGGATCGCCAGCTACGAGCAGGGCTACGGCCAGCCGGGCCGCGCACAACAGATCGTCGAGACCGGACAGGCGGTCGACGTGAACCTGACGCGTCCGGTGCCCGTGTACTTCGTCTACATCACGGCCTGGGCCGAGCGTGACGGCGACGTCGAGTTCCGCCCCGACATCTATGGCCGCGACGGCGCCGTCGATCAGATCGCCGAGATGGATCGCGATCCCAACGAACCGGCACCCGCGGTGACGTTGGCGCCTTAG
>CAZOOS010000177.1:2644-5550 GCA_964581475.1 uncultured Hyphomicrobium sp.
GCGGTGCGTCTGATGCGGGTGACGGCGAGCCGCAGCGAGCACATCTTGAGCGACGACCAGACGCGCCGGGACACGGCCATGCGGCAGCTCAAGGCCGTGAAAAAGGCGAGCGTCGACAAGGGGTGCTGAGTTGCCCGTGGACCGGCCGGGCGTCCCGCTCCGGGGCGCCTTCGGCAAGCACCAAACCCAGACTGGCTCCGTGGGTAGGATTCGAACCTACGACCGTCCGATTAACAGTCGGATCCTCTACCACTGAGCTACCACGGAATAGCCTTCTGCAGGCGTCGGGCCTCTTAGCAGAACGCACCGGCACGAGCCAGCGCCTTGCCAAGCGCGCACCGCGCCATGCTGCGGCGGCCCTGCCTTCCCACACTCGCGTCGCTAAATCAACGGCTTCCCGGCTAAGCCGTCAGTCCTGTAAGCGTTGGAAAAAAGGGCAGTACCGCGCCAGGGATTGGAGGCCACGCCCGGAATCGAACCGGGGTGCGCGGATTTGCAGTCCGCTACGTAACCACTCCGCCACGTGGCCAATCCACTACCGCCGCGCCGACGCGCGGGGAATGCGCCGTCTATCATACGGATCGGGGCCTGCAAAGTACGCCCGTCGCCCGCGCAAGGCCCGGCACACAGGCGCGGACGCCAAGTCCCGTCGCGCGCGCCTTCGCTGTGCGCTAAGGTTGTTCGACGCCCGCACGCATATGCCCGATCGAGAGGGGAACGATGGTCGACGCCGCCACGCAGCGCATGAACATGGTCGAAAGCCAGGTCCTCACCAGCGACGTGACGGACCGGCGCATCTTGCGAGCCATGCGCGAGCTACCGCGGGAGCGCTTCGTCCCCGCCCCCATGACGGCTCTGGCCTACATGGACGAGGCGGTCCCGGTTACCCCGGCGGGTGCCGACCGCCGGTGGCTGCTGGCGCCGCGCGTGCTCGCCAAGCTGCTGCAACTTGCCGACATCGGGGACGACAATCACGTGCTCGACGTGGGCGGTGCCACCGGCTACTCGGCCGCCGTGCTTGCCGGCATGGCCAAGAGCGTCGTCGCCCTCGAGAGCAACATCAAGCTCGCCGAGCAGGCGCGCGCGAACTTTGCCGCGCTGGGGCTCGGCAATGTCAGCCTGGCCGTGGGCGAGCTGACGGCGGGCTGGCTCGACAAGGCCCCTTACGATGCAATCGTGCTGCAAAGTGCAGTAGCAAAAGTTCCCGAGGCGCTTTTCGACCAGTTGAAAGACGGTGGCTGCCTCGTGGCTATCCTGCTCGAGGGGGGCTTGGGCAAAGCGACGATCTGGCGCCGACTCGGACGCTCGATTGATGCCTGGGGCGCGTTCGACGCCTCCGCGCCGGTTTTGCCCGGGTTTGAGCGGGTCCCCGTATTTGTGCTGTAGCGTCTGACTTTGGCTCGACGCGCGCGGCTGCGCGATCTTTCCCTATTCGCCCGCAGTTCCGGGCGCTTGCACGGTCGAACTGCGTCGGCGTGCCGCGAGTCGGTGTGGGATTGCGGCCACTCCAACACAAGGGTTTTCCACCAACCCTCCCCAGGCACTACACAAACCGGCATCCATTCCCCAGACTCAACGGCGACCCGCGATTCACAAGATGGGCTCGGGGCAAGCCTGCGTGGGTGTGGCTGGGGGAATGTAATGCGGACGGCCTACAAGAAACTGCGTCAACAACAATGGGTTTTCCACTTGGGTAACTCGTCGGCAAAAGCTCTGACCCGTACGCTCGGCGGACGGTGCGCCGGAGGCATGCTGGCACTCGGTTTCGTGCTGACGATTGGCGCCCAGCCTGTGTCGGCGGAAAGCCTCAGGGACGCGTTGTCGGCCGCTTATGGCTACAATCCCCGTCTTGATGCGCAGCGCGCCTTCCAGCGGGCGACGGACGAGGACGTGGCGCGTGCCATGTCGGGTTATCGTCCTACGGTCACCGGCAATGCCGACATCGGCATCGAGCGGACCGATCAGCGTCCGTCCACTTTTCTCGATGGTGTGACCAAGCCGCGCGGCTACGGCATCGACGCCGTGCAGCCGCTCTTCCGCGGGTTTCGCACCTACAACGCGGTGAACACCGCGGAAGCCAACGTGCGCGCCGAGCGCGAGGTGCTGCGCGACGTGGAGCGCAGTGTGCTGCTGCAGGCCGTGACCGCCTATATGGATGTGGTGCGCGACCAGGAGCTGGTGCGCCTCAACGAGAACAACGTCAACGTCCTGTCGCGTGAATTGAAAGCCGCGCAGGATCGGTTCGCTGTCGGCGAGGTGACGCGAACGGACGTGGCGCAGGCGGAGGCGCGTCGTGCGGATGCGGTTTCCCGCCTTGATGCCGCGCGGGCGAACCTGCGCACCAGCCGCGGAAGCTACCAGCTCGTTATCGGTCATCCGCCGAGCGGATTGTCCTGGCCGGGTGCGCCGGAACAGTTTCTGCCGCAGGGGCTGAACGATGCCATCGCCGTCAGCAACAACGAAGATCCGCTGGTCGTTGCCGCACTGTTCCGCGAGCAGGCCGCCAAATACACGATCGAGCAGATCCGCGGCGAGTTGCTGCCGACCGTGCAGCTCGAGGCCAGCTACGATGACCGCTTCGGCACTTCGAAGCTGACGGACGAGGTCGAGCAAGGGACGATCGTGGGCCGCGCCATCATCCCGATCTATGAGGCGGGCGACGTCTATGCCCGCGTGCGCCAGGCGAAGCAGAACCACCTGGGCATTATGCAACAGATCGAGCAGGTGCGGACCGAGCAGACGCAGAACGTCGTTGCCGCCTGGTCGCAGCTTGAAGCTGCCCGCGCCCAGCTCGAATCCGATCGCGTGGCGGTGGAATCCAACAAGGTGGCGCTGCAAGGCGTGCGCGAGGAGGAGAAGGTCGGCCAGCGCACGCTGCTCGACGTGCTCAACGCCGAGCTCGAGTA
>CAZOOS010000178.1:0-5549 GCA_964581475.1 uncultured Hyphomicrobium sp.
TGCACGTGCTCCCCGGCGTCATCGACACGCAGGTGCATTTCCGCGAGCCGGGCCTCGAACACAAGGAAGACCTCGAAAGCGGCTCGCGCAGCGTCGTGCTCGGCGGCGTCACCGCCGTGTTCGAGATGCCCAATACCAAGCCGCTGACGACCACTGAGGCGACGCTGGCCGACAAGGTGGCGCGCGCCCGCAACCGCATGTTCTGCGACTTTGCCTTCTACGTCGGCGGCACGCGCGAGAACATCGCTGACATCCCGATGCTGGAACGGCTCGAGGGCTCGGCCGGCATCAAGGTGTTCATGGGCTCCTCCACCGGCGATCTGCTGGTCGACGACGAATCCTCGCTCGACCGCATCATCGGTGCCCTCCGCCGCCGCGCCGCCTTCCACTCGGAGGACGAGGCACGCCTCATCGAGCGCATGCACCTGCGCCGCGCCGGCGATCCCTCATCGCATCCTGAATGGCGTGACGAGGAAGCGGCAATCATATCGACGAAGCGCCTCGTGCGGCTGGCCGAGAAGCACAAGCGGCGCGTGCACGTGCTGCACGTGTCGACCGCTGCCGAGATGGCTTTCCTCGCCGACCACAAGGATTGGGCGAGCGTCGAGGTGACGCCGCATCATCTCACCTTGGTGGCGCCCGAGTGCTACGAGAGGCTCGGCACCTATGCGCAGATGAATCCGCCCGTGCGCAGCGAAAATCACCGCCAGGCCATCTGGGCCGGTCTCGCCGCCGGCGCCGTCGACGTGCTCGGCTCCGACCACGCGCCGCACACGCGCGAGGAAAAGGATCACGCCTATCCAGGCTCGCACTCGGGAATGACCGGCGTGCAGACGCTCGTTCCCATCATGCTCGACCACGTCAATGCCGGACGGCTCACCATCGAGCGCTTCGTCGACCTGACGAGCCACGGCCCGCAGCGCCTGTTCGGCATCCGGGGCAAGGGCCGCATCGCAGCCGGCTATGATGCCGATTTCACCATCGTCGATTTGCAGCGCGAGGAGACGATCACCCATGCGCAGGTCGCCAGCCGCGTCGGCTGGACGCCCTACGACGGCAAGCGGGTCAAGGGCTGGCCGGTGGGCACCTTCGTACGCGGCCGGCGCGTGATGTGGGACGGCGAGATCGTCGGGGCGGCACACGGCGCCCCCGTCGGCTTCCTCGAGGGATTCTAAGCCAGCCCTTACAGCGGATCGCCGTAGCGATAGCGGTCGTAGCGATCATAGCCGTCCGGCGGATCGTCGTAGCCGTCGTCGTCGGGATAGCGATCCGGCGCGCTCGCCTCCGGATCGTCTTCCTCGGGTGGTTCGACCACAGACGGTGCCGCCGGCGCGGCGACCATCTGCGTCGGCAGATGCTTGACCACGGTCACCGGGGTTCCGACCGTCGCCAGCGAAGCCAAATGCAGCACATGCTCGTTCATCATGCGGAAGCAGCCCGACGAGGCCGCCTGCCCGATGGTCGTGGGATCGTTGGTGCCGTGGATGCGATAAAGCGTGTTGCCGAGATACAGCGCCTGCGCGCCGAGCGGGTTCTTCAGGCCGCCCGTCATCTTGTCGGGCAGGCGCGGGTCGCGGGCAATCATCTCCTTCGGCGGATGCCAGTCCGGCCAGGCTTGCTGGCGGCTGATCACTTCCGTGCCGGTCCAGGAGAATCCCTCACGGCCCACCGAGATCGGATATTGATATGCCTCGCTCGGCGACAGGACGAAGTAGAGCGTCCGCCCGGCGCTATCGATGACGATCGAATTGGCGGCGAAGTTGCTGCGGAATGGTACCTTGGGCGGTGCCGCCGGGGTGATTATCGGCCGCGTGCCGCCGCTGCGGATGATCGGCGCCCGGCGATAGTCGCCGCCGTACCCCCACTCGTCGGCATAGTCCTCGCGCCATTGCTGATAGCCGCGCGGACGTTGTTCCCAGAACCTTTGGCGGCCGAAGCCCTGCTCGCCGTAGAACTGCGCGAACGCCGGCGTCACGTCGGTCACCGTCACGACGATCGCCGCCGCAATTGCTGCACGCAACAACATGATGCTTTCCCCCGGGGCTAGAGGTGATGACGCGTTAGATCTGGGAACGCCCCAACGACTTGCAAGTTGCCGTGGCGGAAATATTTGGAAGTCCCGCTACTTATCGCCTCACTCGACCTTCTTGAACGAATGCCAGGTGCCATCGGCGCCAATGGTCAGCCGCCACCAGGTCCACTTCTTCTTCGCCTGCATGGCCTTCGCCTCCGCGGCGCCGACGAGGCGAATGAGGTCCACCTCTTGCGACGGCGTCAGCTTGTCGAGCTGGACCTCGGCGAGATAAGGCCAGACGTAGATGATGTTGTTCTCGAGATCCTTGCCGAACGGCAGCTCGGCGGCGTTCATGCTCAGGATGTCAGCGAGCACGGCGAGTACTTCGCGGCCGTTGCCGTCGCCCGAATTCTTCTTCCAGTATGCGATCGGGTCCTCGTTGGCCGCCGCAGCGACCTCGGGCTTCAGCTCATTCCAATCGAGCGGCACGCGCAAATCGTCGATGTTGCCCGAATGCGAAGCGGCGAGAATGGCCTGCCGCATCTCCTCGACGGGTGCGGGAAGAGGGCCGGGATCTTCACCCGGCTTATGCAGCTTGCGGCGCCCCGCGACCTTGCTCGGCTTCTCCTCGTTCTCGGCCGCGGCGAGCCTTTCGAGCGCCACGCCCGGCGACGCATGGACAAGGCAGACCACCATCAGTACCAATACTGCCGACCCAGCCAAACGTCCTTTGAGGATTGAAGGCATCAGTAAGCTCCGGCGCGGTCTGAGGGGATCATCCGCCAATCACCGTCCGTCCTGCGGTCCGGTAAAGGAAGGTGCATGGAGTTTCTGCCCAATCCGCTCATCATCCCCGTCGGCATCATCATAGGAATTCTTGTCGCTGCACCCGTCGGCCCCGTCAACGTTCTGTGCATCCAGCGCGCTATCGAGCGAGGATTTTGGGGAGGCATTGCGGCGGGCCTCGGTGCCATGCTCGGCGACGGGCTCATCGCGCTGTGCGCGGCAATGGGTGTCGGCGCCATCTCCGGTGCCGTGCAGGATCATCGCATGGCCATCCAAGTCGTGGGCGGCGTCGTGCTCTCTCTCTTCGGCATGAAGCTCTACTTTGCCCCGCCGCGCGTCGTGCCCGTGACGCCGGTGACGGAGGGACATGCAGAAACGCTGCGCGATTTCGTCTGGGATATCCCGCAGACCTTCCTGCTGACCATCACCAATCCCGGCGCCGTGTTGGGGCTGTTCGCCATTTTCGGCGGCGTGTCAACGTTCGTCGAGGTGAAGAGCTATGCCGACGCGCTGACCATCGTCGCCGCCGTCATGGGCGGCAGCCTGGCATGGTGGGTGGGGTTGTCGCACCTCATCGCGCGCTTCCGCCATCGCCTCAGCCTGTCGCGGCTGCAGTTGGTCAACCAGATCGCCGGACTGCTGCTCGTCGGCTTCGGCGCGTTGCTCATCGGCGAGGTTGTCGCCAAGCGTGTCGGCGTGCTGTGAGTCGCCGGCCTATTGGCGGGTGCGGTGAAGCGTGAATTCACCGATGCGGATGCGTCGTTCGAGGCCGTTGGCCAGTTTCACCACCGCGTCCTCGCCGAACTGCGAGACGAGATCGGTCAGCGCCGTGAACAGCGCGGCGTACGCCATCTGCTCGTTGGGCACGCCGCTTTCCGTACCCTCGTCCCATGCTTCGAGAATGAGCGACAGCGCCCGGTAGGTGGAATCGTCGGCATCAAGCCCGTCGAATAGCTGCATGAGTTCCCCCTTACGAGCCGAAACCCCCGTATCGGTCGCGGGTCGTTGCATGTGGCGGGGCGCTCGGTGCGGGGCCCGCCGATGCAGGTGCATATCACGCGAAAGCGTGTCTCAAAGAGGCGCGCCGCGTTCACAGTAAACATCGGATCGATAGCTGGTTCGGGGCGGTTACGGCACCGAGCGCACGAGCGTGTCGGCGATGGTCGCACCCTCGGCGATGAATCGATTTATGGCGCTCTGCGCCGACGGGCTGCAGGTGTTATAGGTGCGGCTGTAGCTTTGATAACCCTTATTGAAGCTGCGTGTCAGTTTGGCTTTGCGCAGCGCCGTCGAGCCTTCCGACTGCACGAGTTCGGCCATGCGCTCGCGCCACTGCTGGCCCTCTTCCGCGCCGCACAGCTCACGCAGATAATGAACGGCGCCGAGTATTTCCGACAGGCGGAACAAGCGGTCGTCGTAAGGCTTGCTGTCTGGCGCAGCCGCGGCGGGAAGCGCCAGCGCGAGAGCGAGCAGCGGGAACGCGGTCCGAGCGGCAAATCTGGTTTGAGCAGTCAGCATGGTTAAACTTTAGCACCGATTCTGGACGTTCCGGAGGCGCCTATTGTGGTTCGGCGGCAAGAAGTCGCCGCGCCTCCCCGATGACGTGGCGGGTGCCCGCCGTCATGGGCAGATCCGCCAATTCGGCGATGCCGACGAGACGGGCGTTGCGCGCGTCGCTTCCTGCCTTTGGCGCCCCGTCGCCGGCGCGGCCGAAGTAGGTGGCAATCACGTAATGCAGCACGACGGCGTCGGTGTCGTCGCGGTCGATGATATCGTAGACGCCGGCGAGCCCGACGATGTGTGCTTCGAGCCCGGTCTCCTCGCTGACCTCGCGGCGCGCCGCATCCTCCGCCGTCTCGCCGGCTTCGATCGATCCGCCGGGCAAGCTCCACAGTCCCTCGGACGGCCCGTCGCCGCGCTCTGTCAGCAGCACCGATTCACCGCGAAACAACACCGCGCTTGCCGCGGCCCGCGGCCACGGGCCCTTCGCGTCCGTCTCGCCGCTCATCGGCATGCGACTTTTCTCCCTGGACACGAATGATTACCTTGAGCGCATGTGCTCGCGCTATACCCTGACATCGCCGCACGAGGCGGTGCGCGCCCATTTTCGCTATCTCAACGAGGCGGTGTTCCCGCCGCGCTACAATATCGCGCCTTCGCAACCCGTCGCCATCGTGCGCAACACCCCAAAGCATGAGCGCGAGATGGCGTTGGTGCGCTGGGGACTGATACCGGCGTGGGTGAAGGATCCGCGCGCGTTCAAGATGTTAGTCAACGCAAGGTGCGAAAGTGCAGCCGAAAAGCCGTCGTTTCGTGCCGCCGTGCGCCACAAGCGTTGTCTTGTCCCCGCCGACGGTTTTTATGAATGGACCGGTGGCGTCGGCGCCAAGCGCCCGCACCTGATCCGGCCGCGCGATCGCGGCCTGATGGCACTCGCCGCGATCTACGAGAACTGGATGGGCGCCGACGGCAGCGAGATCGAGACCATGGCCATTCTCACGACCGCCGCCAATGCCACCATAGCGGTGCTGCACGATCGCATGCCGGTGATCATCCCTCCCGAGCAGTTCGAGCTTTGGCTGGACTGCCGCCCCGGCACCACCGCGGAAATCGCGCACCTTCTCGCGCCCGCGCCGGACGACCTGCTCGATATCGTCGAGGTGAGCTGCAAGCTGAACAACTCCCGCAACGAGGGGCCGGAGGTGCAGGCGCCCGTGGTGGCGGCTCCGACGCTGCTCTAGGGACGCGG
>CAZOOS010000179.1:0-5419 GCA_964581475.1 uncultured Hyphomicrobium sp.
ACAAGGACGAGGCCGCGGCGCTGGCGGAGATGCGCGGCGCACAGCGCTATGCCGGGCGGGCGCCCGTCGCCAGCGACGGATGGCAGGAGGACGGTGACGGCAGCAGCAGTGGCGAGATCGACGCCTACCTGCAGCGCGAGAGCGCCGGCCCGCAGCAAACCCCGTGGGACGGCGGCGTCCGCCGCTACTAGGGCTGCTCGCAAGCAGCGCAAAGGGTGTCATCCTCGGGCTTGTCCCGAGGACCCAACTCTCGTCTTACTCCGGTAGAAGCAGTTGTGTGGTGACGCTACCACGAGGCGCGCAGGCGTCACCTCCATTGAAGCGTGGGTCCTCGGGACAAGCCCGAGGATGACAGCGGGGCGGCGTTACCAGTGGCCGTCGAGGTCGGGGTAGTCGGCGAACTCGCCGCCGCGCAGGGGGAAGACCTCTTCCACCGCGTAGGGACCGCCGCCGGTCTTCGGCTTGGCGGAGAACAGCACGAAGCGCGACACGAAGAACGGCTTTGACCGAAAGGCGCCGATCCGCTGCAGCACGCGGGCGATCTCGTCGGGGCCGGCGTACTTGATGCGCGCCAGCGTGACATGCGGTTTGAACACGCGGCCTTCGGGCGGCAGTCCGGCAAGACGTGCGGCGCGGTCGTTGGCGCGCGCCAGGGCTTCGAGGACCGGACTGTCCTCCACGCCGGCCCAGATGGAGCGCGGCTCGTTGCCGCCGAAGACGCCGAGACCGGCGAGGCGGAGCTCGAACACGTCGATTTCGATCGCCGCCAGCCGGTCGGCGAACTCGCGCGCCTGCGGCTTGTCGATGTCGCCGACGAAGCGCAGCGTCAGGTGCAGGTTGTCAGGCTCGGTCCAGCGGCCGCCGGGCAGCGGCACTTTCAGGCGCGCGATCTCCTCGCGGGTCTCGTCGGGAATTTCGATGCCGGTGAACAGGCGCGGCATGGCTAGTGTCCCGCTTCCGAAGCTCGCCTGAGCCCGTCGCTGGGTTGGGGAGCGAGCTTCGGAAGCATAAGGGACACTAGAATCATGCGTTTGCTAGTGTGATTCAGATCGAGAAATTCGCTCGATACCCTGCCGCTGACGACTGCGAATTTCTCGATCATCACACTAGTGTCCCGCTTCCATCAGACGAGTGCCTTTCAGCTCTTGGGCGCCACGCGGCGCGCCTCGGCCTTGCTGATCAGCTCCTCGACCTTCGGCAGCATCGCCTTGACGATGGCGGCGACGCCCTTGGCGTTGGGATGAATGCCGTCCTGCTGATTGAGCTTGGAGTCGAAGACCACGCCGTCGAGAAAGAACGGGTAGAAGATGAGCGTGTGCTCCTTGGCGATATCGGGGAAGATGGCGTCGAACTCCTCGGCGTAGGTTTCTCCCCAGTTGGTCGGCGAGCGCATGCCGGTGAGCAGCGTGGGAAGGCGCTTGGCGCCCAGCTTGGCGACGATCTTCTGCATGTTCTGCCGCGTCACTTGCGGGCTTATGCCGCGCAGCGCGTCGTTGGCGCCGAACTCGACGATGACCGCGTCGGCATCATCGCCGATGGCCCAGGCGATGCGGGCGAGGCCCGCGGCGCTGGTGTCGCCGGAGACCCCGGCGTTGTCGACGACGACGTTGTGCCCGCGCTCCTTCAGCGCCTTCTGCAGTTGCGCCGGGAACGATTGGCTGGGGCGCAGGCCGTAGCCGGCCGACAGGCTGTCGCCGAAGGCGACGATGCGGATCGGCTTTCCCGGCTGCGCCATGACGCTTGCGACGGGGATGCTCGCAAATGTGGCAGCGGCCAAAAGCAGAAATCCTGTCAACACGTTGACGAGGGCGGTCGGGCGCCCCACTTGTGCGAGGGCCGCAAAGTTGCGTCGTCCAAACATGGCCTGCATGCTTCCCCTCGAAAGTGCGAGATGGCTCCTATGACGTAAAGGCGCCGTCAAGTTGAGACAAGTGTCGCCTCTAAATCCGCTGGCAGGGCAAATCGTGAGCAAGCCGATTGTCGTTTTCAAGAACGTTCGCCTGACGCTGGCGAGCCGGGCAGGGCCTGTGAGCATCCTGCGCGATGTCGATCTCGAGGCGCGGGAGGGCCAGTCGCTGGCCATCGTCGGCCCGTCGGGCTCGGGCAAGACATCGCTGCTGATGGTGATGGCGGGGTTGGAGCGGGCGAGCGGTGGCAAGGTCACGGTCGCCGGGCACGATCTTTCCGGCTTGAGCGAGGACGAGCTGGCGCTGATGCGCGGGGCGGAGATCGGCATCGTCTTCCAGTCGTTCCACCTGGTGCCGACCATGACGGCGCTGGAGAACGTGGCGCTGCCGCTGGAGTTCGCCGGCGCCCACGATGCCTTTGCCATGGCGGCCGAGCTATTGCAGGAGGTCGGCCTCAGCCACCGCATGGATCACTTTCCGGCGCAGCTTTCGGGCGGCGAGCAGCAGCGCGTCGCCATCGCGCGGGCGCTGAGTCGCAAACCCAAGCTCATTTTAGCGGACGAGCCGACTGGCAATCTCGACCGCAAAACCGGCGGCCATGTGATCGACCTGCTGTTCGGATTGCAGCGCCGGCGCGAGGCGACGCTCATCCTCGTCACGCACGACGAGAAGCTGGCCGGCGCCTGCGGGCGCATCATCCGCATGGCCGACGGGCGCGTCGAAAGTGAAACGGAGGCGCTCGCCTCGTGACCGCCACGGACGCGCTCATCGCGCCGCGCGGCGGCGACCGGCGGCTACCGTTGATGCTCCGTATTGCCGCGCGCGAATTGCGCGGCGGGCTTTCGGGGTTCCGCATCTTCATCGCCTGCGTGGCGCTCGGCGTCATGGTGATCACCGGCGTCGGCGCCGTATCGGACGCGCTGCGTGCCGGTTTCGAGCGCCAGGGCGAGGCCATTCTCGGCGGCGACGCCACCCTGGCCCGGACGCACGTGCGCGCCGAGGGCGACGAGCGGGCCATCATCGACGCCTTCGGGCGGGTGAGCGAGACGGCGACCCTGCGCACCATGGCGCGCCGGCCGGACGGGAGCGACCAGGCGCTAGGCGAGCTGAAGGGTGTCGACGCAAAGTATCCGCTCGTCGGAACGGTGGAAGTCGAAGGCGGCGAGCCGCTGCAAGAGGTTTTGCGCGACGGTGCCGTTGTCGATCCGGCGCTGCTCGAGCGGCTGAAATTGAGGGTCGGCGACCGCATCGCCCTCGGCTCCGAGCAGGTGCCGGTGGCCGGTACGCTGAAATCGGAACCGGACGGCATCACCGACCGGCTGACGTACGGGCCGCGCATCCTCGTGTCGCTGGCGACGCTCGACAAGCTGGGGCTGATCAAGCCGGGTACGCTGGTGCGCTGGCGCTACGCCATCAAGACCAGCGACACCGAAGCCACCGACGGCGAGCTCGGCAGCCTGCGCGAGCGCATCGCTGCGGAGCTGCCCGAGGCGGGCTTCACCGTCGCCGACCGCCGCGATCCCTCTCCGCAGGTGAGCCGCACGCTGGACCGCTTGCGCCAGTTCCTGACGTTCATCGGCTTGACGGCGCTGCTCGTCGGCGGCGTCGGCATCGCCAACGCCGTGGCGACCTTCATCGACAAGCGCCGCAAGGTCATCGCCACCATGAAGAGCATCGGCGCCACCAGCGCCATGGTGCTCGGCATCTTCCTCACCCAGGTTCTAGCGGTGGCGGCGATGGGCGTCGTGCTCGGGCTGGTGCTGGGCACGCTGGCGCCGGTGGTGCTCGACGCGCTGTTCGGCGACATGCTGCCCATCCAGGCCGAGATGACGGTGACGCCACTGAGCGTCCTCACGGCGCTCGTCTACGGGTTCGGAGTCGCGCTGCTGTTTACGCTATGGCCGCTGGGGCGCGTCGAACGCATCAGCGCCAGCATGCTGTTCCGCGACGAGGTGGCGCCGGAGCGCACGCTGCCGCGCCGCTGGGTGATCCTGGCGACGCTCGGTATCGCCGCGGCGCTCGTCGCCTTCGCGCTGCTGACGTCGGATTCAAAGCGCATCGCCATCTATTTCTGCATCGGGCTGATCGTCGTGTTCGCCGTGTTCTACGCCCTCGGCACGTTCGTGACGTGGGCGGCGCGGCGCATCCCGCGGTCGCGGCGGCCGGAGTTGTCGCTGGCTCTCGGCAACCTCGGATCGCCGGGCGGCCTGACGCGCTCCGTCGTTCTGTCGCTCGGCGCCGGGCTGTCGCTGCTCGTTGCCGTGGCGCTGACCGACGCATCCCTGGTGCGCGAGCTGGAGGAGCGGCTACCGACAAGCTCGCCCGACTACTTCGTGCTCGACGTGCCCAAGGAAGACTACGACGCGATGGGCGCCCTGATCCGCAAGCAGGTGCCGGGGGCCGTTCTCGAGGACGCGCCGATGCTGCGCGGGCGCCTCGTACGCCTCAACGACGTGCCGGTGGAGGACGTCAAGGCGCCCCCCGAGGCGCAGTGGGTGCTCAACGGCGATCGCGGATTGTCGTATTCGCAGGAGGTGCCGCACGGCTCGCGCGTCATTGCCGGTGACTGGTGGCCGAAGGACTACGACGGCGACCCGCTCGTCTCGTTCGAGGCCGACCTAGCGAGCAAGCTGGGTCTCAAGATCGGCGACAAGGTCACCGTCAACGTGCTCGGCCGCAACGTGACGGCGACGATCTCCAACCTGCGCGAAGTGAAGTGGGAGAGCCTTGCCATCAACTTCGTCATGCTGTTCTCGCCCAACACGCTGGCCGGCGCGCCGCACAACCTGCTGGTGACCATCTCGCTGCCCGAGAACACGTCGCTGGCGACCGAGGGCGCGGCCATCCGCGAGCTGGGTAAGGCCAACCCGTCGATCACCGCCATTCGCGTCAAGGATGTGCTGGCGACGTTCAACGGCGTGTTCGCCAAGGTGATGACGGCCGTGCGCGCCGCCGGCAGCGTGACGCTGCTCGCCGGCGCGCTGGTGCTGGCGGGTGCCCTGGCAACCGCGCAGCGACGTCGTATCCTCGAGGCGGTGATCCTCAAGACGCTCGGCGCGACGCGCCGGCGCATTCTCGCATCGCACTTCCTCGAATACCTGCTGCTCTCGGCGGTGACGGCCCTGTTCGCGCTGGCGCTCGGCACGCTCGCCGCCGCCATCGTTGCGACGCAGCTCATGAACATCGCCTTCACCTTCTCGGCAGGCGCCGCAGCGCTGGCGTTGGGGCTGTCGATGGCCTTGGTGTTCATCTTCGGCGGCGTCGGCACCTGGGCGGTGCTGAGGGCGCCCGCCGTGCCGTACCTGCGCTCCGAGTAAACGCCTGGTAAATCAGGGGCATTGGCGGCGCCGGTAATTTATTGCCGATTGCTGATCTTACGGCTTTGTAAGCCTTGAAAGGTGACCGGCGGCAGAGCATATTTCCTGCGTGATTTGGCAGGTTCCGCCAAACGAAAGGATTAGGGAAACAACAATGGCTCAGTTCGACCCCAGGTACGCACAATCCGGCTATCC
>CAZOOS010000180.1:0-5371 GCA_964581475.1 uncultured Hyphomicrobium sp.
TCCATTGCGCGCGGCCCGGAGCCTAGCGGCGGGTTGTGAAAGGAGCGTGAGCCGCCACCGGGCAGCGATCCGACGTAGGCAAATTTTTTCCCGCGCAGCTCCAAAGTTTGCAACGTTATACTCTTGCTGCAGAAAGCCGCCGCCGCCATCTCTTCCGGCGCAGCCCCGACCGCAAGAAGCGGGGCGCCGAACGTCAATCGAAACAACCGGAGGAAGCAATGAAAGTTCTCAGTGCCGCCGCGGCAGCGGCCCTCGTCCTGGCCATCGCCAGCCCGGCATTTGCGGTGACCGTCAAGAACACCAGCGCCGGCGAGTTCACCATCGGCGTCGACTTCGGCAACGAGGAAAAGGTCGAGACCATCGGTGCCGGCAAGGAGGTGAAGGTCGACTGCAAGGCCGGCTGCGGCGTCACCGGCCCGTGGGGCTTCTCGTGGATGGCCAAGGGCGACGACGTGATCAGCTCTGACGGCACCTCCCTCGTCACCGTGCAGGAGCCAGCCGCGAAGAAATAGGCAGTCTCTCTCTTACGGGCGTACCTTGCGCCCGCAGGCCGTGGAGCTGCGTCTCCACGGCCTTTTTTTGCCCACGGCCGGCGCTTTTTTACCGGCGGCCGGCGCGAGTGTTTCACTACTGCCTTTCCCCTAACGCATGGGCAAGTTGGCAGCGGCTCGCCTCAGCGCCGGATTGCGATGCCGCTCTGTAGAGAGAAGTCAACTCTGCCGCTTCCCTGCTTCACCCAAAGTATGAGGGCAAGCCGAGCGACATTTACGAAGTCTCGACGCGTGCGGACTAATTAAGGAGTTCGCTAGAGATTACTTCAGGTTCCCAGACGTATGCGCGACCACTCAGCCGAGCCCAGCATCCGCGTTCTTGCATTCCTGCATAGGCTGGGTCTGCCGGCGCTTGCGGCGGCAGCGATTATCGCTGGCCCTGTGCTCGTTCTTTGGGTCGTCGCGCCACTGCGCATCTACGCGCCGCCGTTCTGGTCGAAGATGGTGCCCCTTACAGCGATAGTCCTCCTGCTGGCCGCTGCCAGTCTGACGCTTTCCGCACGCACGCGCCCTCGGAGCGCCTTGTGGGCGAGCTGGTGGGTCGCTGTGGCGGTCATAGCTTTGAGCTCCGGGACGCTCGTCGTGTATGCGAGTGGGGAGTATCCCGAACTCCAGTCTTTGTTGCGGTTGCCGGCGCCGCAAACCTCCGCCAGCTTGGTTCTCGTCGGCGTCAGCGCGGCGTTGGTTGGGCGCAAGAGCTCACGATGGCAACTCGTCGCCGACGTATGCGCGGTGGTCCTGGTCGGGTTCGTGCTCTTCATATTGGCCGGCTACGTCTTTCACGTTGAGCAACTCGTAGGGCCAAATCCAAGCAATGTCACCGCCCCGCAGACGCTCCTCTGCCTCGCCCTGTTGGCCTTTGTCATCGTCGCGCGGCGAGCCGAGGAAGGCGGCGTCCTTGGCGTACTGATCGGCAGCGGCATAGGCAGCAGGATCCTGCGTATCATGCTGCCTATGGGTCTACTTCTACCCTTCGTCATGTTCGGTCTCATTGCCTATCTCGACCGTTCAGGGATTCTCACAGCCAACTACGCGCGCTCGGTTGCTGCCCCTCTCCAAGCCCTGGCGCTCCTTGGGATCGTCGCCTGGATGGCGAGATATACGAACAAGCTGGAGAACCAGCTGCGCCACCAATCGATCACGGACGAACTGACAGGAGTCTTTAACCGGCGCGGGTTCAATGCCGTTGCCGAGTACGCGGCGCACAATGCGATGCGGGCAAAGTCTGGATTGATGCTGTTCTACTTCGACCTCGACGGACTGAAGCAGACCAACGATCGCCACGGCCACGAGGTTGGGTCGTTGTTGATAAAGCGCTTTGCTGCGCTCCTGAGCGAGTCGTTCCGCAAGAGCGACGTCGTGGCCCGTGTTGGCGGCGATGAGTTCATCGTTCTTGGCACCGGCGATCCCGAGATCGTCCCAGACATGCTCGCGCGGCTCAATGAAAAGGTGGCGAAGGCTAACAAGGAGGATAGCCTCCCGTCCGCCATCTCCTACAGCGTCGGCCATAGCTGCCTCGCGCGCCAGGACAACATGCCGATCGACCGGCTGATGGCGGAAGCCGACAGCGTCATGTACGAGCAGAAGCGCCTAAAGGGCAAAGCGGCCTGATCGCCTCGACTTTTGTCTCCAGGCTGCCGCGGCGGCATCGACCTGGCGTCTATGCAGGGCGCCCGGCGCTGTGCGCGGAGATCAACGAGGCCATTGCCGCCAGCCGGCTGTACAGCGACGTCTCGGCCGTCGACGAGCTGTCCCCGCGGAAATTCGAAGTCCTGCGCATGCTCCTGGAGGCGAAATCGACGGACGAAATAGCGTCCGCCTTCAACCTCACCCCCAGGTCGTGGCGAACTATCACTACGAGATCAAATCCAAGCTCGGCGTCCGCTCCAGCATCGAGCTCGTCTACCTCTGCATGCGCCAGGGCCTGGTCGCCCCGCGCGCGGCGCCCGGGCCCGCCTAGCCCATCGAGGGAAGTCTGCCGTCGAGTTATCCGCTGGCACCGTTTAGAGCATTGCGACGCGCCGTGCCGCGCGCCATAAAAGATGGCGGGGGTACCCTTTTTCGGTGGTGCGATGGCAGTCTCGTGGACCCTTGAGAAGGAATTGCGCGGGCTCGTCGACGCGAGCACCACGGGGGAAGCCCTGTATCGTCTCGGGCTGGCTTCGGACCCTGACGATCCGCCCCGGCTCCAGGAGACGCACCCCTGGCGGCGGGGCGGGTCGGAAACCTACCTCTATCGATTCAAGGTCATAGGCGCGGCGCACGAGCACGATGTGCTGTTAAAGGCGGTAACCGCCTTTTCAACTGCGCGGACATTGAGCGAACTCACCGAGGAATGGGTATGCCGCCGCCGCCTGCTGGCGGCCGGGGGAGTATGCACGCCGAAGTGCTATTTTTCGGGCCGCGCGCTGTTGGTGGAGCAATACATAGAGGAAAAGCTTGCCCGCTGGCTGCGTCGCCAGCCTGCCAATAGCGTGGCATTAACCGATCAGGTGTTTGCCTTGGCGGGAGTGATGGACCGGCTGGGCTTTTCACCAGTTTCAGCCTTCGACCGTCTTCGAACGGATGGAGAGAGTGTCTATATCGTCGACTTCGGCCAGGACCTCGGTCCGCCCGGCATCAAGCGGCGGAACGGCAAAGGGCTTTTGTCCGAGGCCAAGCATTGGCTCACCAGTGTCGGAAAGCAGGGCCTCGATCCAGCCCGGGCCGAAGCGGTGTACGCCTTTCATCTAGACGGCGAGGCGAGAAATGAACAAAGACCGGCTTAAGCGCGAGATCCTTCGGGCGGTGACCGAGGTCGGCGCGGCCGAACGGCCTGCGCAGGAATGGCTGGTACCGCTTGGTGAGCGTGAACCCGACAAGCGCAATCACTTCGTCCTGTTCATGAAGCCCGAACTGTTGGCCGTGCGCGAAGGCGCAAAGCTCGGTCCCATCCTCGACCTCATCGGGGCGGCGCTCCGCAGGCACGGCATCGAGACGGGTGCCATCCGCGTTCTCAACGGGCCCTACTTGGCACGCCACAAGATCATGGAAGAGCACTACGGCGTCATCAATCGCGCCTCCCGCTTGGGGCGCTCCGCACTCTCCGCACCGACACGTCAGAAGCTCGAGGCGGAGTGCCCCGGCGTCACCAGCATTCTCGGCGGGCATCAGTTCCTGGAACACTATCCGGACGTCTCGGCGTTCGCGCTCAACATCGTCGCCGACACCCTCGGCAGCAAGAAGCTCGCCAGCGGCAAGTATTACAGCGTGCTCAATGTGCAGGGCGAGCGCGTCGTCGTTCTCAATGCCTTTCACCCGCAGCAGCTCCTGCATTACACGCGTCCGGGCCAAACGCTGGTGGTATTCGAATGCTGGTCCGACACCGACTGGCAGGCTCTGCGCCACGACGTGACGGGCGCCACCGATCCCGCCCGCGCCGTCGAGGGCTCCATTCGCCGCACCTTGCGGGAAAGGAGCCGCGAGCTCGGCCTTGCCGAGGTCACGACGGCAACCAACGGCGTGCATTGTTCTGCCGGGCCCTTCGAGGGCATGCTGGAATACTCCCGCTTCTTCTCCGACCATGGCGGCAAGTCGCTCATCCGCATGGGCGCGACGCCGTTCGGGCAAATGCTGCAAGAGCGCGGATTGAAACAAAAGGATATCGCCGCGCTGGCCAAAAACCCGCTGCTCGGCGAGGGAAGTACTGCGGCCTACGTCTTCAACCAGACGGAAGACAAGAACTCCGACGTTGCCGCCGATCTCCTGGCCAGCGCACTGCGTAGCGTAGCCGCCTAGATCTGCGGCCACCCGCAGGCGCGCCGCTTGCTACACCGATGTGTCCGCAGATTCCGCTACTGACCCGGCGCGAAGTCTATCGTTGAGGAAGTGACTGCTGGGCCTCGAAGTCGGCTCGGCTCACGAGACGCGGACCCTGCACGAGCCGCGGGCCCTGCACGAGACGTGGGCCCTCCACGAGACGCGGGCCCTCCACGAGCATCGGGTCCGGGTTCACCGGCCGCGGGGGCGAGCGCAACATCACCAGCTCGCGGGCGAGCGATGGCGACACCGCGAGCTGGGGCCGCGGAACGGGTCCATTCTCCAGCGCGGCAGCCTGCACCGTCGCCCCCGTGTCGTCGGCCAGCGGCCCGCTCTCCTCACGCAGGTCGAAGCGGGTTCGAGCCGTTTCGAGCGCGATGTCGACGGTCGCGAACCTGCCGAGGTAGCCCGGAACCACTGGGTACGCACGCCGCCGCACGTAGCTCGCATCGGCCTTCGTCGGAGATTGCAGGACACTGATGACGAGTGGCGCCACCCCTTGCTTGCGGAAGCCGAGCTTCTCTGCGGCGGCGCGCGATACGTCGAGCTTGCGCTCCCCGCTGTAGGGGCCGGCGTTGGTGATCCGCAGCACGGAGGCGTCGCCGGTCTTGGGATTGTAGGCGAGGATGACGGTGCCGTCCGGCAGCAGCGGGCTGGCGGCGTTGTCGGGGAGATCGGGGCGGAAGACGGCGCCCGAGCTCGTCAGTCCGCAGGGATTGAGCCGGTCAAGATGGCAGCTGTCGTAATAGGAGGCGGTCACGTAGCCGCGCCAGCCGACAAGGGTATCGGTCTGCGTCAGCGTGCCGACGCGGTGACAATAACCGTGAAAGCAGGGATTTGGCATTCGCCGTCGGCACGGCCGTGCCGACGATAAGGGCCGCGGCGGCGCCGACAAAGGTTGCCAGCGCAAACCGACGGCCTGCGGAGCCAGCACACAGCTGACGCTTCTTCCGTGGCATGTGTCGCTCGCCGATTCCCCCAAATCTGCTTCTGACTTGCGAGACAACCGTGGCAAATGTTTG
>CAZOOS010000181.1:0-5345 GCA_964581475.1 uncultured Hyphomicrobium sp.
TCGACGCTGTCGAAGGCCCCCGCGGCGCTCGGCTGGTAGTGCATGGCGAGCACGATGCCGGTGACGATCTGTGCCACCAGCATGAAGGTCAGGATGCCGCCGAACGTCCACCAGTAGTTGAGGTTGCGGGGCGTCGGGAAATCGACTGCCTGCGCGTAGATCATCCGCGCGATCGGCAAGCGCGCATCCATCCACTTGCCGAACTTTGTCGTCGGCTCGTAGGTCGTACCGTGGGGTGTTCCTGACATCGTCGCCCGCCGCTCGTCAGCCGATCTTGATCTTGGTGTCCGTTACGAAACTATAGACCGGCACCTCGAGATTGCGCGGAGCTGGTCCCTTACGGATGCGTCCGGCAGTGTCGTAATGCGAGCCGTGGCAGGGGCAGAGCCACCCGCCGAAGTCGCCCTTCTTGTCGCCGAGCGACTGCCCCTTGGGGATGCACCCCAAGTGCGTGCAGATGCCGACCATGATCAGCCAGTTTTCGTGGCCCTTGACGGTGCGGTTGAGGTCGGTCGCCAGCGCATCGTCGGGCAGCGCGTCGTTGCGCGCTAACTCGTCGATCAGATCGGTCAGCGGCACAGCGTCGGCAGCCTTGATCTCCTCGGCCGTGCGGTGGCGGATGAAGACCGGCTTGCCGCGCCACAGCACGGTGATCGCCTGACCTTCCTTCACCGGCGCGATGTCGACCTCGATGGACGCCAGCGCCTGTGCACCAGCATCGGGATTCATCTGCTGGATGAACGGCCACAGCGTCACCGCTCCACCGACAGCGACGAAGGCGCTGGCCGCGAGAACGAGAAAGTCCCTGCGGTCCGGTTCTTCGGCGTCAATTGCCACGGGTGCCTCCGCTAGATCGCTGGTCAGAAGACGTTGCGCGCTGAAGTGTGAAGTGCATCGGCTGCCGCCGGTAGAAACGACGCCCGCACTCACAGCCCGGGCGTCGGCGCGATTGGCCTATAGAACCAGGCGATTTGCCATGCGGTTTATTGACATCGTTCTAAGGAGCGCTCAACCCCGCGCGCACAGAAAACCGTAGGCAATTTGGCGCATGCGGGCCGCGCTAGCGCGGCGAAGCAGGCAAAGCCTGACGCAGGTCACTCGGCCGCGTCCTGGGCGAGGAAGCCGCCCGACTGGCGCGCCCACAGCTCGGCATAGAGGCCGCCACGCCGCAGCAGTTCCGCGTGGGTGCCCTGCTCGACGATGCGGCCCTCGTCCATGATGATCAGCCGGTCCATGGCAGCGATGGTCGACAGCCGGTGCGCAATGGCGATGACTGTCTTACCTTTCATGAGGTTGACCAGCTGCTCCTGGATCGCCGCCTCGACCTCGCTATCGAGCGCGCTGGTCGCCTCATCGAGAATGAGAATGGGCGCGTCCTTCAGCAACACGCGGGCAATGGCAACGCGCTGGCGCTGGCCGCCGGACAGCTTCACGCCGCGCTCGCCGACGTGCGCGTCATAGCCCCTGCGGCCCTTCAGATCCTCGAGGTTGCTGATGAAATCATGCGCTGCGGCCTGTTTGGCGGCAGCTATGGCTTCCGGCGCACCGGCTTCGAAGAGGCCGTTGTCTGGGCTTCCATAGAGGATGTTCTCCATGACCGAGCGATGCAGCAACGAGGTGTCCTGCGTCACCATGCCGATCTGCGCCCGCAAACTGTCCTGCGTCACGTGGGCGACGTCCTGCCCGTCGATCAGCACGCGGCCGCCGTCGAGGTCGTAGAAACGCATTAGCAGGCCGACGAGTGTCGACTTGCCGGCTCCCGAGCGGCCGACGAGACCGACCTTTTCGCCGGGGGCGACGCGCAGACTCAGATCCTCGATGACGCTACCGCGGCCCGTGCTCGCGTCGCGCCCGTAGTTGAAGCTGATGTGCTCGAAGCGGATCTCGCCCTTCGGCACGACCAGCGGCTTGGCGTCCGGCGCGTCGACGACGCTGCGCTCGCGCGCGATCGTCTCGAGGCCGTCCTGGACGACGCCGATGTTCTCGAAGAGGCCCGCGACCTCCCACATGATCCAGTGCGACATGCCCTGCAGGCGCAGCACGAGGCCGACCGACAGGGCGATGGCGCCCGCCGTGACGGCACTGATCGACCACAGCCACAGCGCGGTGCCGGCCACCAGGAACAGCAGCATGGCGTTGAGATAATTCAGCGCCACGGTGAGCAGCGTCACCAAGCGCAACTGCTGGTGCACCGTATCGAGGAAGTGGCTCATGCTCTCGCGGGCGTAGCCGTCCTCGCGGTCGGCATGGGCGAACATCTTCACCGTCGAGATGTTTGTATACGTGTCGACGATGCGGCCCGTCATGATGGAGCGTGCGTCCGACTGGGCATGCGAGATGCGGCCAAGACGCGGGATGAAGTAGCGCATGGTGACGAGGTAGCCGGCGAGCCACAGCAGCAGCGGCGCCGACAGCCTGAGGTCGGTCGCCGCGAACAGGAACACCGCGCCGGTAAAATAGATGCAGACGTAGAGCAGCACCTCGGCGACCTTCATGACGACTTCGCGCACCGCCATGGCGGTCTGCATCACCTTGGTGGCGACACGGCCGGCGAAGTCGTCGTTGAAGAAGGCCATCGACTGACGCAGTACGTAGCGGTGCGCCTGCCAGCGGGTGCGCATGGCGAAACCGCCGAGCACGCCCTGGTGCACGACCGATTCGTAGAAGAACTTCAGCACCGGCAGGATCAGCAGCACGACCACCGCCATGCCGGCGAGGAACCGCCCGTGCGTTTCCCAGAAGGTGGCGCGGTCGGCTTGCGATAGCCAGTCGACCATGTTGCCGAGAAAGCCGAACAGCGACACCTCGATGAGGGCGATGGCACCCGACAGCGCCGACGACACGAGGATCACCGGCCAGAACGGTCGCGTGTAATAGGCGATGAACCGCCAGAACGTGGCCGGTGGCATCCCGGCCTGTTCGGGCGGGAATGAATCGACACGCGTTTCGAGCCAGCCAAAGAAGCGGGCGATCATGAATTGGCTCCAGGCGCCCCGAGGGCGCCGACATACCGATACCGCGCAACCGCTCATGCAGAGCAAGCCGGGCGCAGATTGTTATATTTTTCCTGGTCTTGGGAGTCCCAGCGAGAGACGCGCCCCTAGACATTGCTGCAGGGGATATATAGGGGGAATTGCGCCAACAAAAGGGTTCGAGGAAACGAGCGGGCATGGCCGAGGGAACGGAGCCGACGCGCGAGGCGGGGCAGCTCGTCGCGCACAAGGAGGCGGCGGCCGCCTGGTTCGGCGAGCTGCGCGACGGCATCTGCGCCGCCTTCGAGAGGCTCGAGGACGATCTGCCGGCGGGCGCCGCACTGGCGGATCGTGCTCCCGGACGCTTCAAGCGCACGCCATGGGAGCGGACGGATCACTCCGGCGCGCCGGGTGGCGGCGGCGTGATGAGCATGATGCACGGCCGCGTGTTCGAGAAGGTCGGCGTGCACACATCGACCGTCTTCGGCGAGTTCGCCCCCGAGTTCCGCAAGCAGATACCCGGCGCCGAGGAGCATCCGCAGTTCTGGGCCTCCGGCATCTCGCTCATCGCCCATCCGCAGAACCCCAACGTGCCCGCCGTGCACATGAACACGCGCATGGTCGTCACCTCCAAGTGGTGGTTCGGCGGTGGCGCTGACCTGACGCCGGTGCTCGATCGCCGGCGCAAGGAGGACGACGCCGACAGCCTTGCCTTCCATGCGGCGATGTACGGCGCCTGCGCTCCCCACGCCGTCGCCGACTACCCGCGCTATCGCCAGTGGTGCGAGGAGTACTTCTACCTTCCGCACCGCAAGGAGACGCGCGGCGTCGGCGGCATCTTCTATGACTATCTGACGCCGGCCGAGGCGGAGGGCGGCTGGGCTGCGGCCTTCGCCTTCACGCAGGACGTGGGCCGCGCCTTTCAGGGCGTCTATCCGATGCTGGTGCGGGGCAACTTCGCGCTGCCGTGGCAGGACGCCGATCGCGAGGAGCAACTCGTGCGCCGCGGACGCTATGTGGAGTTCAACCTGCTCTACGACCGCGGCACGGTGTTCGGCCTGACGACCGGCGGCAACGTCGATTCGATCCTGTCGTCGATGCCGCCCGTCGTGAAATGGCCGTGAGGAAGACGCCGGCTCAGTAGCGGGTGGTCAGGCCGAAGTCGATGATGTCCATCTCGGGCGACAGCGTGTTGCTGCCGATGGGAAGCGACGAGAAGGTCTGATCGTCGAAATCGATCCTGCGGTAGCCGACGTGCAGGTTGAGGTCCCGGTTCCAGAAGTACTCGAGACCGCCGCCGTAGGTCCAACCCGACAGTGTCTCGCTGGCGGCAGCACCGGTGCCGATGTTGGTTACTTCGAGCTCGCCATAGGCGTAGCCGGCCGTGCCGTAGGCCATCAGGCGGCCGAAGGAATAGCCGAGCCGCCCGCGCACGGTGCCGTAATAGTCGAGCTCCGACTTGTATGGCGCGCCGCCACGGCCGTCACCGTCGGCGAACGAGTAGAACGCGTCGGTGATGACCCCGACGACCACGTTGCCGATCTGCTGGTCGTAGCCGAGCTTGGCGCCAATGGCCCAACCCTCGGTATCCTCCAGGAGCCCCCCCCCGGTTCCGCCGAGATCCACCTCGTCGCTGAGGCTCCAGTCCGGCGAGATGATGAATCCGGTTCGCGCCAGCGAGCTGACTTCGGCGTCGGAAGCGTAGCTAAGGCTCGGGATGCGCAGCAATTCCTGGGCGCTGGCCGGAGCCGTGCCAATAGCAGCCGAAGCAATTGCGGCCAACGCCAACGACGCGACGGCGACGCCACCAGACGATGCGAGCTTCATACGCAATTCCCATTTTTTCCCTGGGCACTTTAGGAGCCCGCGGCGGCAGAGTCCGATGCAAAACTGCATCGCCCGGGATGAATTTGCCTCCCGGAAGGGACTGCGGCCCCTATCGCCGGCTCGGCTAGGTCAGCGCCAGGGCAGCTTTTCCTGCCGCGCCTCATCGAATGCCGCGGCGAACTCGACCGCCCCCGCCTTGCGCGAGCTGGCGTCCATGCGGCGCGTAAACTCCGCCAGCAGCTCGGCCGACGTCTTCCCGATGACCATCTTGTTCACGTAATACGCCTTGCGGGCGAAGAAGTTGGGCGTCGGCGCCGTCAGCCCGACCGGCTGCATCATCTCGAGCCCCGTCGCCGGGCCCGACAGGTTCATGATCTCGATCTCTTCGCCCGAAAGGTTGGTCACGCCCTTGCGGGCGGCGAAGTCCTTCAGTCCGCGCAGTTTCAGGGATTGCAGCCACGGGCCGATGTCGCCGTCGAGGTTGATGGCGTGCATGCCGTAGCCCTTCGAGGTCTGCGCGAAGGCGACGTGCTTGTACCAGTCGTC